>NZ_CP109603.1:784444-1098888 GCF_025905425.1 Pseudomonas putida | reverse complement strand
TGGGATTCTGATCATCATCGACGAGATCCAGTCAGGCTTTGGCCGTACCGGTCAGCGCTTTGCCTTCCCTCGCCTGGGCATCGAGCCAGACCTGCTGCTGCTGGCCAAAAGCATCGCTGGCGGTATGCCACTGGGTGCAGTGGTCGGCCGCAAGGACTTGATGGCTGCACTGCCCAAGGGCGGCCTGGGCGGGACCTACTCGGGCAACCCGATTGCCTGCGCGGCGGCGCTGGCAAGCTTGGCGCAGATGACCGATGAGAACGTCGCCACCTGGGGTGAGCGCCAGGAGCAGGCCATCGTCAACCGTGTAGAACGCTGGAAAAAGCAGCATCCATTCATCGGGCGCCTGACCGGCGTGGGCGCAATGCGCGGCATCGAGTTCGTCAATGCCGACGGCAGCCCGGCACCGGCTCACTTGGCCAAGGTCATGGAAGCGGCGCGGGCCAAAGGTTTGCTGCTGATGCCCAGCGGCAAGGCGCGGCACATCATTCGCCTGCTGGCGCCGCTGACCATCGAAGCCGAGGTGCTCGAAGAAGGGCTGGATATCCTCGAGCAGTGCCTGGCTGAAGTGAACTGAGGCTTACAGGCCCAGTTCTTCGGGGGTGAGCATGTCGGACTCGAAGGCGATCCAACCACCTTCGAGTTCGGCGTGGCCGTTGACGATCGGGCCGTAGTAGGTCAGGCCGTTTTCCAGGGTGACGCAGATGTGCGTGGCCGGCTTTTCGGGAGCTGCGAGCGTACCGACGAAATGCACCTTTTTCAGGGTTTCGGTCACCGCTTCAAGGCCCACGCGCATGCTGGGGTTTTCCGAAGCCTCGATGTCGCCCCCACGGTCTTCAGCGCTGATGGTCACGGTGGCGGTGTACGGGAACTTGCTGCTCAAGCGGGGCTACCTCAATAGGATGTCTAGGCGTTTGGGCGCGTAGAGTACGGCAGCCTTTCGCTGTTGTCTCTACTGGCGCCATACCAGCCCGCATCGTCAGATCAAAATGGCCTCCCCCGCCCCGATCTGTTAGGGTGCCCGCCGATGCACGCCACACCACACGAGGATCCCGAGTGAGCGCCGAAGAACCCCTGATCGCCGACCTGTTCGAGGTCGACAAACGCCTGTCCCTCAAGCCCGTCGTGGACTTCAACAGCTACCTGCGCAACGCGTTCGCCGAAGGCCCGTGCCAGTGCCACCGCTGCCGTGACGGCGGCGACCAGAGCAGCTACAGCCACGCGCACAACTTCACCCTCGAAGGCCGCCAGCTCAACCGCCGCTTCGCCAACACAGCAGGCAGCGACGTGCTGCTGGTGCTGAAAAAAGCCTGGCTGTCGTACCACAAGGAAGAGCTTAACCTGGTCGGCGCGTTGGACATGACCAAGCTCAAGACCTTCACCGACAGCGCCCTGCACGAGCGCTTGCTGGCCCTGCTGCCCGCCAGCGGCCTGGCCCGTGAAGTGGACGGCCAATGGACGCTGCAGGCCCAGGCCGACTGACGGCCCGGCGGTAAAGCAGGATTCTTCCGGTCTGCTAACGTGGGGGAATCCGCCCATCCGCAGGTAGTCCGCCATGGCCCGTACAACGCCCATCGAGCTGTATCGCAATATCGGCATCGTCGCCCACGTGGATGCCGGCAAGACCACCACCACCGAGCGCATCCTGTTCTACACCGGTGTCAATCACAAGATGGGCGAGGTGCACGATGGCGCCGCGACCATGGACTGGATGGCCCAGGAACAGGAGCGCGGCATCACCATCACCTCGGCAGCCACCACGGCCTTCTGGCAAGGCTCGACCAAGCAGTTTGCCGACAAGTACCGCTTCAACATTATCGATACCCCTGGCCACGTCGATTTCACCATCGAGGTAGAACGTTCGCTGCGTGTGCTCGACGGCGCAGTGGTGGTGTTCAGCGGCGCCGACGGGGTCGAGCCGCAGTCCGAGACGGTGTGGCGCCAGGCCAACAAGTACCATGTGCCGCGCCTGGCCTATATCAACAAGATGGACCGCCAGGGCGCCGACTTTTTGCGCGTGGTCAAGCAGATCGACAAGCGCCTCGGGCATCACCCGGTGCCGATCCAGCTGGCCATCGGCAGCGAAGAGCATTTCATCGGCCAGATCGACCTGGTGAAAATGAAGGCCATCTACTGGAACGATGCCGACAACGGCACCACCTACCGCGAAGAAGAGATACCCGCCGAGCTCAAGGCGCTCGCCGACGAATGGCGCGCGCACATGATCGAAGCTGCGGCAGAGGCCAACGATGAACTGACCATGAAGTTTCTCGATGGCGAAGAGCTGAGCATCGACGAGATCAAGGCCGCCCTGCGCCAGCGCACCATTGCCAACGAAATCGTGCCGACCATCCTCGGCTCGTCGTTCAAGAACAAGGGCGTGCCGCTGATGCTCGATGCTGTCATCGACTACCTGCCCGCCCCCTCTGAAATCCCGGCGATCAGAGGCACCGATCCAGACGACGAAGAAAAACACCTGGAGCGCCACGCCGACGACAAAGAACCCTTCTCGGCCCTGGCCTTCAAGATCGCCACCGACCCCTTCGTCGGCACCCTCACGTTTGCCCGGGTGTATTCCGGCGTGCTCAGCTCCGGCAATGCCGTGCTCAATTCGGTCAAGGGCAAGAAAGAACGCATCGGCCGCATGGTGCAGATGCACGCCAACCAGCGCGCCGAAATCAAGGACGTGTGCGCCGGCGATATCGCTGCGCTGATCGGCATGAAGGACGTGACCACTGGCGATACCCTGTGCGACCTCAACCACCCCATCATTCTCGAACGCATGGACTTCCCCGACCCGGTGATCTCCGTGGCCGTGGAACCCAAGACCAAGGCCGACCAGGAAAAAATGGGCATCGCCCTGGGCAAGCTGGCCCAGGAAGACCCGTCGTTCCGCGTGCGCACCGACGAGGAAACGGGCCAGACGATCATCTCCGGCATGGGTGAGTTGCACCTGGACATCATCGTCGACCGCATGCGCCGCGAGTTCAACGTCGAGGCCAACATCGGCAAGCCGCAGGTGGCCTATCGCGAGAAAATCCGCAACACCTGCGAGATCGAAGGCCGCTTCGTTCGCCAATCCGGCGGGCGCGGCCAGTATGGCCACTGCTGGATTCGCTTCGCCCCGGGCGACGAAGGCAAGGAAGGCCTGGAGTTCATCAATGAGATTGTTGGTGGCGTGGTGCCCCGCGAGTACATCCCAGCCATCCAGAAGGGTATCGAAGAGCAGATGAAGAATGGCGTGCTCGCCGGCTACCCACTGATCAACCTGAAGGCAGCGGTGTTCGACGGCTCCTACCACGACGTTGATTCCAACGAAATGGCCTACAAGATTGCCGCGTCCATGGCCACCAAGCAGCTCTCGCAAAAAGGCGGGGCGGTGCTGCTGGAGCCGGTGATGAAGGTTGAGGTGGTGACCCCCGAGGAATATCAGGGCGATATCATGGGCGACCTGAGCCGACGCCGCGGGATGATCCAGGATGGCGACGAGACACCCGCTGGCAAGGTGATTCGTGCCGAAGTGCCGCTGGGCGAGATGTTCGGTTATGCCACCTCAATGCGCTCGATGACCCAGGGGCGCGCCAGCTATACGATGGAATTCATCCGCTATGCCGAGGCACCGGCCAGCATCGCTGACGGGATCGTGAAGAAGAACCGCGGCGAGTGATTTGTGTGACCTGGACTGCCCCCAAGAAGTTGGACATCAATCCAACCCTTGGGGGATCTATGGGCAAGCCCGCTCACACAGTGGATCGCGTCGCAAAACCTTAGTGCAGTTCACCGGCCCGCTTCAGCAGCTTCTTACAGCGCTCGGAAAGATGCACCACCCGCAGTTGCTTGCCCGCCTTCGCATAGCGATCGCGCAAGGTCTTGAGCGCCGCAATCGCCGAGTAATCGACAACGCTCAGGTGCTGGCAATCCAGGGTAACTTTGGCGGGGTCGCCCGCTGCATCGAACTGGTTAAGGAACGGCGTGACCGAGGCAAAGAACAACGTGCCATGGACCTGATAACGCTTGCCGCCGCCCGCCTCCTCGTGGCTGTCGGCATACAGCTCCCGGGCATGCTGCCAGGCGAAGTTCACCGCCGCGATGACGATACCGAACAACACCGCCACGGCCAGGTCGGTGAACACGGTGACGATGGTCACCGCAATGATCGCCAGCACATCGTTCACCGGCACCTTGTGCAACACGCGCAACGAGGCCCAGGCGAAGGTCTGCTGGGCCACCACGAACATTACCCCCACCAGGGCTGCCAGCGGAATGCGCTCGATCAGCGGCGACAAGAACAACACGAACAACAGGATCATCACCCCGGCAACCACGCCCGATAGCCGGCCACGGCCGTTGGAGCTGAGGTTGATCACCGTCTGCCCGATCATCGCGCAACCACCCATGCCCCCGCACAGGCCCGAGACCATGTTGGCGGCACCCAGGGCTACGCACTCACGGTCCGGGAAGCCACGGCTTTCGGTGACCTCGTCGGTGAGGTTGAGCGTCAGCAGGGTTTCCAGCAGGCCGACCATGGCCATCAGTACCGCGTACGGGGCAACGATCTTGAGCGTCTCAAGGTTCCAAGGCACATCTGGCAGCGCCAGTTGCGGCAGGCCACCGGCGATATTCGCCATGTCGCCGAGGGTGCGTGTCGGCAGGCCCAGCAGGTACACCAGCAGGCCCACCCCCAGAATAGCCACCAGCGCGGGCGGCACGGCGCGGGTCAGCTTGGGCAGCACGTACACCACCAGCATGGTCAGCGCCACCAGGCCGATCATCAGGTACAGCGGCGAACCGCTGAGCCACTGACCGCCCTGCTTGAAGTGCTCCAACTGGGCCAGGGCGATGACGATCGCCAGGCCGTTGACGAAGCCCAGCATCACCGGGTAAGGCACCAGGCGCACCAGCTTGCCCAGGCGCAGTGCGCCAAACAGGATCATTACCACCCCGCCCAGCAGCACCGTGGCCAGCAAGTACTGCACACCGTGCTGCACCACCAGCGCGACGATCACCACCGCCATCGATCCGGCAGCGCCAGAGATCATGCCCGGCCGGCCGCCGAACAGTGCGGTCAGGGTACAGATGATGAAGGCGCCATACAGGCCCATCAGCGGGTTGAGGTGTGCCACCAGGGCAAAGGCGATGCACTCGGGCACCAGGGCGAACGAAGTGGTCAGGCCGGCGAGCAGGTCGGCGCGCAGTCGTACGGGTTTCATGAAGTTCCTGTGAGGCGGTCCAGGCGGACGGGCTGGCAATCGAGGGGCGCGATGTTACGGAATTTGTCTGCCAGCGGCCACCGCTCAAAAGTGAAGGTTCAGCCGTTGCCTTCGTCGCCCCGTTCACGTGTTAACCATTCGGCCATCGACACGTCTTCCAGTGCGTATTCGCCTCGGTTGGCCTTCCACACCAGTTCCTTGTCGCGCAGGGCGTCCAAGGCTTTCTGCACGTTCGCAGTCGTGGCATTGGCATCAGCCTGAGCCTGAGCCTGAGCCTGAGCCTGAGCCTGCTCAAGCTTGCGATTCACCTCCACGAGGGTCTGGCCGGTGAAGGGTGAAAAAGGCTGATTGGCGAGCGTACGTTCGGCCATCACCGCCAGCACCCCCTGCTGCAAGGGCGAAAGCTCGTTCCAGGCGCTTTCGTAGTCACTCCAGACCCCGGCCTGGTGGTTCAGCGCGCCGGTGCGCAGCAACTCACCCAGGTTGCCCGCCTCGCCCAGCCCCACACTCACCTCGGTGAGCAGTTTGCCCAGCATTTCTGGCCGCCGCCCGACCCGCTCAAAGGCGTACTCCAAGTCGTGCGCCTTGAACTGGTTGTCAGCGGCCAGCCGCTGATTCCAAAGGCCGGTAACGAATTCGACAAAGTCCTTCCCCAGCAAGGGAAACGGGGTAATGCTGGCGCCATAGAACGGCTGCTTGCTCTTGAGCACCAGGTTGGCCAGCTTGTCGCGGCTGGACCCAGTGAACACTAGCCGCAGCCCGTCCGGGCGATCGCCGCGGTTCAGGTGGTCGCGCGCTGCCTTGAGGGCGAACATGGCGCTGAGCCCACCTGAGCTATTGAGGGCATGCTGGGCTTCATCGACGATCAGCACCACCATTTGCCCGGACACCTGATGCAGCACCGCAAGCGCCTGGGCCAAGGTGGTGCCGGCAGGCAACTGTGGGCGAGTGAAATCCCAGCTCAGCGTACGCAACAGGTTGATCTTGTCGATACCAGCCTTCTTCGCGGTCTTGGCCAAGGTGCTTTCAAAACCGGCCAGGGCGGTACCGATGGCACCACTGATCAACTCAGCCGGGTCGGCGTCCCGATCGGACCATAGGTCGACATAGACCGGTAGCCAGCCACGCTGCACGCATTCGGGGATCAAGTCATTGTTGAGGAATGTGCTTTTACCGGTGCGCCGGGGCGCGGCGAGAAACATGCCAGAGCTGTAATCGATGAACGACTCGCCAGCAAGGTCCCGCGCCAGCGCATTTGCCAGCTGCTCACGGCGGAAGATGGGGCGGGTTGGGCTCATGGCATTATCCTCAATTATCTTCGCTACTATAATTTATAGCCTATCAGATAAATCCAGGATAAATGCCGGCCGTTGATGCGTAACCTGCACAACAGGGGCAAATTTGCCATGATGTTGATTCCACCTGCGGAGATCATGGACATGCCGCCACGCCCCCTCATCGCCTCGCTGCTGCTGGCTGCCGCCCTGAGCGCTCACGCCGCCACCGAAGTCGTGCCCTTGCAGTACCGCAGCAGCGCCGAACTGCTGCCTGCCGCGCAATCGTTCATCGGCAAGGACGGCACCGTCAGCGCCTTCGAAAACAAGCTGATCGTCAACGCCAGCCCCGAACGCATCGACGACCTGCGCAGCCTGCTGCAACAGTTGGACACCGCGCCCAAGCGCCTGCTGATCAGCGTCGACAACAACGACAGCAACTTCCAGGACAACCGTGGCAACGCCCGCGTCATCCGTTACGGCACCAGCAACCGTGAAGGCGGCATGCAGCAGATCCAGGCCAGCGAAGGCAAGGCTGCGTTGATCCAGGTTGGCCAGAGCATACCGATTACCAGTACCAGCACCGACGGTTATGGGCGCATCCAAAGCAACACCGAATACCGCAATGTGACCCAAGGCTTTTACGTTACCCCAAGCCTGAGCGGCGACACGGTTCGTCTGCAAATAAGCACTAATAATGACCGTATCAGCCAGGAACGTGCCGATGTAGTGAAAGTGCAAAGCACCGACACGACCGTCACCGGCAAGCTCGGCGAGTGGATCACCTTGGCAGGGTTCAATCAGCAGAGTCAGGCCGAGCGCAGCGCGTCAAGCCACACGTACAGCACCCAGCGCGGTGAAAACATGACTTTGCGTGTCAAAGTCGACCTTCTGGACTGATCCCAAGCAATTCAAGGCTTCGACCAATGGCCTAGAAACTGACCGCCGAGTCTCATTAGACCAAAGATGTAGTAAGTGAAAAAAGTCACTACAAAACATTTGACAGGCACTTTTTCCCAAGGGCATGATGGCCTCGCTCCCGCTAATCAGGGGCCCTGGCAAGGGCCTTCGAGGCGTGCTCCTCCCACCCCTGGAGGCGCCTCGTGTCTATACGGCCCACAAGGCGGTTCGACGGGATTGCGACTGCAACGAAGAAGTTGTCCCGAGGGACGGAAGCGCATCACCGCAGTTCTGGCAATCGCGTCGCACCGCAGCAAGGCAACCACGAGCCGACCTGCAGGGCACACCTTCGCCTAGCCTGCACCTCCTTCCCCCTTCGAGCCTTCGCGTTCGCCGCCGCACTCCCCCGGACAGGACAGCCGTCAGGCCTCTGATCTGCACCTGAGCATCAGCACAATTACCCCAAGATCGATGCGACGAGGTTTATTTCCATGGCACTGACACGCGAACAGCAAATTGCAGCCCTCGAGAAAGACTGGGCCGAAAACCCGCGCTGGAAAGGCGTGACCCGTACCTATACCGCCGCTGATGTCGTTCGCCTGCGTGGCTCCCTGCAGCCGGAGCACACCCTGGCTCGCCAGGGCGCAGAAAAACTGTGGAAGCTGGTCACCCAAGGTGCCCACCCGTCCTTCCGCCCAGAAAAAGATTTCGTCAACTGCATGGGCGCCCTGACCGGCGGCCAGGCAGTGCAGCAGGTCAAGGCCGGCATCCAGGCCATCTACCTGTCCGGCTGGCAGGTTGCCGCCGACAACAACTCGGCCGAGTCCATGTACCCCGACCAATCGCTGTACCCGGTCGACTCGGTACCGACCGTGGTCAAGCGCATCAACAACTCGTTCCGCCGCGCCGACCAGATCCAGTGGAAAGCCGGCAAGAACCCAGGCGACGAAGGCTACATCGACTACTTCGCGCCCATCGTGGCTGACGCCGAAGCCGGTTTTGGCGGCGTACTGAACGCCTACGAGCTGATGAAGAACATGATCGAAGCGGGCGCCGCCGGCGTGCACTTCGAAGACCAGTTGGCCTCGGTGAAAAAATGCGGCCACATGGGCGGCAAGGTACTGGTACCGACCCAGGAAGCTGTACAGAAGCTGGTTGCCGCACGTCTGGCAGCTGACGTCTCGGGCGTGCCGACCATCATCCTGGCCCGTACCGACGCCAACGCCGCCGACCTGCTGACCAGTGACTGCGACCCGTACGACCAACCGTTCGTGATCGGCGAGCGCACCCGTGAAGGCTTCTACAAAGTGCGCGCCGGCCTCGACCAGGCGATCTCCCGCGGCCTGGCCTACGCCCCATATGCCGACCTGATCTGGTGCGAAACCGCCAAGCCGGACCTGGACGAAGCCCGTCGCTTCGCCGAAGCGATCAAGAAGGAATACCCAGACCAGATTCTGTCGTACAACTGCTCGCCTTCCTTCAACTGGAAGAAAAACCTGGACGACGCGACCATCGCCAAGTTCCAACGCGAGCTGTCGGCGATGGGCTACAAGCACCAGTTCATCACCCTGGCCGGCATCCACAACATGTGGCACGGCATGTTCAACCTGGCGCACGACTACGCCCGCAACGACATGACCGCCTACGTGAAGCTGCAGGAGCAGGAATTCGCTGATGCCAGCAAAGGCTACACCTTCGTTGCGCACCAGCAGGAAGTGGGCACTGGCTACTTCGATGACATGACCACCGTGATTCAAGGTGGGGCTTCGTCGGTGACTGCACTGACCGGTTCGACCGAGGAGGAGCAGTTCCACTGATAGCAGTGAGCTGTTGAAGGAAGGCCCGGGACTCGCAAGCGTCTCGGGCCTTCTTTTGTCTGCACTGGCCTCTTCGCGGGGCAAGCCCGCTCCCACAGGCTGGACTGCCCCCGAGAAGTTGGACATCATTCCAACCCCTGGGGGGCAGTCCAGGTACTGCACTAGCCTCCAAAGCTGTGGAGATCCTGTGGGAGCGGGCTTGTCCCGCGAAGAGGCCGGGACAGACAAAAGCAAAACCCAGAATTCGGTCTATGCTTGAGGCAGCACAGTAGCAAGGACCGCCCATGCCTCGTCCAAGCCATCTGATCACGATCGCCATCGCAGCCGCTGCTTTCTATCTCTATTCACTGGCCAGCAACAATGCCCTGCTCGGACTGCTGGTCAAACCCGTTCCGGTATTAGCACTGATCGCCTGGCTATACCAGGGGCCCGCCACCGTATACCGCCGCTGGATCGTCATCGGCCTGGGCTTCTCTTTACTGGGTGACGTACTCCTGGCCGTGCCCGCCGACCTGTTCGTGTTCGGCCTGGCGGCCTTTCTTTGCGCTCATCTGGCCTACCTGCGCGCCTATTGCAGCAAGACCTTAAACCCTGTCCTGCCAGCCCTGCTGCTGAGCGCGGCGACAGGCTCGACCCTACTGGCCGTGCTGGCCAGCCACGGCCTTGGCCCCCTGTTGATCCCGGTGGCGCTGTATGCCCTGGCAATCAGCGCCATGCTCTGGCGCGCACTGGCCTGCGGCGGCATTGCCGCTTTCGGCGCTGGTTTGTTCGTGTTCTCCGACAGCCTGATCGGCATCGACCGTTTCGTCAGCCCGTTTGCTGCCGCGCCTTACCTGATCATCGTCGCGTACTGGCTGGGGCAGTGGGCAATCGCTTCATCGGCCCGCCACGGCTTAACCGATAAAGTATTGACCCAGAGCGGTGCGCGAGGTGTTGGAAGCTGTTAGAACGAGCCTTTTTCGCATTTGCAAGTAGCCAGGTTGCCCAGGCAACTTTGCAAGGCTCACAAGAGGAGAATTTCAACGCATCAAGTTCAATGCGATTAATTATCATTACGGAATTAGGGATTCGTTACATCGCGCAAGAAACATAATTAACAAAAACGCGCGCAATGCCCGAAACTCAAGGCTTTCAGCCAGTTACAAAAGATTTTTGTTCTTAATCCTACGAATAAATTGCCACAGAAATTTTACTTGCACCGGGTTTACCCATAAAATCAGCGCGATTGATTCAGCTGCGACATTTGGTCACTGCATGTGCGACACCAAGTCGCCGCTCTACTTATTTCAGACTGCAGAGCTGGGTCTCTGTATAAGGATCTCTAGCATGTCCGATTCGGCAGGACTCATCGCCCACAACTGGGGCTTTGCCATCTTCCTTTTGGGTGTCGTCGGCCTGTGTGCCTTCATGCTCGGTCTGTCCAGCCTGCTCGGTAGCAAGGCCTGGGGCCGCGCCAAGAACGAACCCTTCGAATCCGGCATGCTGCCCGTCGGCAGCGCCCGCCTGCGCCTGTCCGCCAAATTCTATCTGGTCGCGATGCTGTTCGTGATCTTCGATATCGAAGCCCTCTTTCTCTTTGCATGGTCTGTGTCCGTCCGCGAAAGCGGCTGGACCGGGTTCGTCGAAGCGCTCGTTTTCATAGCAATTCTGTTGGCAGGTCTTGTCTACCTATGGCGCGTCGGTGCTCTTGATTGGGCTCCCGAAGGTCGCCGCAAGCGGCAAGCGAAGCTGAAACAATGAGGCTTTGGCAATGCAATACAATCTCACCAGAATCGATCCGGATGCGCCCAACGAGCAGTACCCGGTAGGTGAACGGGAAACCGTCACCGACCAACTGCTAGAGGACCAGGTCCACAAGAACATCTACATGGGGAAACTCGAAGATGTGCTGCGTGGCGCGGTCAACTGGGGTCGCAAGAACTCCCTCTGGCCGTACAACTTCGGCCTGTCCTGCTGCTACGTGGAAATGACCACGGCCTTCACGGCGCCCCACGACATCGCCCGCTTCGGCGCCGAAGTCATCCGGGCCTCGCCGCGTCAGGCCGACTTCATGGTCATCGCCGGTACCTGCTTCATCAAGATGGCGCCGATCATTCAGCGCCTCTACGAGCAGATGCTCGAGCCTAAGTGGGTTATCTCCATGGGTTCGTGCGCCAACTCCGGTGGCATGTACGACATTTACTCGGTCGTTCAGGGGGTCGACAAGTTCCTCCCTGTGGACGTCTATGTGCCTGGCTGCCCGCCACGCCCTGAGGCTTTCCTGCAAGGCTTGATGCTGCTGCAGGAGTCGATTGGCCAAGAACGACGCCCGCTTTCCTGGGTTGTTGGTGATCAAGGTATTTACCGTGCCGAGATGCCAGCCCAGAAAGATTTGCGTCGTGAGCAGCGCATTGCCGTAACCAACCTGCGCAGCCCCGACGAAGTCTGATCCAGCGACCTGCCGCCCGCTCCCATAGGAGCCGGCGGCCTGGCTTCATTCTTAACGTTGACCCAAAGCGACCGAGACCATGACAGCGGACAACGCTATTTATATTCCGCCTTACAAGGCTGACGACCAGGATGTGGTCGTCGAATTGCACAACCGTTTTGGTGCCGACGCATTCGTCGCCCAAGAAACCCGCACCGGCATGCCGGTTCTGTGGGTGAAACGTGCACAGCTCAAAGAAGTACTCAGCTTCCTGCGCAACGTCGCCAAGCCGTACAGCATGCTGTACGACCTGCATGGCGTCGACGAACGCCTGCGCACCCAGCGCCGTGGCCTGCCAGCTGCCGATTTCAGCGTGTTCTACCACCTGCTGTCGGTCGAGCGTAACAGCGACGTGATGATCAAGGTGTCGCTCAGCGAAGGCGACCTGAACCTGCCGACCGTGACCGGCATCTGGCCAAACGCCAACTGGTACGAGCGCGAAGTCTGGGACATGTTCGGCATCGACTTTGCCGGCCACCCACACCTGAGCCGCATCATGATGCCGCCCACCTGGGAAGGTCACCCGCTGCGCAAGGACTACCCTGCCCGTGCCACCGAGTTCGATCCCTACAGCCTGACCCTGGCCAAGCAGCAGCTTGAAGAGGAATCGGCACGCTTCAACCCGGAAGCCTGGGGCATGAAACGTCAGGGCGCCAACGAGGACTACATGTTCCTCAACCTCGGCCCCAACCACCCATCCGCCCACGGTGCGTTCCGTATCGTCCTGCAGCTGGACGGTGAAGAGATCGTCGACTGCGTGCCGGATATCGGCTACCACCACCGTGGCGCCGAGAAGATGGCCGAGCGCCAGTCCTGGCACAGCTTCATCCCCTACACCGACCGTATCGACTACCTCGGCGGGGTGATGAACAACCTGCCGTACGTACTGGCGGTGGAAAAGCTGGCGGGCATCAAGGTGCCGCAGAAGGTCGACGTGATTCGCATCATGCTCGCCGAATTCTTCCGCATCACCAGCCACCTGCTGTTCCTGGGTACCTACATCCAGGACGTCGGCGCCATGACCCCGGTGTTCTTCACCTTCACCGACCGTCAGCGCGCCTACACCGTGATCGAAGCGATCACCGGTTTCCGCCTGCACCCGGCCTGGTACCGCATCGGTGGCGTCGCTCACGACCTGCCGCGCGGCTGGGAAAAGCTGGTCAAGGACTTCGTCGACTGGCTGCCCAAGCGCCTGGACGAATACACCAAGGCCGCCCTGCAGAACAGCATCCTCAAGGGCCGTACCGTTGGCGTTGCCGCGTACAACACCAAGGAAGCGCTGGAATGGGGCACCACCGGTGCCGGCCTGCGTTCCACCGGTTGCGACTTCGACCTGCGTAAAGCGCGCCCCTACTCCGGCTACGAGAACTTCGAGTTCGAAGTACCGCTGGCCCACAACGGCGATGCCTACGATCGCTGCATGGTCCGTGTCGAGGAGATGCGCCAGAGTATCCGCATCATCGACCAGTGCCTGCGCAACATGCCGGAAGGCCCGTACAAGGCGGATCACCCGCTGACCACGCCGCCACCGAAAGAGCGCACCCTGCAGCACATCGAAACCTTGATCACGCACTTCCTGCAAGTCTCGTGGGGCCCGGTCATGCCGGCCAACGAGTCGTTCCAGATGATCGAAGCGACCAAGGGCATCAACAGTTACTACCTGACGAGCGATGGCGGCACCATGAGCTACCGCACCCGGATCCGTACCCCGAGCTACCCGCACCTGCAGCAGATCCCTTCGGTGATCAAAGGCAGCATGGTCGCCGACCTCATTGCGTACCTGGGCAGTATCGACTTCGTTATGGCTGACGTGGACCGCTAAGCATGAACAGCACGCTTATCCAGACAGACCGTTTCGCCCTGAGCGAAACCGAGCGCTCGGCCATCGAGCACGAGATGCATCACTACGAGGACCCGCGCGCGGCGTCCATCGAAGCCTTGAAGATCGTCCAGAAGGAACGTGGCTGGGTGCCGGACGGCGCCATCCATGCCATCGGCGAAGTGCTGGGCATCCCTGCCAGCGACGTCGAGGGCGTGGCCACCTTCTACAGCCAGATCTTCCGCCAGCCGGTTGGCCGCCACATCATCCGTGTGTGCGACAGCATGGTCTGCTACATCGGCGGCCACGAGTCGGTGGTCAGCCAGATCCAGAGCGAACTGGGCATCGGCCTCGGCCAGACCACCGCTGACGGGCGCTTCACCCTGCTGCCGGTGTGCTGCCTGGGCAACTGCGACAAGGCCCCGGCGCTGATGATCGACGACGACACCTTTGGCGACGTGCAGCCTGCTGGCGTTACCAAACTGCTGGAGGGTTACGTATGACCATTACTTCCTTCGGCCCGGCCAACCGCATCGCGCGCTCGGCCGAAACCCACCCGCTGACCTGGCGTCTGCGTGACGACGGCGAGCCGGTCTGGCTGGCCGAGTACCAGGCCAAGAACGGCTACGCCGCTGCCCGCAAGGCACTGAGCGAGATGTCGCAAGACGACATCGTGCAGAACGTCAAGGACTCCGGCCTCAAGGGCCGTGGCGGCGCGGGCTTCCCCACTGGCGTGAAGTGGGGCCTGATGCCCAAAGACGAATCCATGAACATCCGCTACCTGCTGTGCAATGCGGATGAAATGGAGCCGAACACCTGGAAGGACCGCATGCTGATGGAGCAACAGCCCCATCTGCTGGTCGAGGGCATGCTGATCAGCGCCCGCGCCCTCAAGGCCTACCGTGGCTACATCTTCCTGCGTGGCGAATACACCACCGCGGCGAAAAACCTCAACCGCGCCATCGACGAAGCCAAGGCCGCCGGCCTCTTGGGCAAGAACATCCTGGGCTCGGGTTTTGACTTCGAGCTGTTCGTGCACACCGGTGCCGGCCGCTACATCTGCGGTGAAGAAACCGCACTGATCAACTCGCTGGAAGGCCGCCGCGCCAACCCGCGCTCCAAGCCGCCCTTCCCTGCCGCCGTTGGCGTGTGGGGCAAGCCGACCTGCGTGAACAACGTCGAGACCCTGTGCAACGTCCCGGCCATCGTCGCCAACGGCAACGACTGGTACAAATCGCTGGCCCGCGAAGGCAGCGAGGACCACGGCACCAAGCTGATGGGCTTCTCCGGCAAGGTGAAGAACCCGGGCCTGTGGGAACTGCCGTTCGGCGTCACCGCCCGTGAGTTGTTCGAAGACTACGCCGGTGGCATGCGCGACGGCTTCAAGCTCAAGTGCTGGCAGCCAGGCGGCGCCGGTACCGGCTTCCTGCTGCCCGAGCACCTCGATGCGCAGATGTACGCCGGTGGCATCGCCAAGGTCGGCACCCGGATGGGTACTGGCCTGGCCATGGCGGTAGACGACAGCATCAACATGGTCTCGCTGCTGCGCAACATGGAAGAGTTCTTCGCCCGCGAATCGTGCGGCTGGTGCACCCCATGCCGTGACGGCCTGCCGTGGAGCGTGAAGATGCTGCGCGCACTGGAAAAAGGCCAGGGCCGCGCCGAAGACATCGAGACCCTGCTGGGTCTGGTCAACTTCCTCGGCCCAGGCCGCACCTTCTGTGCTCACGCACCGGGTGCCGTCGAGCCATTGGGCAGTGCCATCAAATACTTCCGCTCCGAATTCGAGGCCGGTGTCGCCCCAGCCAGTGCTGCCGACACCCTGCGCCCGAACCTGGCCAAGCCAGTGCCGAGCGGGCCGATCGTGGTCGGCGCATAACAAGATGAGCTGCGGGTGGTCCGTGCCACCCGCCAGCCTGCAGGCCGGCCCGAATGATTCGAGGCGGGCCGCGGGCATACAGATTTCCATTAGCCACGCCCGCTCACGCGGGCCAACGAAGAACTTTGAACAATGGCCACTATCCACGTAGACGGCAAAGCGCTCGAAGTCAACGGTGCAGACAACCTGTTACAGGCCTGTCTGTCGCTCGGCCTCGACATCCCTTATTTCTGCTGGCACCCGGCGCTTGGTAGCGTTGGCGCCTGCCGGCAGTGCGCGGTCAAGCAGTACACCGACGAGAACGACACCCGTGGTCGTATCGTCATGTCCTGCATGACCCCTGCCTCCGACGGCACCTGGATCTCCATCGAAGATGACGAGTCCAAGGCGTTTCGCGCCAGCGTCGTCGAATGGCTGATGACCAACCACCCGCACGACTGCCCGGTGTGCGAGGAAGGCGGTCACTGCCACCTGCAAGACATGACGGTAATGACCGGCCACAACGAGCGCCGCTACCGTTTCACCAAGCGTACCCACCAGAACCAGGACCTCGGCCCGTTCATCGCCCACGAGATGAACCGCTGCATCGCCTGCTACCGCTGCGTGCGCTACTACAAGGACTACGCAGGCGGCACCGACCTGGGTGTCTACGGCGCCCACGACAACGTGTACTTCGGCCGCGTTGAAGACGGCGTGCTGGAAAGCGAGTTCTCCGGCAACCTGACCGAGGTCTGCCCGACCGGCGTATTCACCGACAAGACCCACTCCGAGCGCTACAACCGCAAGTGGGACATGCAGTTCGCCCCGAGCATCTGCCACGGCTGCTCCAGTGGCTGCAACATCAGCCCGGGCGAGCGCTACGGTGAACTGCGCCGCATCGAAAACCGCTTCAACGGCTCGGTCAACCAGTACTTCCTGTGCGACCGCGGCCGCTTCGGTTACGGCTACGTCAACCGCACCGACCGCCCACGTCAGCCACGCCTGGCCGACGGCACCAAGCTGAGCCTGGACGCCGCCCTGGACAAGGCCGCCGACCTGCTGCGCGGCCGCACCATCGTCGGTATCGGCTCGCCACGCGCCAGCCTCGAAAGCAACTACGGCCTGCGTGAGCTGGTCGGCGTCGACTACTTCTATTCGGGTATGGAAGCGGGCGAGCTGGCCCGTGTGCGCCTGGCCCTGAACGTGCTGAACAACAGCCCGCTGCCGGTGCCGACCCTGCGCGACATCGAAGACCACGACGCTGTGTTCGTGCTCGGTGAAGACCTGACCCAGACCGCCGCCCGCGTTGCCCTGTCCGTACGCCAAGCCACCAAAGGCAAGGCCGAGGCCATGGCCGAAGCGATGAAAGTGCAGCCTTGGCTGGACGCCGCCGTGAAGAACATCGGCCAGCATGCGCTGTACCCGCTGTTCATCGCCAGCCTGGCTGAAACCAAGCTGGATGACGTCGCTGAAGAATGCGTACACGCAGCCCCGGCAGACCTTGCCCGTATCGGTTTCGCCGTGGCCCACGCCATCGACCCGAGCGCGCCAGCAGTAGCCGGCCTGGACGATGAAGCCCTGGCCCTGGCCAAGCGCATCGCCGACGCCCTGGTCGCGGCCAAGCGCCCACTGGTCATCGCCGGTACGTCGCTGGCTGACCCTGCGCTGATCGAAGCCGCGGCCAACATCGCCAAGGCACTGAAGCTGCGCGAGAAGAACGGTTCGCTGAGCCTGGTTGTGCCTGAAGCCAACAGCCTCGGCATGGCGATGCTGGGCGGTGAGTCCGTCGATGCTGCGCTGGACGCGGTCATCAGCGGCAAGGCCGATGCCATCGTCGTGCTGGAAAACGACCTGTACACCCGCGTACCGGCCGCCAAGGTCGATGCCGCCCTGGCTGCAGCCAAGGTCGTGATCGTCGCCGATCACTCCCACACCGCGACCCTCGAACGCGCCCACCTGGTGCTGCCGGCTGCTTCGTTCGCCGAAGGCGACGGCACCCTGGTCAGCCAGGAAGGCCGTGCCCAGCGCTTCTTCCAGGTATTCGACCCGCAGTACCTGGACAGCAGCATCCTGGTCCACGAAGGCTGGCGCTGGATGCATGCCCTGCGTGCCACCCTGCTGAACAAGCCGGTCGACTGGACCCAGCTGGACCACGTCACCAGCGCCTGCGCCGAAGCCGCCCCGCAACTGGCCGGCATCGTCAACGCCGCACCAAGCGCCGCGTTCCGCATCAAGGGCATGAAGCTGGCCCGTGAGCCGCTGCGCTACTCCGGCCGCACCGCCATGCGCGCCAATATCAGCGTGCACGAGCCACGGACCCCGCAAGACAAGGACACCGCGTTCGCCTTCTCGATGGAAGGCTACTCGGGCTCCGTCGAACCGCGCCAGCAGGTGCCGTTCGCCTGGTCGCCGGGCTGGAACTCGCCGCAAGCCTGGAACAAGTTCCAGGACGAAGTCGGTGGCCACCTGCGTGCCGGCGACCCAGGCGTGCGCCTGATCGAATCGCAAGGCGACCGCCTGAACTGGTTCAACGCCATTCCGGGCGCTTTCAACCCGGCCCGTGGAACCTGGACCGCAGTACCGTTCTTCCACCTGTTCGGCAGCGAAGAAAGCTCCTCGCGCGCCGCCCCGGTGCAAGAGCGCATTCAGCCTGCCTACGTGGCCCTGGCCAAGTCCGAAGCCGACCGCCTGGGCGTCAACGAAGGCGCACTGCTGAGCCTGAACGTCGCCGGTGTGGCCCTGCGCCTGCCGCTGCGCATCAATGAAGAGCTGGGCGCTGGCCTGGTCGCGCTGCCGAAAGGCCTGGCCGGCATTCCGCCTGCCATCTTCGGTGCATCCGTCGAAGGCCTGCAGGAGGCAGCACAATGAGCTGGTTCACCCCCGAAGTGATCGATGTGATCATCCAGGTCGTAAAGGCTATCGTGGTGCTGCTGGCCGTCGTCGTCTGCGGTGCGCTGCTCAGCTTTGTCGAGCGCCGCCTGCTGGGCTGGTGGCAGGACCGCTACGGTCCTAACCGTGTCGGCCCGTTCGGCATGTTCCAGATCGCCGCCGACATGCTGAAGATGTTCTTCAAGGAAGACTGGAACCCACCCTTCGTCGACCGCATGATCTTCACCCTGGCGCCGGTCGTGGCCATGAGCGCCCTGCTGATCGGCTTTTCGATCATCCCGATCACACCGGGCTGGGGCGTCGCCGACCTGAACATCGGCCTGCTGTTCTTCTTCGCCATGGCCGGCCTGTCGGTGTACGCCGTGCTGTTCGCCGGCTGGTCGTCGAACAACAAGTACGCCCTGCTGGGCAGCCTGCGGGCTTCGGCACAGACCGTGTCGTACGAAGTGTTCCTGGGCTTGGCGCTGATGGGTGTGGTGGTACAGGTGGGCTCGTTCAACATGCGCGACATCGTTGAATACCAGGCCCAGAACCTGTGGTTCATCATTCCGCAGTTCTTCGGCTTCTGCACCTTCTTCATTGCTGGCGTCGCCGTGACTCACCGTCACCCGTTCGACCAGCCGGAAGCGGAACAGGAACTGGCCGACGGCTACCACATCGAGTATGCCGGCATGAAATGGGGCATGTTCTTCGTCGGTGAGTACATCGGCATCATCCTCATCTCGGCGCTGCTGGTGACCCTGTTCTTCGGCGGCTGGCACGGTCCGTTCGGCATCCTGCCGCAAGTACCGTTCCTGTGGTTCGCGCTGAAGACCGCGTTCTTCATCATGCTGTTCATCCTGCTGCGCGCCTCGATCCCGCGCCCGCGCTATGACCAGGTGATGGACTTCAGCTGGAAGTTCTGCCTGCCGCTGACCCTGATCAATTTGCTGGTGACCGCTGCGATCGTGCTTTACAACACGCCAGCCGTCGCGGCCCAGTGAGGATTTGACCCATGTTCAAGTATATCGGCGACATCGTTAAGGGCACCGGCACACAGCTGCGCAGCCTGGCCATGGTGTTCTCCCACGGGTTCCGCAAGCGCGACACCCTGCAGTACCCCGAAGAAGCTGTGTACCTGCCGCCGCGCTACCGCGGCCGCATCGTCCTCACCCGCGACCCCGATGGCGAGGAGCGCTGCGTAGCGTGCAACCTCTGCGCGGTGGCCTGCCCGGTTGGCTGCATCTCGCTGCAGAAAGCCGAGACCGAGGACGGGCGTTGGTACCCTGAGTTCTTCCGCATCAACTTCTCGCGCTGCATCTTCTGCGGCCTGTGCGAAGAGGCGTGCCCGACCACCGCGATCCAGCTGACTCCGGATTTCGAAATGGCCGAGTTCAAGCGTCAGGACCTGGTGTACGAGAAAGAAGATCTGCTGATCTCCGGCCCCGGCAAGAACCCTGACTACAACTTCTACCGTGTTGCGGGTATGGCAATCGCTGGCAAGCCGAAAGGCTCTGCACAGAACGAAGCCGAGCCGATCAACGTGAAGAGCTTGCTCCCATAAGGACAGAAAGATGGAATTCGCTTTCTACTTCGCATCCGGGATCGCCGTGGTCTCCACCCTTCGTGTGGTGACCGGCACCAACCCCGTGCACGCCCTGCTCTACCTGATCATTTCGCTGATTTCCGTGGCAATGATCTTCTTCGCCCTGGGCGCGCCGTTCGCCGGCGCCCTGGAAGTGATCGCCTACGCCGGCGCCATCATGGTGCTGTTCGTGTTCGTGGTGATGATGCTCAACCTCGGGCCGGCTTCGGTCGCCCAGGAGCGCGGCTGGCTGAAGCCTGGCATCTGGGCCGGGCCGGTGATCCTCGCCGCCCTGCTGCTGCTGGAGCTGCTGTACGTGCTGTTCGTCACGCCAAGTGGCGCAGCCATCAGCGGTACCACCGTGGACGCCAAGGCCGTGGGCATCAGCCTGTTCGGCCCGTACCTGCTGGTGGTCGAACTGGCTTCGATGCTGCTGCTTGCTGCAGCCGTCACCGCCTTCCACCTGGGCCGCGTTGAGGCGAAGGAGTAAATCATGGGTGCTATCCCTCTCGAGCATGGTCTGGCGGTCGCCGGCATCCTGTTCTGCTTAGGTCTGGTTGGCCTGATGGTCCGCCGCAACATCCTCTTCGTACTCATGAGCCTGGAAGTCATGATGAACGCCTCTGCCCTGGCGTTCATCGTCGCCGGTGCCCGTTGGGTCCAACCCGACGGCCAGGTGATGTTCATTCTGGTGATCAGCCTGGCAGCCGCCGAGGCCAGTATTGGCCTGGCCATCCTGCTGCAGCTGTATCGCCGCTTCCACACTCTCGACATCGATGCTGCCAGTGAGATGCGCGGATGAACCTTATCTTCCTGACTTTCGTCTTCCCCCTGATCGGCTTTTTGCTGCTGTCGTTCTCGCGCGGGCGGTTCTCGGAGAACCTGTCCGCCCTGATCGGCGTCGGCTCGGTCGGCCTCTCGGCTGCGACAGCCGCCTACGTCATCTGGCAGTTCAACGTCGCCCCGCCTGAAGGCGGCGCGTACAGCCAGCTGCTGTGGCAGTGGATGTCGGTGGACGGCTTTGCGCCGAACTTCACCCTGTACGTGGATGGCCTTTCGGTCACCATGCTCGGCGTGGTCACCGGCGTAGGCTTCCTGATCCACCTGTTCGCGTCCTGGTACATGCGTGGCGAAGCCGGTTACTCGCGCTTCTTCTCGTACACCAACTTATTCATCGCCAGCATGCTGTTCCTGGTGCTGGGCGATAACCTGCTGTTCATCTACTTCGGCTGGGAAGGCGTGGGCCTGTGCTCGTACCTGTTGATCGGTTTCTATTACAGCAACCGCAACAACGGCAACGCGGCACTCAAGGCCTTCATCGTCACCCGTATCGGCGACGTGTTCATGGCCATCGGCCTGTTCATCCTGTTCGCCCAGCTGGGTACCCTGAACGTGCAGGAACTGCTGGTGCTGGCACCGCAGAAATTCCAGGCGGGTGACACCTGGATGGTCCTGGCGACCCTGATGCTGCTGGGTGGCGCGGTCGGTAAATCGGCCCAGCTGCCGCTGCAGACCTGGCTGGCCGACGCAATGGCGGGCCCGACCCCGGTTTCGGCACTGATCCACGCCGCAACCATGGTGACCGCGGGCGTGTACCTGATTGCCCGTACCAATGGCCTGTTCCTGCTGGCGCCGGACATTCTGCACCTGGTCGGCGTGGTCGGCGGTGTGACCCTGGTGCTGGCCGGCTTTGCCGCGCTGGTACAGACCGACATCAAGCGTATCCTCGCCTACTCGACCATGAGCCAGATCGGCTACATGTTCCTGGCCCTGGGCGTCGGTGCCTGGGACGCGGCGATCTTCCACCTGATGACCCACGCCTTCTTCAAGGCCCTGCTGTTCCTTGCTTCCGGTGCGGTGATCGTTGCCTGCCACCACGAGCAGAACATCTTCAAGATGGGCGGCCTGTGGAAGAAACTGCCGCTGGCCTATGCCAGCTTCGTGGTCGGTGGCGCCGCCCTGGCTGCCCTGCCGATCGTGACCGTGGGTTTCTACTCCAAGGACGAGATCCTCTGGGAAGCCTTCGCCAGCGGCAACACCGGCTTGCTGTACGCCGGCCTGGTGGGCGCGTTCATGACCTCGCTGTACACCTTCCGCCTGATCTTCATCGCCTTCCACGGCGAAGCCAAGACCGAAGCCCACGCCGGCCACGGCATCAGCCACTGGCTGCCACTGGGCGTGCTGATCGTGCTGTCGACCTTCGTCGGCGCCTGGATCACCCCGCCGCTGGCAGGTGTGTTGCCGGAAAGCGCAGGCCACGCCGGTGGTGACGCCAAGCACTCGCTGGAGATCGCCTCGGGCGCCATCGCCATCGCTGGTATCCTGCTGTCGGCCCTGCTGTTCCTGGGCAAGCGCCGCTTCGTCAGCGCGATTGCCAACAGCGGCATCGGCCGTGTCCTGTCGGCCTGGTGGTTCGCCGCCTGGGGCTTCGACTGGATCTACGACAAGCTCTTCGTCAAACCTTACCTGCTGATCTGCCACATCCTGCGCAAGGACCCGGTTGACCGCAGCATCGGCCTGATCCCTCGGATGGCCCGTGGCGGCCACGTCGCCATGAGCAAGACCGAGACCGGCCAGCTGCGTTGGTACACCGCCTCGATCGCCGTCGGCGCCGTGCTGGTGCTCGGTGCTGTGGTAGTGGCCGCGGTATGACTATGAATCTTGCGACTTTGCCAAAGGAAACCAACCCGTCATGATTTTGCCTTGGCTGATCCTGATCCCCTTCATCGGCGGCTTCCTGTGCTGGCTGGGTGAGCGCTTCGGCGCCACCCTGCCGCGCTGGATCGCGCTGCTGACCATGTCCCTGCTGCTCGGCATCGGCCTATACCTGTGGGGCACCGGCGACTACACCCTGGCCCCTGCTCCGGGCGCCGAACCTGCCTGGGCACTCGAATACAAAGTCGAGTGGATCAAGCGCTTCGGCATCAGCATCCACCTGGCCCTCGACGGCCTGTCGCTGCTGATGATCCTGCTCACCGGCCTGCTTGGTGTGCTCTCGGTACTGTGCTCCTGGAAAGAGATCCAGCGCCACGTCGGCTTCTTCCACCTCAACCTGATGTGGATCCTCGGCGGCGTGGTCGGTGTGTTCCTGGCCCTGGACCTGTTCCTGTTCTTCTTCTTCTGGGAAATGATGCTGGTGCCGATGTATTTCCTCATCGCGCTCTGGGGTCACAGCTCCGCAGACGGCAAGAAGACCCGGATCTACGCGGCGACCAAGTTCTTCATCTTCACCCAGGCCAGCGGCCTGATCATGCTGGTGGCGATCCTTGGCCTGGTGCTGGTCAACTACAACACCACCGGCGTGCTCACCTTCAACTACAGCGACCTGCTCAAGGCCGAACTGCCGGCTGGCGTCGAATACGTGCTGATGCTGGGCTTCTTCATCGCCTTCGCGGTCAAGCTGCCGGTGGTGCCGTTCCACTCCTGGCTGCCTGATGCACACGCCCAGGCACCGACCGCAGGTTCCGTGGACCTGGCGGGCATCTTGCTGAAGACGGCGGCCTACGGCCTGCTGCGCTTCGCCCTGCCGCTGTTCCCGAACGCCTCGGCCGAGTTTGCGCCGATCGCTATGACTCTGGGCCTGATCGGTATCTTCTACGGGGCCTTCCTGGCCTTCGCGCAGTCCGATATCAAGCGCCTGATCGCCTTCTCCAGCGTTTCGCACATGGGCTTCGTGCTGATCGGTATCTACTCCGGCAGCCAGCAAGCTCTGCAAGGCGCGGTGATCCAGATGCTGGCCCACGGCCTGTCGGCTGCCGCGCTGTTCATCCTGTCCGGCCAGCTGTACGAGCGCCTGCACACCCGTGACATGCGTCAAATGGGTGGCCTGTGGCACCGCATCGCCTACCTGCCGGCGATCAGCCTGTTCTTCGCCGCCGCCTCCCTGGGCCTGCCAGGTACCGGCAACTTCGTCGGCGAGTTCCTGATCCTGATCGGCAGCTTCGCCAGCGTGCCATGGATCACCGTGATCGCCACCACCGGCCTGGTCTTCGGCTCGGTCTACTCGCTGATCATGATCCACCGCGCCTACTTCGGCCCAAGCAAGAGCGACACCGTGCTGGCCGGCATGGACGGCCGCGAGCTGATCATGGTGCTGGGCCTGGCGGTGCTGCTGATCGTGCTTGGTGTGTACCCGCAGCCGTTCCTCGACACTTCTGCCGCCACCATGAGCGGTGTGCAGCAGTGGCTTGGTTCCGCTTTCACTCAACTCGCTTCGGCCCGGTAAGAGCGCTATGGAATTCACCACTCAACACTTCATCGCATTGGCGCCGATGCTGATCACCACCATCACCACGGTGGTGGTGATGCTGGCGATCGCCTGGAAGCGCAACCACTCGCAGACCTTCCTGCTGTCCACCGTGGGCCTTAACCTGGCCCTGCTGTCGATCCTGCCGGCACTGAAGGTCGCGCCGCTGGCGGTCACCTCGCTGATCACCATCGACAAGTTCGCCTGCCTGTACATGGCGATCATCCTGGTGGCCACGCTGGCCTGCGTCACGCTCGCTCACGCCTACCTCGGCGAAGGCGCCAAGGGCTTCCCGGGCAACCGTGAAGAACTCTACCTGCTGCTGCTGATGTCGGCGCTGGGTGGCTTGGTGCTGGTCAGCGCCAACCACCTGGCCGGCCTGTTCATCGGCCTGGAGCTGCTGTCGGTACCCGTCTACGGCCTGGTGGCGTATGCCTTCTTCAACAAGCGCTCACTGGAAGCCGGCATCAAGTACATGGTGCTGTCGGCCGCAGGTTCGGCCTTCCTGCTGTTCGGCATGGCACTGCTGTACGCCGATGCCGGCAGCCTGAGCTTCGACCAGATCGGCAAAGCCCTGGCAGCCACCAACATGCCAAGCCTGTTGGCTCAACTGGGCCTGGGCATGATGCTGGTAGGCCTGGCCTTCAAGCTGTCGCTGGTGCCGTTCCACCTGTGGACCCCGGACGTGTACGAAGGCGCCCCGGCGCCGGTTGCCGCGTTCCTGGCCACCGCCAGCAAGGTCGCGGTGTTCGCCGTGGTCGTACGCCTGTTCATGCTCTCCCCTGCTGCCAGCAGCGGCGTGCTTAGCACCGTACTGGCCGTGATCGCGGTCGCCTCGATCCTGATCGGTAACCTGCTGGCGCTGACCCAGAGCAACCTCAAGCGTCTGCTCGGTTACTCGTCCATCGCCCACTTCGGCTACCTGGTCATCGCCCTGGTCGCCAGCAAGGGCCTGGCGCTGGAAGCCATGGGCGTGTACCTGGTTACCTACGTGATCACCAGCCTGGGTGCCTTCGGCGTCATCACCTTGATGTCCTCGCCTTACGGCGGCCGTGATGCCGATGCCCTGTACGAGTACCGCGGCCTGTTCTGGCGCCGCCCGTACCTGACCGCTGTGCTGACCGTAATGATGTTGTCGCTGGCCGGTATCCCGCTGACCGCAGGCTTCATCGGCAAGTTCTACATCATCGCCACCGGCGTCGAGTCGCACCTGTGGTGGCTGGTCGGTGCCCTGGTAATTGGTAGCGCCATCGGCGTGTACTACTACCTGCGCGTGATGGTCACCCTGTACCTGGTCGAACCGAACCTGCGTCGCCACGACGCCCCGCTGAAGTGGGAACAGCGCACCGGTGGCGTCATGCTGCTGGCAATTGCCATTGTTGCCTTCGTGCTGGGTGTCTACCCGCAACCGCTGCTGGAACTGGTTCAGCAGGCGGGCCTGCAACTGATCGGCTGATCAGCTCGGCAATACAAAACACCCCGCTCATGCGGGGTGTTTTTTTATCTGCGCGAAATGGCTGCTTACTCGGCCGCGTCAGGCAATGCAGCCCTGCGCAGGTCGCCATTGGCGGATGGCAGGTAGACTTCAGGGTTGGGCATCCCGCTGGGAGAAAGTTCATGGGTCATTTCAAACTCGGCTCGCACTGACCAGCCACAGGCCTCGGTGGTGCATTGCAGGTAGGCAACCCGTAGGAATATATGGCGCCCCTCACTGGTGCGTATGCGCATACGGCTGTTGCAATGCGGGCAGACCAGCTTGTACGTACTCACGGCAGGCACCTGTAACCATTGTCCAGACAGTGCTTCTGTGAGAATGATCCTTTAGTTGTGTCAGTATTAACTGCATAGGTGGATGTATTCTTCACTTCAATGCTTCTCATTGCAGAAATGCTCCTTAAAAACGCAGGGCTGTATTCATAACGAGTAGTTTAAGCCCATGGAATATCATTAAACCAGACATGGATAATTGTTATGAGTACTGGCTTGCTTGCTCCTGTGCTTGCTCGGCTGAAGCTCCTCACCGGCTGTGATACCGATGCCGAGCTATCGAGAGCGCTGTCCATCAGCCCCCAGACGTTGAGCAGTTGGAAGGTACGCGACAGCATCCCATACGCGATTTGCGTAGAGTCAGCCAAGCACTACGCCTGCTCACTCGACTGGCTGTTACTGGGTGAAGCCACCCCAAAACCAATGCCCCAGGGCCCGGAGACGTGGGAGACCGACATGCTCGAGCGGCTACGGGCGCTCTCAGTTACCGACCGCCAGGCGATTTTGTTGCTCATCCAGGACAAGCAACGCATCCAACAGCTCGAACGGCAACTGACCGAGCTTGCCAAGCGCATACCCGATGACGTCAGGGCTTAACCCCGACGGCGCCAGCGCTGGATGATTTCGCGCGGGTCCAGCGTGTCCAGCCAGACCAGCACCTTGAGGCTGATCGGTATCACCACGACTGCTGCCACGAAAGCGGCCATGCCACGGGTCAGCATCGGCGCCAGCGACGAGAGCAGGGGCTCGAACAAGTGCCCCACACCAACGGTCACACAGACCAGCAGCAGTTTTTTGCTGACTGTCAGGCGCCTGGAGGCATTGGTGATCAAGCGGTCGCGAGCCGCGCTAACCAGCAAGGCCCCAAGCAGTGCGCCGTACAGCACCCTGCCATCCATGCCCAGCAGTTCCAGAAATGCCAACAACAGGTTATCGACCAGAGGAGGTTCAAGCATCAGCCCCTCCCCTGCGCAATGCCTGTCGGCGGGTAACCGAGCGCAGGACCGCACCTTCTACAAAACGCGTGTAGCACACTAACAGCGCCCGCCCATGATCATGCCCGGACACCTCTTCGAGGCGTTTGTAACCCCGTTCACGCAGTGCCGCACGCCAGCGCGCGAACTCCCGCGCTGCATCAATAGCGGCGCAGCGTGCGGCGACCTCCAGCTGCGCTTCGCTGATCTCCCGCCGAAGTTGCAAGCGCTCGCGCAGAACCGCGAGGTCTAAGCGCGGCCAGAACGGGTCATGGCAGTCTGGAAAACGTGACTTGATCACGGCAGGCTCAAAACCAAGTGGCAACAAGTGATTCATGGCCACCCCCTCACTGTTCAGCCAGCATGCCGTAGCGAATCGCCCTGATAACGGCCGCTACACGCGTTGGCACATCGAACTTGCGCAGGATGTTGGCCACGTGGAAGTTCACCGTCGACTCCTTGCATTCCAGGATCTGGCCAATTTCCCACGAGCTCTTGCCGTAAGCGCACCACAGCAGGACTTGCCGCTCACGCGGGGTCAGGCGGATGGGTGGGTCCAACAAGGTATCGGTCGAATGTCGTGCGTTGTCGTTCATCGTTGAACTCCACGAGTGATTGAGAGAGGCATCGCTGCCGATCTGTAATCACCTTACGAAGCACGTGCCGCCCTCTCCAGCCGAACTGCTTGTAAAGAACTTGCCTACAGAACCGTCTGACGGAAGTTGCGAGAAATTCACTGAAGTTCTTCGTGCTCCGAGCGCCGTTTCGCTCGTCTCAACGCCGTTATCCATTCGCCTTTCGCCTGGAGTCGTACGATGCGTTCCGTTTTACCCCTCTCATCTTGCCTTGGTCTGCTGGCGGCCATCACTGCCACCCCGACCGCCTTGGCCGCACCCTCGGTCGAACTGGGCCAGGTGCTGATCACGGACGAGGAGCAAAGCGAACTGACGGCCGCCAGCGAGCGTCTGCGCGAAGTCCCAGGCGCCAGCAACCTGGTGGACATGCAGCGCGTGGGGCAAGGCCGGGTCGCCAGCAACCAGGATGTGCTGGCCTACCAGCCTGGCGTGTTCGCCCAGTCGGCGGGTAATGACGGCATCAAACTGTCAATCCGCGGGTCGGGCATCAACCGCGCACCGGGGGCGCACGGCTCCGGGGTGTACACGATGTTTGACGGTTTACCGCTGACCGGCCCAGGGGGGACGCCTTATGAGCTGTTCGAGCCGCTGTGGCTGAGCCGTGCCGAGGTATTGCGCGGGGCCAATGGCTTCGATCAAGGCGCCCTGGCCCTGGGGGGCGCCATCAACTACGTGACCCATACCGGCTACGATGCCGCACCATTGCAGGTGCGGTACGAGGTCGGCAGCCGCGGCTACCAGCATCGGCACATCAGCTCTGGCCAGGTGCTGGGCAACCTCGATTACTACGTGGCTCTGACCGATTCGGAATACGACGGCTATCAGGCGCACAGCAGTGGCAGCGCCAAGGGTATCGCCGCGAATGTCGGCTACCGCTTCAACCCGAACCTGGAAACGCGTTTCTACCTGCGCTACCGGGAGACCGAAAACGACCTGGCCGGGCGCCTGACCAAAGAACAGATCAAGCATGACCCGCGTGCCGCCAACGCGGCGTACCTGGCGCGCGACGACAGCCGGCCGCAACCGGGCAGCACCTGGGTGGCCAACAAGACTACCTTCTACCTTGAGGACGATGCCCGGGTGGAAGCCGGGCTGGTCTATCACGACTTCCCAATGGACCTGCGCGAAGGCCCGATGCGCCTGAAGGTCGCCTACACCGATGTCAGCGGTACCCTCAACTACTTCCGCCGCGACACCCTGCTGGGCCGCGAGAGCAAGACCACCGTAGGCTGGCGAACCACCAAACACCTGCCTAACAGTGGGGCCTCGCAGTTTGCCCGTACCAGCGGCGATAACTTCGGTGCGCGCAGCCGCGACTTCAGCTACCAGGGCTCGGACACCGTGCTGCATGTCGGCAACGATCTGGAGCTGATCCCCGACCTGTGGCTGACCACCGGCCTGGCGATGATCTACACCCGCCGTGAAAGCGACGTCACCTACCCTGCCACAGGCGGCAAGGTCAGCCAGCACGACTGGGACTACGCGCCGCGCCTGGGCCTGCGCTATGACATCAACCCGCAACTGCAGGTGTATGGCAACCTGAGCCGCTCGGTCGAGCCGCCACACCCATGGTCGCTGATCTGGAGTTCAACGGTAGCGACCCAACCGATCGAAATGCAAAACCAGACGGCCACCACGCTGGAGCTGGGCGCGCGCGGCGAGTCGATGCTGGGGCGCTGGGACCTGGCCTGGTACTACTCGCACGTACGCCACGAACTGTTGGCCGTGGAAATCGTGCAGGGCCTGCCGGCCAAAGAGTTCAATGCCAGCGCCACCGTGCACCAGGGTGTCGAGGCAGGCCTGGACAGCACCCTGTGGGAGCAAGCCGGTACGGGCAAGCTGAGCCTGCGCCAGGCCTACACCTTCAGTGACTTCCACTACCGCGACGACGACACGTTCGGCGACAACCGCTTGCCTGGCATCCCCATGCACTACTACCAGGCCGAACTGCGCTATGACTGGCCGAGTGGCTTCTATGCCGGGGTCAACACTCAAATGGCCTCGAAGGTGCAGGTTGACTATGCCAACAGTTACCACGCCGATGCCTACGCCTTGCTTGGCGCGCGCCTGGGCTGGGACTCACCGAAACAGGACTGGCAAACCTGGCTCGACCTGCGCAACCTGACCAACAAACGCTACGCCGCGACGGTAACGCCAGGCTACAACGACGCCGGGCAGGACATCGCCCGCTCGACACCGGGTGAAGGGTTTGGGGTTTATGCTGGGGTTTCTTACAGTTTCCGATAATCGACGGGGGGCCGTTATGCGGCCCCCGCGCCCGAACAGGGTTTCAGACCGCCCTGTTCAGTTTCACCCACGAAGCAAACTTGTCGACAAACCCCTGCAGAAACGGCCGCACCTTGTCGCTGAGCTTGCCAGATTCCTCGAACAGGCTCGCCGCGCCACCGAGGTAGGCCTCTGGCATCTGCATGCAAGGCATGTCGAGAAACACCAGCGACTGACGTACGGCGTGGTTGGCACCAAAGCCACCTATCGCTCCCGGCGACACACTCACCACTGCCGTCGGCTTGCCGCTCCAGGCGCTTTGACCATAAGGCCGCGAGCCCACGTCGATGGCGTTCTTCAGGCAGCCCGGCACCGAGCGGTTGTACTCTGGGGTAACGAACAGCACCGCATCGCTGCGCCGAATTTCATCGCGAAAACGCTTCCATGCCTCTGGCGGCGCTTCAGCCTCGACGTCTTCGTTATACAGGGGCAAATCCCCAATCTCGACGATCTTCAAGGCAAGGCTGGACGGCGCCAGCTCCGAAAGTGCGCGGGCTACCCTGCGGTTGTAGGATTCCTTGCGCAAGCTGCCAACGACGACCGCTACCGAATACACCTGGCTCATGGCGATTTCCATCCTTTGCTGGCTAAGAAGACGTTGTAGTTATAGATGACCGTTTCTCGGCGCTTTGGTTTTTTTTCCCGTAGGTGAAAACTTCCGGGTATCTTGTACGGTCTATGTCTGCAGACATTTCCTACGTAATTCAGAGGTTTTCACCTAAATGGCAGCAGTACTGGTCGGCCAATTCCACGCCCGTGACGCCGAAGGCCGCATCTACCCCGTCCACGAATTCCAGGAGTCCACCCTCCAGGTCGATGGCAGCACCCTGGGCGCGCCAATCACCAGCTATCGCTTGGCCATTGGTGACCGGGTCAATCACCTGGGCGAAAACCGTTTCGAACTGGTGCAGACCGGCGTCGAGATCATTCGCATTCCTTGATGCAGTCCACGGTGTAGCGACCGTTTTCGTTCTGCAGGCCATGCACGTCGGCAACGAAACCAGGGAAGCCATCGTTGAACGCCCGGGCAAACGCCAGGTAGTCGAGTATCGAGCGGGTCGCTTCGGTGAACCGCTCGCCTGGCATGATCAATGGAATGCCGGGCGGATACGGCACCAACATCACGGCCGCCACACGGCCCAGCAATGCCTCGATCGGCACCGCCTCAACTTCCCCTCGCACCATCTGGTCATACGCCCGTGCCGGGCTTACGGCCACCTGGGGCAAGCGCGTGAACAAGCGTTTGAGCTGCTTGGCCGTGGCATTGGCGCGGTAGCATTCATGCAACTGGTCACACAGATCACGCAGCCCCATCCCTTGATAGCGTGATGCATCCGCGGCCACGACACTCGGCAGGCAACTGTTCAACCGCGTGTTGCCATCATAGTGGCGCTTGAACTCCAGCAACTCTGTCAGCAAGGTGCTCCACTTGCCCTTGGTGATACCCATGGAGAACAGCACCAGAAAGCTGTACAGGCCCGTCTTCTCCACCACCAGCCCACGCTCCCAGAGAAACTTGCTGACTACCGCAGCCGGAATGCCATGCTCGCCCAGCACCCCGCCGGCGCTCAAACCTGGCATGACCAAGGTCACTTTCAGCGGGTCGAGCAGGACATAGTTGCCCGCCACCTCACCAAAGCCATGCCACTCTGCCCCAGGCTGCAGCAACCAGTCCTGTGCCGCAAGATGCTGGATACCTTCTGCCGTCGGCGGTTGCCAGATGCTGAACCACCAGTCGGCCGCAGCGATATGCGTGCGCAGATTGGCCAGCGCACGGCGAAAGCTCAGCGCCTCGTCGAACATTTCCTGTAGCAGCGAGCGCCCGGCCGGCCCCTCCATCATGGTCGAGGCCACGTCCAGCGACGCCAGGATGCTGTACTGCGGCGATGTCGAGATGTGCATCATGAACGCTTCATTGAAGCGGTCACGGTCCAGCTGGCGCCTGGCACCGTCCTGCACATGGATCATCGACGCCTGGCTGAAGGCCGCCAGCAACTTGTGCGTGGAATGGGTGCTGAACACCAGTGGGCTGTCGGCCGCGCACGCCGTACCCATGGCATAACGCCCCTCGAAAAAGTCGTGGAACGCCGCGTAGGCGAACCAGGCCTCGTCAAAGTGCAGCACCTCGACACTGGCACCCAGCGTCTGCTTGATCAGCCCTGCGTGATAGCACAGGCCGTCGTAGGTTGAGTTGGTCACCACCGCCAGTTTGATGCGCTGCCCGCGATCCCGCGCCAGGGGGTTGGCCTGGACCTTCGCCTGGATCGACTCGGGGCTGAATTCACTGAGTGGGATCGGCCCGATAATGCCCAGTTCATTACGTTCGGGGCAAAGATAGATCGGGATGGCGCCCGTCATGATGATCGCGTGGACCACCGACTTGTGGCAGTTGCGGTCCACCAGCACCAGGTCATCGCGGCCGACCATGGCGTGCCAGACGATCTTGTTGGCGGTGGAGGTGCCATTGATCACGAAGAACGTGTGGTCGGCGCCGAAGTTGCGTGCAGCCCTGGCCTCTGCCTGGGCCAGGGGGCCAGTGTGATCAAGCAGCGAACCTAGCTCGGGCACCGAAACCGACAGGTCCGAACGCAGGGTGTTCTCGCCAAAAAACTGGTGAAAGGCCTGGCCAACTGGGCTCTTGTGATAGGCCACTCCACCGCCGTGCCCCGGCGTATGCCAGGAGTAATTGGATTGCGCGGTGTGCTGCACCAGTGCTTTGAAAAACGGCGGGAGCAGGCCGTCGAGGTAACTGTGGGCAGCACGTGCCACCTGGCGTGCAAGAAACGGCACGGTGTCTTCGAACAAATAAAGAATGCCGCGCAATTGGTTCAGCTCGCTCATGACCTCGGCGGGGGCGTTTTCCAGGGTGACCTGCTCGCCCAAGGCAAAAATCGGCAGGTCTGGCGCGCGCAAACGGGCCAGGCGGATCAGCTCGGCCATGTTCTGTAGCAAATGTGTGTTTTCGCCCACGCCTTCGGCGGCAATCAGCATGCAGGCCAGGCCATGGTGGGTGGCAGCGACCAGGCGCGCTTCGGCGTGGTCCGCTGCGGCCAGAATGGCGAAACCGTCCTGGCGCAATTCCTCGGCGATGCCCCGAATGCGGTCACCGGCGACGCTGTCGGCCTTGATCGCACGATGGACAATGAGGATGGGGAACTTGAGGTCCTTGTACATCAGGCAGCTACCTCTACAGGACGGGTGTCCTTTTCAGGGTAGTTGCCAGCGCTTATCGGTGTTGCAGGATTTAACCCGCAGGTGCCTCGGTCAACGCCTGCCACATCGCGGGTGCCCCCGCCGACTTGGCAATGGCCGCCAGCCGCTCGGCATGCGCCTCCAGCTCCTCGGCAGTGGCCATGATCACCGGCCCAGGCGTACGCCCGGTAATACGGCGAATCTCGCTACCGCCACCGCCCTGCCCATCGCTGTCACCTTCAGTACCATGCCCGGCCAGCGACAGGCTGGTCTGGCCACCGGTCATTGCCAGGTAGACGTCAGCCAGCAGTTCCGAGTCGAGCAGTGCGCCGTGCAGCTCACGGCCCGAGTTGTCGATGTCGTAGCGTTTGCACAGTGCGTCGAGGCTGTTGCGCTGCCCCGGGTGACGGGAACGCGCCAGCAACAGGGTATCGAGGATGGTGCAATGCTGCGCAAGGTCGGCACGCTCGCGCTGCCCCAGCAGGGCGAACTCGTTGTTGATGAAGCCAACGTCGAACGCTGCGTTGTGGATGACCAGCGTGGCGCCCTGGATGAACTCGAAGAACTCTTCGGCGACCTCAGCGAAACGCGGCTTGCCGATCAGGAAGGTGTCGGTGATGCCGTGAACGCCAATGGCACCCTCATCACTCTCGCGATCAGGTTGCAGGTAGACGTGGAAATGCCGCCCGGTCAGGCGACGGCCAATGACCTCGACACAGCCGATCTCGATGATGCGATGGCCTTCACCGACCGGCATACCGGTGGTTTCGGTATCGAGAATGACCAGGCGTTTATCTTGCTGCTGCTCCACGCGGGGGCTCCAACTTGCTTCAAGTACAAAAGTGACAAAGCCGGGGATTGTACCCCAGCTCAGCGCGCGGCGCGCACCTCATCCACCCCACGGTTGGCCAGCTGGTCGGCGCGTTCGTTGCCTGGGTGGCCAATGTGGCCGCGTACCCACTTCCAGCTGACTTTGTGCCGGTTGACCTGCTCGTCGAGCAACTGCCAGAGGTCGGCGTTTTTCACAGGTTCTTTGGCTGCAGTCTTCCAACCGCGCTTCTTCCAGTTGACCATCCATTCGTTGATGCCCTTCATCACGTACTGCGAGTCGGTGGTCAGCACCACCTCGCATTCACGCTTGAGCGACATCAGGCCCTGGATCGCGGCCATCAGCTCCATGCGGTTGTTGGTGGTCTCGCGCTCGCCGCCCCACAGTTCCTTCTCGACGCCCTTGTAGATCATCAGGACGCCCCAGCCGCCAGGGCCAGGGTTGCCCTTGCAGGCGCCATCGGTAAACATTTCGACGCTATCGCTCATGTACCACTCTTGTTCAGTGCTTTTCAGAATCAGGATTGGCCGCCGTACGGTTGACCTTGGCCAGCGGCAGCGGCAGCAGTTTGCCCATGGGTTCGCGGCGCTCCGGGCGCAACGGCCGCAGGCCGACCACCATCTTGCGGGCCACCAGCAGGTACACGCCGCCGCCGGCAATTTGCCAGCCGCCAGCTACCCGCTCCCAGCCCGCCAGGCGTTGCTGCCAGGCAGGCCCGGCAAGCGGCGGACGATAGCACCCGAAGCGGCGTTTCTCCAGCGCGAAGCCGAGCAGGTTGAGCCAGTCGCCCACCCGCGAGGGCGAGATGCAGCGGGCCTTGCGCAGGGCGCCATGGCTGAACAGATGGCGCATGCCCCAACTGCTCCAGGGGTTGATACCGACGATCAGCAGGTGCCCACCCGGGCGAACGGCGCTGGCGGCCTCGCGCAACAGGCCATGGGGCGTCAGGCTGAAGTCCAGGCCGTGCTGCAGCACCACCACGTCGGCGGCATGCTCGCTCAACGGCCAGGCCTGCTCCTCGCAGACGATCTCCACCCCCGGCAACGGTGCCCCAAGGCGCACGTTGCGCTGCACCTGGGGCGCGCTGGGCGGCGCTTCGGCACAGGGCCCATAGTGCACGAGGTAACCGCCAAAGAAGCGCCCCAGCTCTTCTTCCAGCAGTTTTTCCTCTTCCTTGAGCATCAGTTGCCCGAGCGGGCCGTTGAACCACTCACGGGCCAGGCTGATCAGTTCGACCCAATCGGGGTCGGCCTGGGCAAAGGCTTGGTCGGTCATTGCGTTCTCCCTCGAAGGTTCTCGCGCCACGCCATCGCGGCTAAGATGCCCTCATGTCCCACGCTTGGCGATACGGATCCGCACCATGATACAGATCGATGCTCTCCCCGCTTTCTCCGACAACTACATCTGGTTGTTACAGGATACTGCCAAACGCCGTTGCGCGGTGGTCGACCCTGGCGACGCCGGCCCAGTGGAAGGGTGGCTGGCGGCACACCCTGACTGGGTATTGACCGATATTCTGGTGACCCACCACCACAACGACCATGTCGGCGGTGTCGAACGGCTCAAGCAATTGACCGATGCCAGGGTCTACGGCCCGGCCAACGAGCGCATCCCCGCCCGCGATGAAGCGCTGACGGACGGCGATGAAATCACCGTACTGGGCCTGACCTTCCAGGTCATCGGTGTACCCGGCCATACCTTGGGGCATATCGCCTTCTATGCAGCGCAACCGGCAACGCCCCTGCTGTTCAGTGGTGACACCCTGTTCGCGGCCGGCTGTGGGCGCATGTTCGAAGGCACCGCCGAACAGATGCACCCGTCCCTGCAGCGCCTAGCCGCCCTGCCCGAGCACACCCAGGTGTATTGCGCCCACGAATACACCCTGAGCAACCTGCGCTTCGCCAAGGCCGTCGAACCGCAAAACCCGCACGTTCTACAGCGCTTCGAAGAGGTTACCCGGCTGCGCGCCGAAAATCGCATCACCTTGCCATCGACGATCGGCCTCGAACGACTGACGAACCCATTTATTCGCACGACTGAAACATCCGTTAAACAAAAAGCAGACGAATGGAAGGGACATTCAAACAGCACGCATGTCGCTGTTTTTGCTGCCTTGAGGTCTTGGAAGGACACCTTCTGATAACCTCAAGATATATCGCATGTGAGGGTCAACGGTTGACCAGGCCGGTAGCGGTTTCTAGAATCGCCGAAATTTTTCGCCCGGAAACCTGTCCCAGCCGATGCCTTCCCGTAGCCGCAGAACCTCTCATTCCGTCGCCCTGACGCGCCTGGCCCAAATCAGTGCGCTGGCCCTGGCCGCCACCTTGGTGGGCTGCCAGAGCACCCGTCAGCTTGACGAATCCGATAGCGTTCGCGCGCACAACTACCAGGCGCGGATCAAGCACAAGCCTGCTCCGCTGCTGGTCAAGCCGGCCGAGCAGGCGCCACAGGACGTCTGGGAGCGCATGCGCCAGGGCTTCACCCTGCAGGACAGCATCGACGTCAACCCGCGCATCGAACAGCAGCGCCTGTGGTTCGCCAGCAACCCGCGCTACATCGAAAGCGCTGGCGAGCGCGGCAGCCTCTACCTGCACTACATCGTCGAGCGCCTCGAAGAGCGCGACATGCCGCTGGAACTGGCCCTGCTGCCCGCCATCGAAAGCGCCTACAACCCGATGGCCTACTCGCGCGCCCATGCGGCGGGCATGTGGCAGTTCATCCCGTCCACGGGGCGCCATTTCAACCTGCGCCAGACCAATTTCTACGACGGCCGTCGCGACGTTACCGCCTCGACCAACGCCGCGCTGGACTACCTGAGCCGCCTGCACGACATGTTCAACGGCGACTGGCTGCTGGCCCTGGCGGCCTACAATGCCGGTGAAGGCACGGTAAGCCGCGCCATCGAACGCAACGAAAAACTCGGCCTGCCGACCGACTACTGGAACCTGCCACTGCCACAGGAAACCCGCGACTACGTGCCCAAGCTTTTGGCCCTGTCGCAGGTGGTGTCTACGCCTGATGCCTATGGCGTCAACCTGAACCCGATTGCCAACGAACCCTACTTCGAGGCGGTGGCCATCAATGATCGCCTCGACCTTTCGCGCGTTGCAGCCTTCGCCGACATCGACGAAGACGAGCTGATACAGCTCAACCCGGCCTTCAAGAAGCGCATGACCGTGGACGGCCCCCAGCAGTTGCTGGTACCGACTGCCAAGGCGCAATTGTTGTCCGCGAGCCTGTCCAACCTCAAGCCTGAGCAACTGGTCAGCCTGCAGCCGAACAAGGCCGTGTTCGCCCGTGCCGTGGCCGAAGCCAAGGCACCCGCGACAGCCGCGCGCAGTTACCGGGTAAAAAGGGGCGATAACCTGGGCACCATCGCCAAGGCCAACCGCGTGTCGGTCAGGGACATCAAGCGTTGGAACCGTATGTCCGGCAACAGCCTGAGGGCTGGCCAGGTATTGGCACTGCGCGGCGGCAATGCGCCGAGTGCCGCAGGCAACCGGGTGGCGGCGTCCTCGCAGCGCTCGACCCAGTACAAGGTGCGCAAGGGCGACTCGCTGTACCTGGTGGCCAAGCGTTTCAATGTCGAAATGAAACACCTCAAGCGCTGGAACCCGCGCAGCGGTCATGCGCTCAAGCCAGGGCAAACGCTGACCGTCTATCTGGGGCATTGATGTAAAACGCAGCCTTGTGGGGCCAGCTGTGGGAGCGGCCTTGCGTCGCGAAAGGGCCGCAGCGCGGCCCCAGAATTTCAGCAATTGCTGGGGCCGCTTAGCGGCCCTCTCGCGACGCAAGGCCGCTCCCACAACCGCTCCCACAAGCGCAGCATCACCCGCGATCCCCCGCACCGGGCTTTCCCGCCATTACCGCCGTCATAACCTCTCTTTTTCCAACCCCAGCAAGCTGTTACTGTACCCGATCAAAGCCCAACGCCTCTGGATCGGATCTCGACTTGATACGTCCCCTCCTGCTGTCAATCAGCCTGGCCTTGAGCTTTCCCGCCGTCGCGATGGTGAGCGAAAGCCACGGATACGCGCAGTTCGGCACGCTCAAGTACCCAGCCACATTCACCCACTTCGACTGGGTCAACCCGCGAGCGCCCAAAGGCGGCACCTTGCGGGCCATGGCATTCGGTACCTTCGACACGCTCAACCCTTACACCTTCAAGGGTTCGAGCCCGATCACCACGCCAAACTTCCAGCAATACGGCATCAGCGAGCTGAACGAGCCGCTGATGATCGGCACGGGGCAGTACGACCCCTCCGGCGATGAGCCGACCTCAAGCTACGGCCTGATCGCGCGCTCGGTGGAGTACAGCGAGGACCGCAGCTGGGTGGTGTTCAACCTGCGCCCACAAGCACGCTTCCACGACGGCCGCCCGATCACCTCGGCGGACGTGGCCTTTTCCTACCGCACGCTGCTCAAGGATGGCCACCCCATCTACCGCACCAACCTGCAGGAAGTGCAGCGGGTGGACATCCTCGGCCCCCTGCGCATCCGCTTCGTCTTCAAGCGCGCCGGCAACCCACTGCTGATCCTGCGCCTGGGCGAAATGCCGGTGCTGCCCAAGCACTACTGGCAAGGCCGCGACTTCAAGGCCACCACCTTCGAGCCGCCATTGGGCAGCGGCCCCTACCGCATCACCCAGGTACAGCCCGGACGGCGCCTGGTGTTCGAGCGGGTGAAGAACTACTGGGGCAAGGACCTTGCCGTCAACCGTGGCAAGTACAACTTCAAGCGGGTCGAATACGAGTTCTACCGGGACGCCACCGTGGCGTTCGAAGCGTTCAAGGCCGGCGAGTTCGATATTTATATCGAACACCAGGCCAAGAACTGGGCCAATGGCTACAACTTCCCGGCGGTGCGCCGTGGTGAGGTGATCAAGGCACAAATCCCGCACCGCATTCCGACCCAGACCCAAGGCCTGTTCATGAACAGCCGCAGGGCCTCGTTCAGCGACCCTCGGGTGCGCCAGGCACTGGGCCTGATGCTCGACTTCGAGTGGACCAACCGCGCCCTGTTCAGCAGCGCCTACCGCCGCTCGACCAGCTATTACCCCAACAGCGAATTTGCGGCCAACGGCTTGCCCACCGGCAAGGAGTGGCTGTTGCTGGCGCCGTTCCGTGACCAACTGCCGGAAAAACTGTTCAGCGAACCCTACAAGGTCAGCCAGACCGAAGGCCGTGGCATCAACCGCCAGACCCTGCGTCAGGCCCTGGGCCTGCTCGCCGAAGCTGGCTGGAAGCTCAACGGCCAGCGCCTGGTGGACAGCAAAGGCCAGCAGCTGCGCCTGGAGCTGCTGCTGGTAAACCCCAACCTTGAACGCATCCTGCAACCTTATGTCGAAAATCTGTCCAGTATCGGCATCGATGCACGCTTGCGCACTGTGGACCGCGCCCAGTACAAACAACGCCTGGACCAGTTCGATTTCGACATGATTCTGATGACCCTGAACCAGACCTTGAGCCCCGGCCTTGAACAGTGGCTGTACTTTCACTCAAGCCAGGCCGCGACCAAGGGCAGCAAGAACTATGCTGGGGTCAAGGACCCGGTGGTCGACCACCTGCTCGACACCTTGCTCGCCGCGCGCACCCGCGACGACCAGGTCGCCGCCGCCCGCGCCCTGGACCGCGTGCTCTCATGGCAGTACTACATGATCCCCAATTGGTATCTCGACAATCACCGCCTGGCCTACCGCAATCGGTTCGCCTTTGTCACCACGCCGCCCTACACCCTCGGGCTGAACAGCTGGTGGATCAAGACTTCGGAGAAAGCCAAATGATGCCAACGCACCGCCTGCGCCAGCTGGCTGGCAGCCTGCTGCTGGCCTGCCTGAGCCTTCCGGCCCTGGCCGCGCCGCAACACGCGCTGACGCTCTACGACGAGGCGCCAAAATACCCCGCCAACTTCAAGCATTTCGACTACGTCAACCCCGACGCGCCCAAGGGCGGCACCTTCCGCCAGTCCAGCTTCGGTGGCTTCGACAGCCTCAACCCGTTCATCAACAAGGGCGTGGCGGCCGAGAACATCAGCATCATCTACGACACCCTGATGCGTCAGAGCCAGGACGAGCCGTTCACCGAATACGGCCTGGTCGCCGGCAAGATCGAAAAGGCCCCGGACAACAGTTGGGTGCGCTTCTACCTGCGCCCCGAGGCCCGCTTCCATGACGGCCACCCGATGCGCGCCGACGATGTCGTGTTCACCTTCAATGCCCTGATCAAGGACGGTGCGCCGCTGTACCGCCAGTACTACGCCGACGTCGCCGAAGTGGTGGCCGAAGACCCGCTGCGGGTGCTGTTCAAGTTCAAGCACCAGAACAACCGCGAGCTGCCGCTGATTCTGGGCCAGCTGCCGGTACTGCCCAAGCACTGGTACGAAGGCCGTGAGTTCAACCGTGGCAACCTGGAAATCCCCCTGGGCAGCGGCCCGTACAAGGTTGACGAGGTCAAGGCTGGGCGGACCATCCGCTACGAGCGGGTCAAGGACTACTGGGCCAAGGACCTGCCGATCAACCGCGGCCAGTTCAACTTCGATGCCATGACCTTCGACTCTTACCGCGACACGGCCGTAGCGCTAGAGGCATTGAAGGCCGGGGCGTTCGACTATGCGCTTGAGGTCAGTGCAAAAAACTGGGCCACCGCCTACAACGTCCCGGCGGTCCGCGATGGCCGCCTGATCAAGGAAGAGCTGCCCAACGGCAACCCCACCGGCATGCAGGGCTTCATATTCAACCTGCGCAAACCAGTGTTCCAGGACATCCGTGTGCGACAGGCGCTGAGCCTGCTGCTGGACTTCGAGTGGACCAACAAGCAGTTGTTCAACGGCGCCTACACCCGCACCGGCAGCTACTTCGAAAACTCCGACATGGCCGCCAGGGGCGTGCCCTCCCCTGACGAGTTGAAAATACTCGAACCGCTGCGCGGCAAAGTGCCCGAGCAGGTCTATAGCGAGGCCTTCCATAACCCGGTGACCGACGCCAGCGGTATGATCCGCGAACAGCAGCGCCAAGCCTACAAGCTGCTGCAGGAAGCCGGCTGGAAAATCGTCGACGACAAGATGGTCGACGCCCAGGGCAAACCGGTGTCCATCGAGTTTCTGCTGGCCCAGACCGAGTTCGAACGCATCCTGCTGCCGTTCAAGCGCAACCTTGCCGACTTAGGGATTGACCTGAACATCCGCCGGGTCGACGTTTCGCAATACATCACGCGCCTGCGCTCGCGCGACTACGACATGATCGTCGGGGGTTACCCGCAGTCCAACTCGCCGGGCAACGAGCAGCGCGAGTTCTGGTCCAGCGCCGCCGCCGACAACCCTGGCAGCCGCAACTTCATCGGCCTGCGCGACCCGGCCATCGACCAGTTGGTGGAACAGCTGATCAATGCCGAATCACGCCAGAGCCTGATCAACCACGCGCGCGCGCTCGACCGCGTACTGCTGTGGGGCTACTACGTGATCCCCAACTGGCACATCAAGACCTGGCGCGTGGCCTACTGGAACCACATCGGCCACCCGAAAGTCTCGCCCAAGTACGACATCGGCATCGACACCTGGTGGATCAAGCCCGGCGTGACCCCGGCCGTAACCGATGTCACCGTGGGCGAGGCCAACTGAGATGCTGGCCTATATCCTGCGCCGCCTGCTGCTGATCATCCCGACCCTGTTCGGCATCCTGATCATCAACTTCATCATCGTCCAGGCCGCGCCCGGCGGCCCGGTCGAGCAGATGATCGCCAAGCTCGAAGGCTTTGAAGGCGCCACCAGCCGCATCGCCGGCGGCGGCGCCGAAGTCTCGGTGGCCGGTTCCAGCTACCGCGGCGCCCAAGGCCTGGACCCGGCACTGATCGCCGAGATCGAGCGCATGTACGGCTTCGACAAATCGCCGCCCGAACGCCTGTGGATCATGGTCAAGAACTACGCCCAACTGGACTTTGGCGACAGCTTCTTCCGCGATGCCAAGGTCATCGACCTGATCATCGAGAAGATGCCGGTTTCAATCTCGCTAGGGTTGTGGAGCACACTGATCATGTACCTGGTGTCGATCCCCCTGGGGATCGCCAAGGCCGTGCGCCACGGCAGCCATTTCGATGTCTGGACCAGCTCGGCGATCATCGTCGGCTACGCCATCCCGGCGTTCCTGTTCGCCATCCTGCTGATCGTGCTGTTCGCTGGCGGCAGCTACTTCGACTGGTTCCCGCTACGCGGGCTGACCTCGAACAATTTCGACGAACTGTCTACCACCGGCAAGGTGCTGGACTACTTCTGGCACCTGGTGTTGCCGATCACCGCGCTGGTCATCGGCAACTTCGCCACCATGACCCTGCTGACCAAAAACAGCTTCCTCGACGAGATCAACAAGCAGTACGTGGTCACCGCCAAGGCCAAAGGCCTGAGCCGCTCGCGGGTGCTGTACGGGCATGTGTTCCGTAACGCCATGCTGCTGGTGATCGCCGGTTTCCCTTCGGCCTTCATCGGCATCTTCTTCACAGGCTCGCTGCTGATCGAGGTCATTTTCTCGCTCGACGGCCTGGGCCTGATGAGCTTCGAGGCGGCGATCAACCGCGACTACCCGGTGGTCTTCGGCACCCTGTTCATCTTCACCCTGCTGGGGCTGGTGGTGAAGCTGATCGGCGACCTGACTTACACCTTGGTCGATCCACGCATCGACTTCGCCAGCCGGGAGCTTTGACATGGCCTTGTCCCCTCTCAACCGCCGGCGCTTCGAGCGCTTCAAGGCCAACCGCCGAGGGTGGTGGTCGTTGTGGCTGTTCCTCATCCTGTTCGGCCTGAGCCTGGGCGCCGAGCTGATCGCCAACGACAAACCGATCGCCGTGCGTTACGACGGCGAGTGGTACTTCCCCGCGTTCAAGCGCTACCCAGAAACGACCTTTGGCGGCGAGTTCCCGCTGGAGGCCAACTACAAGAGCCCGTACATCCGCGAGCTGCTGGCCAAGAAAGACAGCTTCGTGCTGTGGGCGCCGATCCCCTTCAGCTACCAGAGCATCAACTACGACCTCAAGGTCCCGGCGCCTGCCCCGCCCTCGGCGGACAATTGGCTGGGCACCGACGACCAGGGCCGCGACGTGATGGCGCGGGTGATCTACGGCTTCCGCGTGTCGGTGCTGTTCGCGCTGACGCTGACCATCCTCAGCTCCATCGTCGGCGTCATTGCCGGTGCCTTGCAGGGCTTTTATGGCGGCTGGGTAGACCTGGCCGGCCAGCGCTTTCTGGAGATCTGGTCGGGCCTGCCGGTGCTGTACCTGCTGATCATCCTCGCAAGCTTCGTGCAGCCCAACTTCTGGTGGTTGCTGGGGATCATGCTGCTGTTCTCGTGGATGAGCCTGGTGGACGTGGTGCGCGCCGAGTTCCTGCGTGGCCGCAACCTGGAATACGTGCGCGCTGCGCGGGCCTTGGGGATGCGCAACGGCGCGATCATGTACCGGCACATCCTGCCTAACGCCATGATCTCGACCATGACCTTCATGCCGTTCATCCTCACCGGCGCCATCGGCACGCTGACCGCCCTGGACTTTCTCGGCTTCGGCCTGCCTGCCGGCTCGCCGTCGCTGGGCGAGCTGGTCGCCCAGGGCAAGTCCAACCTGCAGGCGCCATGGCTCGGCATCAGCGCTTTCGCCGTGCTAGCAGTAATGCTGAGCTTGCTGGTGTTCATCGGTGAATCCGCCCGCGATGCCTTCGACCCAAGGAAATGACATGAGCGAACACAACCTGATCGAAGTGCGTGATCTTTCGGTGGAGTTCGTCACCGGTGAGCAGGTCAACCGTGTGGTCGATGGCATCAGCTTCGACATTCGCAAGGGCGAGACCCTGGCCCTGGTCGGCGAGAGCGGCTCGGGCAAGTCGGTGACCGCCCACTCGATCCTGCGCCTGCTGCCCTACCCCCTCGCCCGCCACCCCAGCGGCAGCATCCGCTACGAGGGCAAGGACCTGCTGCTGCAGAACGAGAAGACCCTGCGGCATATCCGTGGCAACCGCATTGCGATGATCTTCCAGGAGCCGATGACCTCGCTGAACCCGCTGCACTCTATCGAGAAACAGATCAACGAAATCCTGCTGTTGCACAAAGGCTTGACCGGCAAGGAAGCCACCGCACGGACCCTGGAACTGCTGGAACTGGTCGGCATTCCCGAACCCCGCAAACGCCTCAAGGCCTTGCCCCATGAGTTGTCTGGCGGGCAACGCCAGCGAGTGATGATTGCCATGGCCCTGGCCAACGAGCCAGAGCTGCTGATTGCCGATGAACCCACCACGGCGCTCGACGTGACCGTGCAGTTGAAGATTCTCGACCTGCTCAAAGAGCTGCAGGCGCGCCTGGGGATGGCGCTGCTGTTGATCAGCCATGACCTGAACCTGGTGCGGCGCATTGCCCACCGCGTGTGCGTGATGCAGCGCGGGCAGATTGTCGAGCAGGCGGAATGCGCAACCCTGTTCAGTGCGCCGCAGCATCACTACACGCAAATGTTGATCAATGCCGAACCCAGCGGCCAGCCTGCCCACAACCCGGTCGGCGCTCCGCTGCTGGAGGTGGATGACCTCAAGGTCTGGTTCCCGATCAAGAAAGGCTTCTTGCGGCGCACGGTTGACCATGTGAAGGCGGTGGACGGCATCAACTTCAGCTTGCCCCAGGGGCAGACGCTGGGGATTGTCGGCGAGAGTGGCTCGGGTAAGTCGACGCTTGGGCTGGCCATCTTGCGGTTGATTTCAAGCCAGGGCGGTATTCGCTTTCATGGCCAGAACCTCGAAGGGCTGAACCAGCAGCAAGTGCGCCCGCTGCGGCGAGAGATGCAGGTGGTGTTCCAGGACCCGTTTGGCAGCCTGAGCCCGCGCATGTGCGTGGCGGATATCGTGGGTGAAGGGTTGCGGATTCACCGAATGGGTACGGCTGAAGAACAGGAAGCGGCGATCATTGCCGCACTGGAGGAAGTGGGGCTGGACCCGCGAACACGGCACCGGTACCCGCATGAGTTCTCTGGCGGGCAGCGGCAGCGCATTGCGATTGCGCGGGCATTGGTGTTGAAGCCGGCGTTGATTCTGCTGGATGAGCCGACCTCGGCGCTGGACCGCACGGTGCAGCGGCAGGTGGTGGAGTTACTGCGCAGCTTGCAGCAGAAGTACAACCTGACCTACCTGTTCATCAGCCATGACCTGGCGGTGGTCAAGGCGCTGAGCCATCAGTTGATGGTGATCAAGCAGGGGCAAGTGGTGGAGCAAGGGGATGCACAGGCGATCTTCCATGCGCCGCAGCATGCGTATACGCGGCAGTTGTTGGAGGCAGCGTTTTTGGAAGTTAAGACTGCGGGCTAGGTTTCGGGGCGGCTCGCTTTAAGCAAAATGGTGCCGCCAGAGACGATGAAAAATCAGATTAAACCCCTTCCTTGTAGGGCATTTCCCAAACATACTCCTGCCGCCTTTTTTCCGTTGCGGCCCCTCGGGTACGGCTCTAGTCTCGGCCTGTCGTTGCACATCAACGACACAGCTTTGACAGGCTGTGACGGTTAAAAATTGCATGCGGTCCGCTTCTATGGCGGCTGTACGTGCGGGCACGCTTGCGTGCGCCGGAACTTTTGCGATTTTTCCGCCGGTCTGTCAACCCACGTACAGCTGCCACCCTACTGTTTGACAGCAGGCAGGTGGCGGCATCGTTAACGGAAGAATCATCATGTTGAAGGTTGTCCCCGATCCACCCCACAACCACCATTCCCTCGAAGACACAATCATCCAGGCTGCGGACTATGCCCTGTGCGCGCAGACCGTGGCTCATCAGGCGATTCTTCTGCAGCCCAAGTCAACCGTGGCGATCCTGATGATGGCGACGATGCATGAGCTGGAGGCACTGCGTGTGCTGCTTGAGTCGGCTTTGATCCAAGTGCAGATACCGGCGCAGCAGCCGCGAACCCAACACTAAAGCACAAGTGATGCGTTGCCTGGGCAGGCCTCTTCGCGGGGCAAGCCCGCTCCCACAGGATCACTACAGGTTTCAAAGCTGGTGTTGTTACCTGTGGGAGCGGGCTTGCCCCGCGAAGAGGCTCGGCCAGGCAGTGAACCTTCAGGGAGATGGAACAATGACCACAGACACCGCAAAAGCCCAAACCACTGTCGGCAAGACCAAGTTCTACCAAGGTGAAAAGAAGACCCAACCGCTGTTCTGCATCGAGCCCGGCATCCCTTGCCAAGACGCCCGTGATCAGGCCTCTGAGCTGATGGGCTGCGTGCGCGACCTGACCATCGCCGGCCTGATGGACGATAACCCGCAGTTGATCTGGGCCTCGCACTACCTGAGCGCTTTGGCCAAGGCGCTGATGGATGATGCCGAACTGGGCATGACCCACTAAAGATGCAAGCGCGCTACTGGCCTTGTAGGAGCGGGCTTGCCCGCTCCCACCAGGGTTACCACCGAGTCAGCAGGCGCCTGGAACCGCTACACGCTGCTGCTTGACCGGCATCCATTGCGCCACAGCCCACACCACCTCAAGCAGCAGAACGCCCCAGATCAACCCGGACGCCCCCTGGGCCAGCGCGTACACCTGCCACGACGCGAACAACACCCGCGCTGCCGCGTCGTAGCGCCCGAACTGCTGTTGCGGGTCGCGGATCCTCAGCCATGCCCAGACACACACGATCGACCCCATGAGGTTGGCCATCAGCATCTGCAGCGGGTCAAACGCCGGGATCTGGCCTGCCAAACCGAGCGTGCCATGCAGCGCAGCCATCCAGTCATGCAGCAAGGCGAACCCCCACGGCGTCACAAAACCGATGGTGACCGCCAAATCGTAAAAACCACTCGCGCGTACCAGCTTGCGGTACTGGGCGTTGCTCCACATGTTCAATGCCTCTGAGTCAATGAAAACAGCAGGCTAAACCCTCGGGTATGCTCCAAGGTCAAGCCTCAAGCCTCAACAGGGACATTCGCGAGCGGATCTCGGCCGAACCGCACGCTATATATTTTTGTATACATCGTTGTAACCACCCGTAAACAACGCTAGGATTTGCCGCGGTTGGCAATCTGCCATCCTGTTTTAAATTTTGCGACTGCTGACTGATCACGCTCTGGGGAGGTCGGGATCAAATAAGCTCGCCTATCGCTATATAAAAAAATATATGACGTCGCCAGGCCCGCCACTGCCATGGCCGACCCAGGAGCAGTAATGAAGCCGCTAACACCGCGCACACTGATGGTTGCCGTCGCAGCCCTCGGTGCTCAATCCGCTGTTGCCGAACAGAGCAACACCTTCAGCCTCGGTGAAATCCAGATCTCCGCACCACGGGACGAAACGCTGTCCACGGGGGGTAGCGTCATCGACCTGAAAGACATTCGGCTGCACGACCGCGAGACCGTCGGCAGTGCGCTGACATTGGCCCCAGGGGTCAACCTCGGTTACATCGGTGGCCGCGCCGAGCAGGTGGTGTTTGTACGGGGTTTCGATCGCCTGCAAGTGCCGGTGTTTATCGACGGCATCCCGACTTATGTGCCTTATGACGGCAACATCGACCTGGGCCGTTTTACCACCTACGACCTGTCGCGCATTCAGGTGGACAAGGGCTTCGCCTCGCTGCTGTATGGCCCCAACACCTTGGGTGGGGCGATCAACCTGGTGACGCGTCGTCCGACCGATGCGTTCGAAGGCGAAGTGGGTGGGGGGCTGGAACTCACCGATCACGGCAACGTAAACGCCTACCGCAGTTACGCGAACCTTGGCTCCAACCAAGGCATGTGGTGGGTTCAGGGCGGGGTGTCGTATGTCGATTACGACTACACCATGCTGCCCGATGACTTCAAGCCAACCAACAACCAGCAGGGCGCAGGGCGCCGCGAGAACAGCGACCACCGCGACAGCAAGTTCAGCTTCAAACTGGGCTTCACCCCCAATGAAACCGATGAATACGTACTCGGCTACGTTCAGCAGGAAGGGAGCAAGGGCCAGCCAACCTACGCCGGCGACTTGCCGACTACCGGCCAACGCGCACGCTGGTGGGAGTGGCCGCGATCAGACAACACCAGTGTCTTTATCGCCACTAAAACCAGCTTCGGCGAGCACGCCCTGAAAACCCGCGTGTACCACGACACCTTCAAGAACTCGCTGGAAAGCTTCACGTACCGCAACGGCGTGGTCGGTGCCCTGCAGCCGGGCTTCCCAAGCAAATACGATGACGAAAGCAGCGGTTTTTCGGTGGAAGGCGATCTGGCCTTGAGCGAGGCCAACCGCCTGGGCATTGCCTATCACTTCAAGGACGATGTGCATCGCTCCCGTGATGGCTCCAACCCCCAGACCTATTTCCGCGACCAGACCCAATCGATTGCCCTGGAAGACACCCTGCGCCTGAACGACATATTCAGCGTGGTTGGGGGCATCTCTTACAACTACCGCAAGAGTCTCGACGCACAGAATTACGGCACCAACGCCAACTCGCCATCGCGGCCCATGCTGTACGACGAACCCACTGGCAGCAATGACGCGGTCAACGCGCAGCTTGGCCTCTTTGCCAATACCAACCCGCTGCTGGGCACCCACGACAACGGCCAACTGCGCCTGACGGTTGCGCGTAAAAGCCGCTTCGCGACGATCAAGGATCGCTACTCGACCCGCTTCGGCACGGTCATCCCCAGCCCTGACCTGAAGTCCGAGCGGGCGACGCACTACGAACTTGGTTACAGCGGCCAGGTTGCCCCGCAATGGAAGCTCGACGCAGCGCTGTTCGTGGCGAACATCGAAGACTCCATTCAAAACGTCACGGTACCCGCGCAGGCTAACTGCGCCGCGCCCTGTGGCCAATACCAGAACATTGCCAAGGCGCGCAATCAAGGCGTGGAACTGGGTATCAATGGCGACCTGGGCGATTGGGAATTGGCGGCAAACTACACCTTTCTTGACCGCGAGAACCTCAGCAACCGCGCTCTGCACCCTACCGACACCCCACGCCACAGCGCGTTTGGCTCGGCAGCGTGGCATCTGGGCGACTGGCAACATACCGCCAGCGTGGAGGCCGCATCGCGTCGCTACAACACGTCTGACGGCAACCAGATGGCACCAGGCTATGCCGTGTACAACCTCAAGACCGGTTATCGATTCAGTAACGATGTGTTGATCGAGGGCGGCATTCGCAACCTGTTCGACCGGCTGTATGAGTACAGCGAGGGTTACCCCGAGATGGGCCGTCAATACTTTGTGCAATTCAATGTGCCGCTGTAACCGCTGGCTGGCGAGCCTGCTGCTGACGGTCAGCACGCTGCTAAGCGCCGCCCCGCAAACCGTGGTGGTCATGACCAGCTATCCCGAAGAGGTGATGACGCGGATTGAGGATGGGTTTGCTCAAGCCCACCCGGAGTATCGCCTGCACATCCTCTGGCGACAGGGTTTCGATGCCCTGCCCTACCTGCTGCAAGCGCAGCAGGGCGGTGTCGATGTCTATTGGGCACCGTCACCGGGCAACTTCGCCCGGCTGGCGAAAGCGGGCAGTTGGCAACCCCTGGGCATCAACCTGAAGGGTTTGCCGGCACAGATTGGTGGCTTGTCATTGCGTGACCAACGGCAGCTGTACCAGGCAACCGAATTGGCGGGTTACGGCTTTGCCATAAACGCCACGTCGCTGGAAGCACTGGGGGTGCCGACGCCCAGGGATTGGCCGGACCTGCTCGATGCACGACTGCGCGGGCGCGTTGCCCTGCCGGACCCAGGCCGGGTCGGCTTTGCCCCGGTACTGCTGGATATCGTGTTGCGTGCTTATGGCTGGGAACGCGGCTGGGCCCTCTGGAGCGAGCTGGCCGGGCAGGCGCGCCTGGTGAGCCGGGGTGGCACCCTGGTCAGTGATGAAGTCACCAGCGGGCGCGCAGCGGTTGGGTTGTCGATTGATTTCTTTGTCGCCTCCGCCAAGGCCAATGGCGAACCGGTGGATTTCGTCTATCCGGCCCATGGCGGCCTCAACCCTGCGTTTATTGCGATCACCGCCCACAGCCAGGCGTTGGCCGGTGCCAGGGCGTTTGCGCAGTTCGTGCTGTCTGAGGCAGGCCAGGGGCTGCTGGCCGATGCCGACATCCGCAAGCTGCCGGTGCGCCCCAGTGTCTATCGGCAATTGCCGGCCGGCTATCATGACCCGTTCGTTGCCGCAGGCGTCGGTGCCTATGACTATGGCAACGGCAGCTCACGCGAACGCCTGGCATTGATCAGCGCCTTGTTCACCCAATGGTTGGGCATGCCCCATGAAGCTTTGGGCGAACTCTGGGCTCGGCTGCACGCTGCCGAAGCGGCTGGGCTGGACGTTGGCGCAATACGCCAACAGTTGACCGCGCCGCCCCTGGATGCCGGGCAAGCCGAGGCGAAACCCTTGCTGGCACTGTTCGCGGCGCGCCAGGACAAGGGCATGACGCAAGCACCGGCAAGCGACGAGGACGAACTCGGCCGCAGGGAAATCAGCTGGCAGTTCCAGGCCGCGCTCCACCGGGCAGAGGCTGCCCGTTTGCTCGAAGGCTTGGGGTATTGACCGCCGTGCGTGCAGCCTGGTTATCGGTCGGTTTGCTGACGAGCCTGCTCGCCAGCGCCGAGACCACGCACACCGCAGCAAACCGGGAGGCCTATTCCCAGCCATTATCCGGGCTCGACGAAGGCCAACTGGAACGCTTCTTCCGCGGGCGCAGCCTGTTCCGTCAGGCCTGGGTGGTTGCCCCCTCGCGCGACGACGCGGTGGATGGCCTTGGGCCGCTGTACAACCGGGTTTCGTGCATCGCCTGCCACCCCAAGAACGGCCGTGGCCAGGCGCCTGAACACGGGCAGCCGATGCGCAGCATGTTGTTGCGCTTGTCCCTGCCGGGGCACGATGGCCACGGAGGGCCGAAGCCACACCCCGTCTATGGCGACCAGCTTAACGAACTGGGCGTGCCTGGCGTGCCGGGTGAGGGGCGCGCCCATGTCTACTGGCAGGAGCACGCGGTGCAACTGGGCGATGGCGAAACCGTCATGCTACGCAAGCCACGTGTCGACCTGCGTGAGCTGGCCTACGGGCCGCTGGATGCGGTGTTAACCTCGGCAAGGGTGGGCTCGCCGGTAATCGGCCTCGGTTTGCTGGAGGCTATCGATGCGAGCACCCTGCAGGCCATGGCCTCTGAAGCCAAACCAGACGGCGTGACCGGGCACGTCAACCAGGTGTGGAGCGTCGAGCGCCAGCGCACCGAGGCAGGCCGTTTTGGCCTCAAGGCCAACCAGCCGGACCTGCGCCAACAGATCGCCCACGCCATGCTTGGCGATCTTGGCATTACCTCTACGCTCGCCCCCGTGCAGAACTGCACGCCCACTCAACAGGCCTGCGCCCAGGCGCCGCACGGCGGCGAGCCAGAGCTGGACGCCCTGCAGCTCGGCGACGTGCATTTCTACCTCGCTCACCTGGCCGTGCCGGCCCGTCGACAACAGGCCGATCCTGCGGTCATTGAGGGCGAAAAACTGTTCGCTGCCAGTGGCTGCACCGCCTGCCACCGCCCTGAGCTGATCACCGACACACATCCGCTTTATCCGGCGCTGACCCAGCAGCGCATCGCGCCCTACACCGACCTGTTGCTGCACGACATGGGCGCTGGCCTGGCGGATGGCCGTGAAGACTATCTCGCCAACGGCCGGCAATGGCGCACGCCTGCGCTGTGGGGGCTTGGCCTCAGCGAACGGATCACCCCCGGCAGTGGCTATCTGCACGACGGCCGAGCGCGCACCTTGGAAGAAGCCATTGTCTGGCATGGCGGTGAGGCAGAAGTTGCCCGGCAACGCTATGTGGCGCTTGGCAAGCAGGCGCGGCAGGCGATTCTTGTGTTTCTTGAATCTTTGTAGCTATTGCAAAAAAACTACGGGGCGCACGACAATAAGATTCATTACCACTCGCGAACTATTCCACCATCATGCCCGCCAATGATCTATCCCTGCGTAGCGCCGTCAATGACCTGTACTGCGATCATCACGGCTGGCTCAATGGCTGGCTGCGCAAACGCCTGGGCAATGCGTTCGATGCCGCCGACTTGACGCAAGACACCTTCGTGCGGGTGATCAAGGCACGCACCGCGCTGGAGATTCGCGAGCCGCGCCCCTACCTGTCGAGAATCGCCAAGGGCTTGCTGATCGACCTGATCCGCCGGCGCTCACTGGAGCAAGCCTACCTGGACGCCTTGGCTACCCTGCCGGGAGCCCTGCAGCCGTCGCTGGAGGAACAGGCGATCCTGTTGCAGGCACTGGTGGAAATCGACCGCCTGCTGCAGGGGCTTGGCCCCAAGGTCAAGCAGGTGTTCATGTTGTCGCAGTTCGATGGCCTGACCTACCCGCAGATTGCCGAGCGCTTGAACATCAGCGTGCGCAGCGTCAACAACCACATGGCCAAGGCCATGGAGCATTGCTGTTTGATGCAGTTGCAACTGGCATGAGCCTTTCGCCCGCCGAGTTACAAGCCATCAGCGCCGCCGCCCGCTGGTACGCGAGGCTTCAGTCCGGCACTGCAACCGATGCAGACCGCAGCGCCTGGAACGCCTGGCTGGTTGCCGACCCTGCCCATCATCAAGCCTGGCAGCGCATGGCCGCCGTGGGCGAACAGATGACCCGCGTGCCCGGCGCCCTGGCGGCACCTGCCTTGCGCGGTGCCGAGCGTTCTCGGCGCCAGCTGTTGCGCAGCGTCGTGATACTGGTGCCAGCCACGTCGCTGGGCTGGCTGGGTTGGCGCAGCGATGCCTCCCAGCAGCTGTTTGCCGACTACCGCACTGCTGTAGGTGAACGCCGCGCATTTCGGTTGCCAGATGGCAGCTCGCTGCTGCTGAACACCGACACGTCGGTGAACCTCAAGTACGACGGCCAGCAACGGGTGCTGGAACTGCTGCGGGGTGAGGTACTGGTGGCCACGGCTGTCGACCCTGCACAACGGCCGTTCACGGTGCGTACCCCGCATGGCCAGGTACGCGCGCTGGGCACGCGCTTTATCGTTCGCGCCCAATCCCTGGGCGGCGAGGTGGCAGTCCTCGAAAAGGCGGTGGAAGTCAGGGCATCCAGCGGTGCGTTGGCAGTGCGTGTGGAGGCGGGGCAATCCATTGCTTTTTCTGACCGTTCGGTGGGGGCACTACGGCGCAATGACGCGTCTGTAGGGGCCTGGCAACAAGGCAGCATCATCGCCCTCGATCGCCCCTTGGCCGAACTGCTGGCGGACCTGTCGCGCTATCGCCCCGGCGTGCTGCGCTGCGACCCGCGTATTGCCCAGTTGAAGGTATCTGGCGCATTCCCCATCGATGACACCGACCGGGCGCTTGCGTCACTGGAAAGCGGCTTTTCGTTACGCGTCACGCGCTACAGCCGTTTCTGGGTCAACGTGTCACCGCCTGCCAGCCCGCAGCCACGCTGAGCTGAAAAAACTTTCGGGGCTTTTGCACTTTTTTTTCGCATCGTTCGGCTTATCCCCCAATGGGATTCATTGATCGTTTTCAGGGGGAGGATTGGCATGTCTGCAGAGTTCAAGCGTGGTCGTCTGGCGATTGCGGTAAACGTCGGGCTGTTGGCGGCAACCACCGTCGGTGCCTGGCCCATGGTGACGTTTGCGGCGCCCGCGTCGGTGCAGCATAGCGGCCTAAGGTCGTTCGACATTGCCGGGGGAAGCCTTGCCGAAGTCCTCAGCCGTTTTGCCAGCGCGGCGGGCGCGGCGTTGTCGTTCGATGCAAAGCAAACAGACGGTTTGCACAGCGCAGGGCTCAAAGGTGCGTTCGGTATTAGCGAGGGCTTTAGCCAGATTCTGGCAGGCAGCGGCCTGCAAGCCGAGCCGCAGGCCAACGGCACTTATGTGCTGCGGGCCGTGCCGTCCTCAGGCTCGGCGCTGGAGCTGGGTGCCACCAACATCACCAGCCAGGTGCTGGGGGCGACCACGGAAAACAGCGGCTCGTACACCACGGGCGCCGTGACCATCGGCAAAGGTGAGCATTCGCTCAAGGAAACGCCGCAATCGGTCACGGTGATGACGCGCAAGATAATGGACGACCAGAACCTGTACACCATTGATCAGGTCATGGAGAAGACACCCGGCATCACCGTGTACGACTCGACCATGGGTGGCAAATACTTCTATTCGCGCGGGTTCCGCATGTCGGGCCAGTACCAGTACGACGGCGTGCCGCTGGACATGGGCAATCTTTATGTCCAGGCCGACAGCTTCAGCAGTGACATGGCGTACTACGACCGGGTGGAGGTGTTGCGCGGCGCAGCCGGGATGATGAAAGGGTCGGGCGGCACTGCTGGCGGGGTGAACTTCGTGCGCAAGCGTGGCCTGGCGGCTGCGCATACCGACATCACCCTGTCCGGTGGCAGTTGGGACAACTACCGCGGGCAACTCGACACCGGTGGCCCGCTGAACGCGGCCGGCACCCTGCGTGGCCGGGCGGTGGTGGCCGAGCAGAGCCGGCACTACTTTGTCGACGACGCCAACCGCAAGGACCAGGTGTACTACGGCGCGCTCGACTTCGATGTGAGCCCCGACACGACGCTGGGGCTGGGGGTTGCTTACGAAGATGTGGACGCCAACCCGTGCTGGGGTGGCCTGCCGCGCTACCGGGACCGCAGCGACCTGAAACTCAGCCGCTCGACCTGCCTCGACCCTTCGTGGAATACCTGGCGCAGCCAGCGCACCACCGTGTTCAGTGATCTGACTCATCAGCTCAACGAAGACTGGAAGCTCAAGGTGGCCAGTGTTTATACAAAGAACACCCAGGACATCAAGTACGCCTTCGCCTCCGGTGCGGTGACCCCCGGCACCGATACCACTGGCATGCTAGGCAGCATGTATGACTACGACCAGGTCGATTACGGCCTGGACGCCTACGTGGATGGCAAGTTCGACGCGTTCGGCCAGCAACATGAACTGGTGCTGGGCATGAACGCCAGCCGCTCGAAGAAAGATGACTTCTACTCGGTAGCGTTTCTGCCGCAACGGCAGAATGTGTTCAACCCCGACAAGTTCATCCCCGAGCCGGATGACAGCTACTTCATCGAGCACTCATCGCGCGGTGGCCCGGTCAAGTCTGTGACCACCCAAAAAGGCCTCTACTCGACCCTGCGCCTGAAACTGGCCGACCCTTTGACCCTGGTGGTGGGCGGCCGGGTGAGCTGGTACAACGCCGAGACCGATACCGTCTTCATCGATACCGGTACGCCGCCGCAGCACGCCAACACCCGCGAGACCGGGCAGGTCACGCCCTTTGCCGGCGTGCTGCTGGACTTGAACGAAAACCTGACGGCCTACGCCAGCTACTCGGACATCTTCACGCCGCAAGGCAGCTACCGGGACGAAGCCGGTTCAGCGCTCAAACCGCTGGTGGGCCAGAGCTATGAGCTGGGCATCAAGGGGGCCTGGTTCGACGGGCGCTTGAACGGTGCCTTCAACCTGTTCCGCACCCTTCAGAAGGACCAGGCGCAGACTGACTACAACTCGTCGTGCCCCTCCTCCGATGGCTACTGCTACGTGAACGCCGGCAAGGTCCGCGCCCAGGGTTTCGAGGCCGAGATCAGTGGCGAAGTCATCGAGCGCCTGCAACTGCTTGCGGGGTACACCTACACCCAGACCAAGACACTCGACGACATCGACACCAACCTGAACGGCGCGGCGTTCAACAGCTACGTGCCTCGGCATGTGCTGCGCCTGTGGGGCGAGTACACCCTCGGTGGCGCCTTCGAGCGGTTCAGCCTGGGGGCCGGGGTCAATGCGCAAAGCGACAATTTCCGGGTTTCGCCTGCCAGTGGCGAGAAAATCAGCCAGGCGGGGTATGCGGTCTGGAATGGTCGGATCGGTTATCGCATCGATGACACCTGGTCGGTGGCGCTCAACGGCAACAACCTGTTTGACAAGCGGTACTACGCCAGTATCGGGACGGAGACGTTTGGTAACTATTACGGGGAGCCGCGTAATTTCATGGTGTCGGTCAAGGCCAGTTTTTGATGTGAGCTGGGCTCTGCCGGGAGATTGAGGCGGGGCCGCCTGGTGCATGTCGATAGATTTGCGGCTCCGCAAAACTCAAGACATGCACCCATAGCCCCACCCAATCATCAAAAATTCTGACAACAATCGTCTTCCATCATCAGCCAGAATGGGCATAGATTCTCTACCGTCAACTCCCAGCGCCAACGGTAGAGCCCAATGCCCAGCCAACAACAAAAGCCCCTCGACCTCCTGATCCAGCGCTGCGCCCTACCCAGCCCAGCACTCAGCGAGGCCCAAGCACACGCCCTGCTGCAGGCCCACTACGGCCTGACTGGCAGCCTGTCATCGCTGGGCAGCCAGCAGGACCTGAACGTGCGCGTGGATACCCCCCAGGCCCGCTTCGTCCTCAAGGCCTGCCACGGCAGCTATGCCCAGGTCGAACTGGAGGCGCAGCACGCCGCGCTGGCCTATCTGCGTGAACAGGGCTTGCCGGTACCCGCTGTGCGCCCGGCACACAACGGGCAAACGTTGCTGGCACTGAACATCGACGGCCAACCGCTGCGTGTGCGCCTGCTCGACTACATCGACGGCCAGCCGCTGACCCGCCTCAAACACATGGCACCGCGCCTGATGGCCGAACTGGGCGGGCTCTGCGCGAAGCTGGACAAGGCCTTAGCCGATTTTGACCACCCGGGCTTGAGCCGCACCCTGCAATGGGACCCGCAACATGCGCAAGCGCTGATCCAGCACCTGCTGCCGGTGCTGCAGGACGCAGGCCAACGCGCCCGTGTCGAGCAGGCCACCCAACTCGCCGCTGCGCACCTGGCGCCACTGGCCGAACAGTTGCCAAGCCAGGCCGTGCACCTGGACGTCACCGACGACAACGCCGTGTGGGCCCGCGATGGCGAGCGCCAATGGCAGTTGCAGGGTGTCATCGACTTCGGTGACCTGCTGCGCACCTGGCGCATTGCCGACCTCTCGGTGACCTGCGCGGCGCTGTTGCACCATGCCGAAGGCGACCCGCTGCGCATTCTGCCGGCGGTGCAGGCCTACCAGGCACTCAACCCGCTGAGCGAGGCCGAACTGCGCGCCCTGTGGCCGCTGGTGCTCAACCGCGCCGCAGTGCTGGTGCTGAGCAGCGAGCAACAACTGGCCGTAGACCCAGGCAACCAGTACATTCGCAACAACATCGCCCATGAATGGGAAATCTTCGACACGGCTACCGCCGTGCCTTTCGCGCTGATGCAGGCGGCCATTGTGCAGGCCGCCGGGCTTCAACCCGGCAGGCCCGACCTGGCCAGTTGCGCCCCCCTGCTGCCCGAACTGACCGGCCAGCCGGTTGCACGCATTGATCTGGGCGTACTCAGCCCGCACTGCGAAGCGGGCAACTGGGAACAGCCAGGTTTCGATCAACGCCTGCTGGCTGCCAAGCCAGGCCCAGCGAGCACGCTGCATGGCCAGTATCGCCTCTCACAGACCCACATCGACCGCCCCGAAGAGCCTGCCACCTGCGCGCTGGGGGTCGAATTGCATGTGCCCGACGGCTGCAGGGTGCAGGCACCGCAAGCCGGCACATGGCAGCGTCACGGCGATGGCCGCGGCTGCCTGCGTACACCACACTGGGCGTTGTGGCTGCAGGGGCTGGAGGATGCCCCGGCAGATGGCCAGACCATGGCAAAGGGGCAATCCCTGGGCAGCAGCTGTGGCTTTCTCAGCGTTCAGCTGTGCCTGGATAACGCCATCCGCCCCCCGTTCTTCGCCACCCCGTTCCATGCCGCTGCCTGGCTCGCACTGTGCCCGTCGCCTGCCGCGCTGCTGGGCTTTGACTGCGACGCCGAACCGCTGGCCGACGCGCAGGCGCTGCTGGCACGCCGCGACGCCAGCTTCGCCCGCTCGCAGAAGCACTACTACGCGCAACCACCCCATATCGAGCGCGGCTGGCGCAACTACCTGATCGACATGCAGGGCCGCTCCTACCTGGACATGCTCAACAACGTGGCCGTACTGGGCCATGGCCATCCACGCATGGTGGCCGAGTCAGCGCGCCAGTGGTCGCTGCTCAACACCAACTCGCGCTTCCATTACGCGGCCATCGCCGAGTTCTCCGAACGCCTGCTGAAGCTGGCGCCAGAAGGCTTCGACCGGGTGTTTCTGGTCAACAGCGGCACCGAGGCCAACGACCTGGCCATCCGCCTGGCCTGGGCCTTCAGCGGCGGGCGCGACCTGCTTAGCGTGCTGGAGGCCTACCACGGCTGGTCGGTGGCCACCGACGCCATATCCACCTCTATCGCCGACAACCCGCAGGCCCTGGAGACCCGGCCAGACTGGGTACACCCGGTCGAAGCACCGAACACCTTCCGTGGGCGTTTGCGCGGTGCCGACAGCGCCGCCGGCTACCTGCGTGACGTCGATGCCAAGCTGGCCGACCTCGATGCCCGTGGCCGTCAGCTGGCCGGGATCATCTGCGAGCCGGTGTACGGCAACGCGGGGGGCATCTCGCTACCCGCCGGTTACCTTCACGCCGCCTACGCCAAGGTGCGCGCCCGGGGCGGCGTGTGCATCGCCGACGAGGTGCAGGTGGGTTATGGCCGGCTGGGCGAGTACTTCTGGGGCTTCGAGGAACAAGGGGTGGTGCCCGACATCATCACCATGGCCAAGGGCATGGGCAATGGCCAGCCGCTGGGTGTGGTGATCACCCGGCGCGAGATCGCCGAGGCGCTGGAAGCGCAGGGCTACTTCTTCTCGTCGGCGGGGGGCAGCCCGGTCAGTTGCCGCATCGGCATGGCGGTGCTGGACGTGATGCAGGAAGAAGGGCTGTGGGACAATGCCCGCGACACCGGGCGCTATTTCAAGGCACGCTTGCAGGCGCTGGTTGACAAGCACCCGCTGGCCGGCGCGGCGCATGGCTCTGGCTTCTACCTGGGGCTTGAGCTGGTACGTGACCGGCAGACGCTGGAGCCGGCGACCGAGGAAACCCTGCAGTTGTGCGACCGCTTGCGTGACCTGGGCATCTTCATGCAGCCGACCGGCGACTACCTGAACATCCTCAAGATCAAGCCGCCGATGTGCACCACACGGACGAGCGTGGACTACTTCGTCGACAGCGTGGACCGTATCCTCTCGGAAGATCTATAGCCCACAAAGAAGGGATTCTGACCATGGCCTTTACCAGCGACTCACTTGCGGTTTTTCTCGCCGTACTGGAGGCAGGGTCGTTTTCTGCAGCCGCACGCAAGCTGGGCCGTGTGCCTTCGGCCGTGAGCATGGCCATTGCCCAGCTGGAAGCGGAGCTGGACTTGGCCCTGTTCGACCGGGCCACGCGCAAAGCCTTGCCCACCAGCGCCGCCTTGGCCCTCGAACCGCAGGCCAGGCAGGTGATCTGCCAGCTCAACCTGCTGGATGCCCAAGCACTGCAACTGCACAAGGGGCTGGAAAAGCGCCTGACCATCGCCATGGCCCCCGAGCTGCAAACCGGCCGCTGGAGCCAACCCCTGGAAACCCTCGCGCAGGAGTTTCCGAGCCTTGAGATCGAAGTGCGTTCAGCCACGCAAGCCGAAGCCATTCGCTTGCTGCACGATGGCAGCGTGCAATTGGCGCTGGTGTTCGAACGGCCGGGGATCGATGAGCGTGAGTCGTTTCTTGAAGCCGGCAGCCAACTGCTGGTCGCCGTCGCTTCGCCCCGCCACCCCGCTGGGCGTAACAGCGGCACGCCGCTGCCCGAAGAAGCGTTCGCCGAGCAACGGCAAATCATCGTGGCCTCGGGCAAAGCCACCGGCTCCGACCCGCGCATGGTGCTGTCGCGGCGAATCTGGCTGACCGACAGTTATCTGGCTACGCTGGATCTGGTGCAATCCGGCCTGGGTTGGGCCTACCTGCCGCAGCCGCTGGTTGAGCCGCTGATTGCCTCGGGTGCATTGGCCGAGGTGCGCTTCGACAACATGGCCAGCCGGCTACGGCTGTGGGTGGACATCATCTGGGTCAAACCGCGCCCCTTGGGCCTGGGCGCGCGGCGCTATCTGGAAGTCATGCGGCAACTGTTCGAAAAGGAGCCGCCAAGGGCCTGACCACGCTCAACGGCCAGCCGGCCGACAACCCGCGGGCACGCCCGCAAGCGAGGCAAACATGCGTCCCTTCATCAGAGCGTTCTACCTGCTGTCGCTGTTCACCTTCGCCAGCCTTGCCCAGGCTGCCGAAAGCCCCAGGCAGATCGTCGATGCCTACATGGCAGCCTGGAATGCCCACGACGCCGAAAAAGCGGCCAGTTACCTGGCCAAGGACGCCGAGTACTTCGACGTCACCGTCGGCACCCCACAAAAGGGCCGCGAAGCTGCCCGCGACAACGTGATCAAGGTATTCGTGGGGGCCGTGCCAGACTTGAAATGGACGATCAACGGCACGCCGATCGTGGACAAGGACGGCATCGCCTTCCAATGGACCTTCAGCGGCACCAACACCGGCGCCTGGGACGCACAAACGCCAGCCACCAATAAAGCGCTGTCGTTCGATGGCGTGAGCTATGTGAAGGTCAAAGGCGGCAAGATCGTCTACCAAGGGGATTACTACGACGCCTTGGGCTTGCACAAGCAGTTGGGCTGGTAACAGCGGCTTGCATCATCAGGCGGGCGCTACCAACCGGTAGCCCACGCCCGCCTCGGTAATGATGAACCGCGGCGCCATGGGGTCATCCCCAAGCTTCTGGCGCAGGTGCCCGACCACGATCCGCAGGTAGTGGGTGTCGTCCACATGGGTCGGCCCCCAGATGTCTTTGAGCAACTGCTGCTGGGTAATCACCCGGCCCGGGTGCCCGGCCAGCTGGGCCAGCAACGCATATTCCTTGCGGGTCAGCGCCACCTCCACGCCCTGAAGGGTCACACGGCGGAAGGCGAAGTCCACGGTCAACGGCCCGAAACTGGCCGCCACCTCGCCTCCACCGGCCTGTGGCACTTGGCGCAACAGGGCGCGCACCCGCGCAAGGAACTCCTGAATGCCAAACGGTTTGGTCACGTAGTCATTCGCCCCTCCGTCCAGCGCATCGACCTTCTGCACCTCACTGGCGCGAACCGACAGCACCAGCACCGGCACCGCGCTCCATTCGCGCAACTCTCGCAGCACCTGCTGGCCGTCCATGTCCGGCAAGCCGAGGTCGAGCACCACCAAATCGGGTTTGCCCAGAGCGGCCTGCGCCAGGCCCTCGCTGCCGGTGGCGGCCTCGATCACCTTGTAACCCTGGGACGTCAGGCTGATGCGCAAGAACTTGCGGATCTGCGGTTCGTCGTCGATGACCAGGAGGGTGGCGGACTGGCTCATGGGGCTTCGCTTTCGGCTTCAGGTTGAGGGGGCAGCGGCAAGCATAGAGTGATGCCGGTGCCCTGGCCATCGATGCCTTCACCCACCAGAATCTGCCCGCCATGGGCACCGATCATGCCCTGGCAGATCGCCAGGCCCAGGCCGGTGCCCTGCCCGCCCCGATCACCGCGGGCGGCGGTGTAGAACATGTCGAAGATCTTCTCCCGCTCCGCCACGGGAATGCCAGGCCCCTGGTCGCTGACAGCGATGCGCAGTTGCTCATCCTGCACCCACACCTGCAGCGCCAGCCGGCCGTGGGCCGGTGAGAAGCGTGCAGCGTTCTCCAGCACATTGACCAGGGCCTGCTCGATCAGCGCCGCATGAACGAACAGCAACGGCAGTTCGGCCGGCACGTCGGTGTGCACGCGCAGGGGGGCGAGTACCACCCGCAGGCGGTTGAGCGCGCTGCCGACAATGTCCGCCGGGGCTACCCAGTCACGGGCCAGCTTGAGCCCGCCGTGGCCCAGGCGGGTCATGTCGAGCAGGTTCTGGATGTAGCGGTCCAGGCGCTCGGCCTCGTTGCGCGTACCTTCGAGCAGTTCGCGCCGGTCTTCTTCGGGTATTGCCTCGCCCAGCGCCAGCAAGCTGTCGATACTGCCGCGCATGGCAGTCAGGGGCGTGCGCAGGTCGTGGGACACTGAAGCAAGCAAGGCGCTGCGCAGTTGCTCGGTTTCGCCGTGCAGGCGCGCGGCCTCCAGCTGTTCGGCCAGCCGAGCGCGGGCCAGGGCCTGGGCCAGCGGTTGGCCAAGGGCCGTGAGCAGGCGGCGACGCGGGTCGCTCAGCGGTTGGCCGCTGCGCGGGCGTACGCCGAGCAGCGCCAGCGGTTGCTCATCCACCGCCAAGGGCCACCACCACCAGCGGCCATTGGGCAGGGTATCGCTGCCATGCCCCGCTGCCTGGCCGTGCTGCCAGGCCCATTCGGCAGCGGCGCGTTCGTTGTCGCTCAGCGCATCGGCTTCGCCGCTGGCCAGGCGCAACAGGCCCTCGCCATCACGTTCGAGCAGGCACACTTGCAGGTCATGCCAGCCGTCGAGGTGCTGGCCGGCCGCGTTGAACACGGCCTGGCGGTCGGTGGCGACGGTCAACCGACGCGACAGGTCGAGCAGTTGACTGGTCTGCGCCTGGGTTTCGCGCAGGGCCTGCAACTGGCGGCGCTGACGGGCCGCCAGGTTACCCGTGAGGGCGGCCATGAGCAGGAAGAACACCAGGGTCAGCACGTCTTCTTCGCGCTGGATGCTGAAAGAGAAGTTCGGCGGGATGAACAGGAAGTCGTAAGTCAGAAACGACAACGCCGCACACGCCAGCGCCGGCCCCAGGCTACTGCGCACCGCCACCAGCAACACCGCGGCGAGAAACACCAACGAAATGTTCGGCAACGCCAGCACGCTCGACACCGCCCAGGCCAGGCCTGCCGCCATAACGGTGGCCAGCAAGGCCAGCAGATAGTGCCGCCAGACCCACACGCGCTTGACCGCCGCGCGTGCCGGTTGTGGCTGCACGTCGCGGTCGAGCACGTTGATTTCCAGCCCATGGCTTTCGCGCAACAACCGCGCCGCAACCCCGGCACCCAACACACGCCGGCGCAGGCGATCACGCGATTGCCCCACCAGCACCAGGCTGGCCCGGCGCTCGACGGCATGCTGAATCAAGGTGCGCGCCACCTCGCCGGCACGCAACAGCACCACTTCACCGCCCAGGCGTTCAGCCAACTGCTGCGCGGCCTGCAAGCGCTGACGTGCAACTTCGTCGCGCAAACGGCCGTTGTCCACGTGCACCAGGCTCCAGGGCAAATGACGGCGCTGGGCCACCCGGCTGGCATGGCGTACCAGGCGTTCGGCCTGGTCGTCACCGTCGACCCCGACCAACAGGCGCCCACGCAAGGCCGGAGCCTCTTGGCCACGTTGGCGATAGCCGTGGGCCAGGTCGGCATCGACCTGGGCGGCGGCGGTCTGCATGGCCAGTTCACGCAACGCGGTGAGGTTGGTCTGGGAAAAATAAGCCTCGATGGCCGCCCGCGCCTGCTCCGGCACGTACACCTTGCCTTCGCGCAGGCGCTCCAGCAATTCACGGGGCGGCAGGTCGATCAGCACCAGTTCGAAGGCTTCTTGCAACACCCAGTCCGGCAAGGTTTCGCGCACCTGTACGCCGGTGATATCGCGGACTTTGTCGTTGAGGCTTTCCAGGTGCTGGACGTTGACCGTGGTGTAGACGTCGATGCCGGCGGCCAGCAGTTCCTGAACGTCCTGCCAGCGCTTGGCATGGCGGCTGCCGGGGGCATTGGTGTGGGCCAGTTCGTCGACCAGGGCCAGGGCCGGAGCGGCTTTGAGCAGGCCGTCCAGGTCCATTTCCTCAAGCGTGACACCGCGATAATCGCTGCGCAGCAGGGGCTGCTGGAGCAGGCCGCCGAGCAGCGCTTCGGTCTCGGCGCGGCCGTGGGTCTCGACCACTCCGGCCAGTACCCGCACGCCCTGGCGTTGCTGGGTGTGGGCGGCCTGCAGCATGGCGTAGGTCTTGCCCACCCCTGGTGCGGCACCGAGGAATACCTTCAGCCTGCCGCGGCCAGTTCGCGGCAGGTTGGCCAACAGCGCGTCTGCGCGGGCTGCGTCACTCATGTTTGATCCTTCGATTGTGCGGCGATCGGTAAATCTGGGCCTGCTTTGCAGGCCTTCGCGGGCAAGCCCGCTTGTGTCTTGGAGAGGGAATAGAATCTGAAGTGAGAGCGGTGAATGGCAAGCTGATAGCCCGAGGTGCCCAGAGCACGTGTGGGAGCAAAAGCTGCCATTCACCGTTCCACTTTGGCGAGAGCCCGAACAGTTGGATGAGGGGCGTAATCTCGAATCACAAGCGTGGGCCAAGCCAAAGCGCTCTCACTCCTTGAGTTTAAGAGGGTTTGGCCATGTCTTCCTCTGTCGGCATCGATGTTTCCAGTGCCACACTTGCTGTTCACATCCGCCCTGAGGGGGTGAACTTCAGTGTTTCCAATGACTTGAAGGGATTCCAACTGCTCGTCGAAAAGCTTGGCGGGTATGCAGTTTCAATGGTCTTGCTCGAAGCTACCGGTGGCTACGAGTGCAATGTCCTCAAAGCGCTGCAGGATGCCGATTTTCCGGTTTGCCGGATCAATCCCAGTCGTGCCCGGGACTTTGCCAAGTCGATGGGTAAACGCGCCAAGACCGATCCCATTGACGCAGCTGTTTTGGCTCACCTGGCTGAAGTTATGCCCCCACGGCCTTGCCAGGTGATGACACCCGAGCGGGCCTTGCTGCGCGAACTGCTTATGCAGCGGGATCGCTTCGTCCAACAGCGCGACGATGACAAGCGGCGCCTGAAGCAGGCGCGGGCTCCCAGTGTTTGTTTGCGGTTGGAACAACACATCGCCTATCTGAAGGGTGAAATTCGAGCGCTGGAACAAGAGATCGCACAGCAGGCAGCAGCTTTGCCTGATGACCGGGTTAAACAGCTCACTCAAGTCAAAGGAATTGGTCTGATTACTGCCGGAAAGCTGATGGCCTTGCTGCCAGAGCTGGGCCAGGTGGATAAGAAGGAAATTGCCGCCTTGGTCGGTGTTGCGCCGTTCAACCAGGACAGCGGCAAGCAGTCGGGCAAGCGTTCAATCTGGGGGGGGCGCTCACAAGTCAGGCGGGCGCTCTATATGGCCTGCTGGGTGGTGATACGGCACAACAAGGACTTCTGCGAGCGCTACAAAGCACTGCGAGCCCAGGGGAAGTGCGCGAAAGTATCGGTGGTGGCGTGTATGCGAGTATTGATAGTGAGGCTAAATGCGGTGCTCAAGACCGGAACGCCCTGGAAGGAGCAAATAGCTCATTCGTAGGAGCAAGCCTTGCTGGCGATGCCCGGCACAGCCGGGCCTGGGGCGCTACGCGCCCCATCGCCGGCAAGGCCAGCTTCCACAAGAAGACAGTTGCTCCCACACGTTCATCCCTGTGGGAGCGGGCTTGCCCGCGAAGGGCCGCAAAGCGGCCCCACTATCAGTTCCCCAAACGCTCCAAGGCCTGGTTCAGGGCCAGGACATTGACCACAGGCGGCCCGATCAATGGGTGGAGGGTGGCCTCTTCCACCAGGGCTTGCAAGCGCTCAACGGGCACCTTGCGAGCCTCTGCCACACGCGATACCTGATAAGCCACCGCCTCCGGCGGCAACTGCGGGTCCAGGCCACTGCCGGAGGTGGTCAGCAAGGCTTGAGGCACCGGGCCTTGCTCAGCCCGATACAGCTTCGCAGCATCGCTGCCTACCCGTTCGGCCAGCGCCGGGTTGCTCGGCGACAGATTGCTGGCACTGCTGGACACGGTGGCATAAGCCCCTGCCGAAGGTCGCGAATGGAACCAGCCATCGCCTTGGAAATCCTGAGCGATCAGGGCCGAGCCGCGCACCTCGCCGCGTTCATCACGCACCAAGCTGCCATTGGCCTGTTCAGGGAAGGCGACCTGGGCAATGCCGGTCACCGCCAACGGATACAACGCGCCAGTGACCAACGTCATCAGCAAGGCCAGGCTCAGCGCCGGGCGTACATAAGTGTTCATGGCGGCCTCCTCAGACCAGGTGCAGAGCATTGAGCAGCAGGTCGATCAGCTTGATCCCGGCGAACGGCACGATGAGCCCGCCCAAGCCGTAGATCAGCAGGTTGCGCCGTAACAGGTGGGCCGCACTCGCCGCCTGCACCCGTACACCGCGCAGCGCCAGCGGGATCAGCACGATGATGATCAGCGCGTTGAACACGATCGCCGACAAGATCGCACTCTGCGGGCTGGCCAGGTGCATCAGGTTGAGCACGCCCAGCTGCGGGTAAATGGCGGCGAACAACGCCGGCAGGATGGCGAAGTACTTGGCCACATCGTTGGCGATGGAGAAGGTGGTCAAGGCGCCACGGGTCACCAGCAGTTCCTTGCCCACCTGGACCACGTCCAGCAACTTGGTCGGGTCGCTGTCCAGATCAACCATGTTGGCCGCCTCACGGGCTGCCTGGGTGCCGTCGTTCATGGCCATGCCCACGTCGGCCTGGGCCAGCGCCGGGGCGTCGTTGGCGCCATCGCCACACATGGCGACCAGGCGGCCGTCATTCTGCTCCTGGCGGATGCGCGCCAGCTTCTTCTCTGGGGTGGCCTCGGCCAGCACATCATCGACCCCGGCCTCGGCGGCAATGGCTGCGGCAGTCAGCGGGTTGTCCCCGGTCACCATCACGGTGCGGATGCCCAGCTTGCGCAGTTCGGCAAAGCGCTCGCGAATACCGGGCTTGACCACATCCTTGAGGTGGATCACCCCAAGCAGGCGCTTGTCGACACACACCAGCAGCGGCGTGCCACCACTCTGGGCGATACGCTCGACCTCGCGGCCCAGTGCCGGCGGTATTTCGAGCCGTTGCAGGCCGACAAAGGCCAGTACCGCATCGACAGCGCCCTTGCGGTAGCGGCGCTGCTGGAAGTCGACCCCCGACAACCGGGTCTCGGCGCTGAAGGCAATAGGTTCGAGCTGCTCCCCGGACGGTTCGACGAAGTCGTGCAACTGGCGCAGGTACTCGACAATCGACTTGCCCTCGGCCGTGTCGTCGGCCAGCGAGGCAAACAGGGCGCCCTCCCCCAGTTCCTTGGCCGTGATGCCCGGTGCCGCATGCAGCGCGCTGCAGCGGCGGTTGCCGAAGGTGATGGTGCCGGTCTTGTCGAGCATCAGGGTGTGCACGTCGCCCGCCGCCTCCACCGCGCGGCCGGAGCGGGCGATGACATTGAGCCGGACCAGGCGGTCCATGCCGGCAATGCCAATGGCCGACAGCAGGCCGCCAATGGTGGTGGGGATCAACGTCACCAGCAGTGCGGCCAGGAAGATCAACGGCAGGCTACCGCCGGCGAAGTGGGCGAACGGCTGCAAGGTCACCACCACGACCAGGAAGATCAGGGTCAGGCCGATCAGCAGGATATCCAGGGCTATCTCGTTGGGCGTCTTCTGCCGTTTGGCCCCTTCGACCAGCGCGATCATGCGGTCCAGGGTCGATTCGCCAGGGTTGCTGGTGATGCGAATCAGCAGCCAGTCGGACACCAGCCGCGTGTTGCCGGTCACCGCCGACCGGTCGCCGCCGGACTCGCGGATCACCGGCGCGGACTCACCGGTGATCGCCGCCTCGTTGACTGCGGCAATGCCTTCGAGCACTTCACCATCGCCCGGGATCAACTCACCCGCGATCACCTTAACCACATCGCCCTTGCGCAGCTCGCTGGCGACGACCGTCTCGAATGCGCCAGCGCTGTTGCGCCGCTGGGCAGTCAGCCCCTGGCTCCCCGCCTTGAGGCTGTCGGCGCGGGCCTTGCCACGGCCTTCGGCCAGGGCTTCGGCAAAGTTGGCGAACAGCACGGTGAACCACAGCCACAGGGCAATCTGCACTGCAACAGCGGTGCTCACGCCGCTGCCTGGGGCAACGCACAGGATGGTGGTGAGCACGGCGGTCAGGGCAACCACGAGCATCACCGGCGAGCGCTTGAGCTGCCGCGGGTCCAGCTTGACGAAGGCCTGTACCAGGGCCGGGCGCCAGAGCGCGGCGAAGCGCGTCTGGTCCTTGGCGCTGTGGAGGGCTTTTACTTCAGGAATGGGCATATTCATGTTGGTTTCCTCAGAAGCCCAGGCTCAGGTATTCGGCGATTGGCCCAAGGGCCAAGGTCGGCAGGAAGGTCAGGCCACCCACCAACAAAATGGTCACCAGCAACAGGCCGGTGAACAGTGGGCCGTGAGTGGGGAAGCTGTTGAGCCCTTGGGGCGCGCTTTTTTTCGCCGCCAGGCTGCCGGCCAGCGCCAGTATCGGCAGGATGTAGCCGAAGCGGCCGATCAGCATGGCCAGGCCGATCATCAGGTTGTGGTACACCGTGTTGGCACCGAAACCGGCAAAGGCCGAACCGTTGTTGGCGGTGCCGGAGGTGTAGGCGTACAGCAGTTGGCTGAAGCCATGGGCACCAGGGTTGCTCACCGCACCCGCCGGGCCCGGCAGGCTGGCGGCGATGGCGCCCAGCACCAGCACGCCAACCGGCATCACCAGCAAGGTCGCCACCAGCAGTTGCACCTCACGCGCCTGCAGTTTCTTGCCCAGGTATTCCGGCGTACGGCCAATCATCAAGCCGGCCAGGAACACGGCGATCAGCACGAACAACAGCATGCCGTAGAGCCCCGCGCCAACGCCGCCGAAGATCACCTCACCGACCATCATGTTGACCATCGCGACCATGCCGGTCAGCGGGTTGAGGCTGTCGTGCATGGCATTGACCGAGCCGTTGGATGCCGCTGTGGTGGTCACCGTCCACAGCACCGAGCCGGTGGTGCCAAAGCGGCTTTCCTTGCCCTCCATGGGGGCGCTCTGCTGAACCTGGGGGCTCTGCAGTGCCGGGTTGGGCTGGTGTTCGGACCACAACGCGGTAGCCCCGCCGATGAGGAACAGGCTCAGCATGCAGGCGAGAATCGCCCGGCTCTGGCGCAGGTCCTTCACGTAGTGGCCGAAGGTGAACACCAGCGCCACCGGGATGAGGATGATCGACGCCACCTCGAACAGGTTGCTCCAGGCGGTGGGGTTTTCGAACGGGTGCGCCGAGTTGACGCCGAAGAAGCCGCCGCCATTGGTGCCCAACTGCTTGATGGCGATCTGGCTGGCCGCAGGGCCGAGCGGGATGGTCTGGTCACTGCCTTGCAGGGTCAGCGCGTGAGCGTAGTCGGCAAAGGTCTGTGGCACGCCCTGCCAGACCAGCAGCAGCGCCAGCACCAGGCACAGGGGCAGCAGCCCATAGAGCGTGGCGCGGGTCATGTCGACCCAGAAGTTGCCCAGGGTGGTGGTCGAGCGGCGGGCAATGCCACGACACAGGGCCACGAGCACCGCCAACCCAGTGGCGGCGCTGACGAAGTTCTGCACGGTCAAGCCGAGCATCTGGCTCAGGTAGCTGACCGATGCCTCGCCGCTGTACCCCTGCCAGTTGGTGTTGGTGACGAAGCTTACGGCGGTGTTGAACGCCAGCGACCACTCCTGGCCGGGAAGGTGCTGTGGGTTGAGCGGCAGATAGCCCTGCAGCAACAGCACGGCAAACAGCAGTAGGAACCCGGCCAGGTTGAAGGCCAACAAGGCCAGTGTGTATTGCTTCCAGTTCTGCTCCTGGTCGGCGCGAACGCCCGCCAGCCGATAGCTGGCCTGTTCTACCGGGCCCAATACAGGTGTCAGCCAAGTGCGCTGGCCTTCCATCACCTTGTAGAAGAACCGCCCGAGCCAAGGTGCCGGTAGCAGCACGATGAGGAAAAACGCCAGTAACAAGGCAAAGTCGTAACTGTGCATGGCCACTCCCTAGCTGCGATTGGCGCGCAGCAGCGCCACCAGCAGGTAAATAGCCAATGCCACTGCCAGCAGCAGTGACAGCCCGTCGAGCATGTTCATGTGTGGAGCTCCCCGTGGTGCGGCTTAGGCCGCTTTGGGGAAATTGTCCGAGGAAGGGGCGTAAAGGGGCGAGATCAAGGGGTAAGCGGGGGCATAAAGAATGCGTAAAAATACGCTCCTACAGGGTCTGCTGCCCGGCGTTGCGGCTCCAGTCCAGCAGCAGGCTGTACCCCACCGCCAGCAAGGTCGGCCCGATGAACAGGCCAATGAAACCAAAGGCGATCAAGCCACCGAACACGCCCAGCAACACGATGACCAGCGGCAAGTTGCCGCCACGGCTGATCAGGTACGGCTTGAGCACGTTGTCCACGCCGCTGATAACGAAAGTACCCCAGATGCCCAGGAACACCGCCATGCCGTATTCGCCTTGCCACGCCAACCAGGCAGTAGCGGGGATCCACGCCAGCGGCGGGCCCATGGGGATCAGGCTGAGCATGAAGGTCACCAGGCCCAGCACGATGGCCCCTGGTACCCCGGCTATCAGGAAACCGATCAGCGCCAGCAGGGCCTGGGCCGCTGCCGTGCCGATCACGCCGTTGACCACCCGCTGCACGGTGCCGGCCACCAGTTCCAAGTAGTAATCGGCGCGATCCCCCGTCAAGCGCTGCAGCAGGCGCAGCACGAACGCCGACAAACGCGGGCCGTCCCGGTAGAAGAAGAACACGAAGACCAGACTCAGGCTCAGTTCGAGCATTCCGCTCCCGATCTGCGCGCTGCGTGCGAGCAACCAGTTGCCCACCTGACCCAGGTAAGGCTTGATCGAAGCGATCAAGGCCGCACCTTGCTGGTCGAGCGATTGCCACCAATTGACCATGCGCTCACCCACCAGGGGAATGCTGCCCAGCCAGGCCGGTGCATCGGGCAGGCCGTCCACCTGCACGTCACGGACAAACGCCGTGGCATCACGGATATGATCGGCCAGGTTGAAACCCAGCCAGACCAGCGGCAATGCCACGATGAGGATCCAGGCTGCGGTCAGCAAACTTGCGGCCAGCGTTTCGCGGCCGCCCAGCACGCGCGTCAGCAAGCGCATCAACGGCCAGCTGGCAAAGGCCAGAATGGCCCCCCACAGCAGCGCCGAGATGAACGGTGCCATGACCCACAGGGCAGCGCCGAGCAACGCCAGCAGGACGATCTGGATCAGCAGGCGGTCGTTATTGGCCATGGTGACGCTCATTCAACGGATCAGTTCCAAGTGCAGGCCATCGGTGGAGGCCGTACCGACTTCAAGGCGGCTGCTGCGCACGCCTGCAGTGACCAAGGCCTCTCGCCAGGCCTCGGCGTTAGCACCACTGAGGCTGGCCCGCAGGGTGCTGTCCAGGTTCAGGCTGCGCCCAAGCAGGGCCACCCAGGCGGGTTGCGGCGTGCTCAGGTCAGGGTAGTCGAGTTTGCCGGTGTCGCGCATTTCGCGCAGCACCGTAGCAGCGGTGGGCAGCAGTTCGCCAAGCGGGCTGGCGGCAACGAATTCTTCGACGTGCAGGTAGGCACGGCGGTTGCCACGGGTGACGCTGTACAGTGCGACCAGGGTATCGGCCTGTTCGGCCGAGCGGCGCAGCAGGATGAACGCTTGTTGCTCATCACCCCCATTGAGCCGGGCGTTGGCGAACACGTCGTTGGCCCACAGGCTGGCCTCGCCGCAATCACGGCCCTGGCACCAGAACAGCGGGTAGCCGCCGTCGTGCTGCAGTGCTTCACGGGCACTGGTAAACGCTTCGCGGGCCGAGCGTTCAACGGGCAGTTCATAGGTGACCGAACTCACCTGGCCACGGCTTTCGACCTTGTCCTCGACCCGCAGGCGGCCGCTGATCTTGCGCAGGGGGCCCATGGGGTACACGCGCTCCTGCTCCACCGCAGGGCGTTGATCGACCACCTTGGCATCCACCGGTACGGGCAGGCTGTCGGCCCACAACAAGGGGCTGGCGAGCACGAGGCAGGCGGCGAGCGTGGTGCGGAGGGTAACGGGCGCGCTCATCGGCAGCCCAGTCGGCGCGTGGCACCGAAGTTAAGGTCCAGCGTGTCTGGCATTTGCATGGTTGTCTCCCTGTTCAACCCGCCAAGCCTCGGCACTTGTCCGGTGCAAGTCAAGCAAAGCCAAAGAAGCGATTGAAACAGTCTGCGACAAGGGCCGCGCCCTGCTCATCGTTCAGGTGCAGATGATGACCACCTGGCAGCTTCACTTGCTCAAAGGGTAGCTGCTCCAGCAACTCAGTGTGGCGCGCCAGCATGCCATCGGCGGCCACCACCAGGCAGGCCGGGCAGCTCACCCGCCTGACGTAGGCCATGGCTTGGGCGTGGCTCAAGCGCACGGGGGACGGCAGGGTCAGGCGGCTGTCGCTGCGCCAGCTGTAGCCACCCGGCACCGGCATCAGCCCGCGCTGGGCCAACAGCTCGGCCGCTTCACGGCTGACCGCGACCATGCCCTTCATGCGCGCCTGCACGCCCTCCTCCAGCGCCGGGTAGATGGACTTGCGTTTGCCGTCCAGGCGTAGCTGCGCCTGCAGCGCCATGCCCAGGCGTTCACCGGCGTCCTGCTCGGCGCCCGTGGGCGGGATGACGCCATCGATCAGCGCCAGGTGGCTGACCCGCTCCGGCAAGGCGCCTGCCAGTTGCACCGAAATGATCGCACCCAGCGAATGGCCAAGCAGGGCAAACCGCTGCCAGCCCAGTTGCTCGGCAGCCCGCAGTACGTCGTGGGCATAGTCGGGCAAGGCATAGCTTGCGCCTGGCGGGCGATGTTCCGAGTAGCCATGCCCGGCCAGGTCCAGGGCGACGATGCGCAGGCCCTGCAGCCGCGGCGCCAGCCGGGCGAAGCTGTTGGCGTTGTCCAGCCAACCATGCAGGGCGATCACCGGCAGCCCGTCTTCGGGGCCGAACAGGTGCGCGGCCAGCTCGATATGGCCCAGGCTCAGGCGGATTTCTTCCATGTGCGCGCTCATGCCTGGCTCCAGCGGTCGAACAGGCCCTTGATCAGGCTGGCGGTGTCCGTCGGGCGCTCCAGGGGGAACATGTGCCCGCCCGGCACGCTGTGGTACTCACCCTTGGCCATGTCGCGCACGGCCGACGTGTGGTGACGGCGAATCACATTGCTGCGCTCGCCACAGATCATCGCCAGAGGCACCAGCAACTGCCGGGCAGGCGCGGGGCTGGCGTGGGGGATACTGCGGTAGATACTGATTTCCGTAGCCGGGTCGAAACGCAGGCGTAGCCCATCCTGCGCAGGCTCCAGGCCATGCTCCAGGTAGGCTTCGAGGCAGTCGGGGTCAAAGTGGCGGAACAAGCTTTTGCGGGCGAAGTAGTCCCGTGCGCTGTCGCGGTCGGCGAACGCCTCGCGGCGCCCCAGGGTACGCCCTGCCGGGGTGATGCGGTCGATGAAGCCAAAACGCTTGGCGGTACGCAGCAACCATTGATCGGCGCGGGTCAGCACCGGCGAGTCGAGCATGACCACCCCGCGGTAATACTCGGGGCAACGCAAGGCGGCATGCAGGTGCAGCACCCCGCCCAGCGAATGGCCAACCCCCCAGACCGGCGCATCCTGCTGGGCCAGATGGTGCAGCAGCTCATCGACCAGGTTCTGCCAGTTTTCATTCACCGGGAAGCGCGGGTCGTGGGCATGCTGGGCCAGGTGGCGGACCTGGTAGTCCGGCGCCAGCGCGGCAAACAGCTTGCCGTAGGTGGCAGACGGGAAACCATTGGCGTGAGCGAAGAAGATGTGCTGCGACATGGCGCCGGGTCCGGACGGGGGATGAGGGCCCATTGTCTGCATCGCAAGGCCGCTCGGCAATGTCCGGAAAGGTCATCGGCGAGGGCAATCAGGTCATGGGGTGCGATCGAAACTGCCCAGTGAACGCTGCAGACAAGCCTGCATGTAGGCCACCTGGCTCTCAAGCACCTCGCGGGCGAGGCATTGGTCGTGGTGGTCGAGCTGCAGCCTGCGCAATGCCAGGCAGCTGGTCTGCAACAAGTGAGACACCCGCAGACAGGCCGCCTGTAGGGCAAATAAATCGGTCTCGCCTTGCTGCATGACGCTGGGTTGCAGCCCGCCGTGGCTGCGCACTTTGCCCATCAGCTGATAAAGCTTGGCGTCGGCCGAATCGCGCAGCAGGCTGTACTGGGCAAAGTCCAGCACCTCGCCTTCCTGCACCTTGTCCACGGTGGGCTGCAAGTCCATGGAGCGTAACTGCGCTTGCCTCTGCCCTTTCATGATCGTGCCCTGCCTGTCCACGCGCCCAATGTGGGGCAACGCTAGCAAGCAGCCAAGCGAAGCGGCAACTGACAAAAATGCCAGTTGCCAGGCGTCAGGCCGGCGAATTAAGCGCGCGTAAGGTCATCAGCCCTGCCAACGGCCAGTCACCCTCAAGCTCCGCCAGGCTGGCGGTACTCATGGCTGCCGATTGCTGCAAATGACCGTGTTCCAGGGCACCGACCAGCGTCCCCACCAGCGGTTGGTGGCTGACCAGCAGCACATGCTCCAGGCCCAGCCGTTCGATTTCGCCGATCACTCGCTGCACATCGCTTTCCGGCGTCAGCCAGGGCACGGTGTGCACAGGCTCGGCAAAGCCCAAGGTGTCGTGCACCAGCGCTGCAGTCTGCTGGGCACGGACATAAGGGCTGGCGATGATCGCCTGCAACGGCTGCCCGAGCAGGCGCGCGGCGCTGTGCAGCACCTGCTCGCGGCCATGGCTGGTCAGGCGCCGCTCGGCGTCGGTATTGGCCCGAGGCTCCGCCTCACCGTGGCGCAGCACCCACAGCTTCACAGCTTGGGCTCTTCGTCACGCACGGGGTGCGGCGCCGGAGCCACGGCGTGCGGGGCCTCGCCTTCTGGCGCACGAGGGGCGGGCCAGTCGGCGAATGGCCAGGGTTTCTGGTCGCTGTGGAAGCTGCCGAAGCGGCCGATCTGCGCCAGGTACTGGCTGAGGCTGTCGCCAAAGTTCATCAGGCTGGCGCTGGGGGCACCGTAGATCAGGCGGTAGATCAGCTGCACCAGCACCAGGCCGCCCAGCAGCAGTTCGGCCACTTGCCAGACCAGCAGGAACACCAGCATCCACAGTACCCGCAGGAGGATCGACTCACGCTGGGCGCGTTCGGGCGTATCGTTCATGTCTTACTCCTTGTTCTGGTCAAAGCCGCTGTCGGCTCAGTTGAAACCGCTGATGGAAATGAAATCGACGTCGGTCTTGGGCTCTGCACGCATCAGGTGCTCGATCACCTGGTTCAAGGTACGGCCCTCGAACAAGATGGCGTGCAGGCCCGCTACCAGCGGCATGTATACCTGCACTTCCTGGGCCTTGGCCTTGAGCACCTTGAGGGTGTTGACCCCTTCAGCGACCTCGCCCAGGCGATTGACTGCCTCATCCAGGCTCAAGCCCTGGCCCAGCGCGTGACCCACCTGGTAGTTGCGGCTCTTGGGCGAGGAGCAGGTGACGATCAGGTCACCGACACCGGCCAGGCCAAGGAAGGTCATCGGGTTGGCGCCCTGGCTCACGGCAAAGCGGGTCATCTCGGCCAGGGCACGGGTGATCAGCATGCTCTTGGTGTTCTCGCCCATGCCCAGCGCCACGGCCATGCCGGCAATGATGGCGTAGACGTTCTTCAGGGCGCCGCCCAGTTCGACCCCGAAGCGGTCGGCGCTTGCGTAGACGCGGAAGGTACGCCCATGCAGCACGGCCTGCACTCGCTGGCAGAGCTGTTCGTCTTCGCTCGCGACCACCGTGGCGGTCAGCGCGTGCTCGGCGATCTCGCGGGCAAGGTTAGGCCCCGACAGCACACCGATGCGGGCTTGGGGGGCGATTTCTTCGAGGATCTGGCTCATCAGCTTGAAGCTCTGCGCCTCGATGCCCTTGGTCAGGCTGACCAGGCCCTTGCCGCGCAACAGCTCGGCATGGGGCGCCAGTACGCTGCGCAAGGCGCTCGACGGCAAGGCGACGAAGACCAGGTCGCAGGCCTGCAGGGTAGCCAGCAGGTCGTTGACCGGCTCGACACCATCGTGCAGGCGAATGCCTTTGAGGTAGCGTGGATTCTCGCGGTTGACGCGCATGGCCTCGGCCTGCTCCGGGTCGCGCATCCATTGGCGCACCGGCACACCGTTTTCCGCCAGCAGGTTCGCCACGGCGGTGCCGAAGCTGCCGCCGCCCAGAACTGCAACAGGTTGCTGTTCAGTCATATCCAATCCGTTAAAGCCAAAAGTTAAGTGGCGACCGGGGCATTATACGATGCATAGGCGACAGGGCCAGTGGCAGCGCCCGGGAAAGGGCCGCTATGGAAGGCCTGATCGCTGGCAAAACACCCAAGGTCAGTTAACATGCCTGTTTCATCCCTGAAACAAGGTCGTACCGTGGTGCCTGGCACGCCCCCCTACCCGCGTCTTCTACTACTGACCGCCTTGCTCGGCGGCCCGGCCATGGCCGACGATCTGTTCATCGACAACGCCGACCTGCCGCAGGTTCTGACCGCCACCCGCCTCAAACAATCCCCGGCAGCGGTCCCAGGCAGCATGACCGTGCTCGACAGCGAACTGATCCGCGCCAGCGGTGCCCGCGACATCCCCGAACTGCTGCGCCTGGTGCCTGGCATGATGATCGGCTACGGCGCCGGCAATCAGCCGACGGTCAACTACCATGGCAGCAACGTCAACGACGCACGGCGCATGCAGGTGCTGATCGATGGCCGCTCGGTATACCGCGCAGGCCTTGCGACAGTGGACTGGAGCGACATCCCCCTGGCCATGGAGGACGTCGAGCGCATCGAGGTGTTCCGTGGCCCCAACACGGTCAGCTATGGCGCCAATGCGCTGATGGCGGTGGTCAACATCCTCACCCGCAACCCTGCCGACAGCCATGGCACGCGCCTCAAGGTCACCCGCGGCCAGGGCGGCATCAACGATTTCTACGCAAGCCACGGCTTTGGCTGGAACAGCGGCGACATGCGCCTGTCGGTGTCGGGCCTGCAGGACGATGGCTTCGACCAGGACCAGTACGGCCGCGACTACCGCGACAGCCGCCGCCTCACCCGCTTCAACCTCAGCGCCAGCCACAGCCTGGCCCCCGACCAGACCCTGGAATGGCAGTTGGCGGCCAAGGAAGGCAGCAACCAGCGCCCCTACACCTACCAGCCTGTATTCCCCTACGTCACCCAGCAGGGAGACAGCGCCGACGTCAATGCCAAGGATTACGCAGGTTCGGTACGCTGGAACATTGACCTCAACCCCGAGCACAGCCTGTATGTCCAGGGCTCGGCCCAGCACTTCGACCGCCAGCAGGTCTGGCGCGCTTGTGATGCGGCCCTGTCGTTCAGCCCGGAGCTGACCCGGCTGTGGCAGATGAACCCGAACTATGCCGAGCTGGTGGCTCGTGGGGCCAACAATCCGCCGCGCAGCAGCAACCCCGAGGAACAGGCACTGGTCGATGCCATCATGAACCAGTGGAACAACCAGGGCGGTCGCAATGTGGTGTGCGGTGATGTCGACCAAAGCACCCGCGAGACCCGCTACGACCTGGAAATCCAGGACACCCTGAGCCTGACCGACAACCTGCGCCTGCTCAGCGGCATGAACTACCGCTATGATCGTGCCGACTCGCAGACCTACTTCAACGGCAGCCTCGACGACCAGACCTGGCGCCTGTTCGGCCAGCTGGAGTGGCGCGCCGACGAGCACTGGATCATCCAGGGCGGCGCGATGTTCGAGGACTCGCGCCTGTCCGGCAACTCGCTGACCCCACGCGTGGCGGTCAACTACCTGATCACCCCACGCCATGGCCTGCGTGCGGTGTATTCCGAGGCGGTACGCTCGCCCGACATGTTCGAGAACAACGTCAACTGGAGCTACACGGTCAAAAGCCTGAGCCCCAATGCCTTTGGCCAGCAGCACGGCGAGTATTTCGTCAAGACCCGCGGCCCGGGCGACCTCGACCAGGAACGCATGCGCTCGCGCGAACTGGGCTACAACGGCTATTTCAGCGACATCGACCTGAGCATGGACGTGAAGCTGTTCTACGACGAAATCACTGGAATGATCAGCGAGCCCCTCAAGAACAACCAGTACATCGCCAGCAATGCCAACAAGGCACGCTTTACCGGCAGCGAGGCGCAACTGGACTGGCACCCCACCTTGCGCGACCGCCTACGCGTGACCTACGCCTACGTCGACGCCTGGGCCAGCAACCCCGACGACCGCCGCCTCAGCGCCCGCAACAGCGGCTCGGCAGGCTGGCTACGCGAGTGGGGCGATGGTTGGTCGAGCGCGCTGTTCTATTATGGTGACGATGCACTCAACCAGTACCGCTACGAGCGCCTGGACCTGCGCCTGGCCAAGCGCTTGCGGGTGCTGGGCAGCAACCTTGAGCTGGCAGCGCTGTGGCAGCAACGTCTGGACGATGAGCCGACTACCGCACTGCAAAACCGCTACGACAGCCGCCAGCGCCTGAGCGTCAGCGCGGAGCTGGAATTCTGATGGCCCGTCTGCTGCGCCTGCTGCTGCTTTGCCTGTGGCCCCTGGGGCCGCTGTCCGCCGGTGAAATCCTGCTGGTGGGTGGCGAAGATCAGCCCGGCATTCGCAGCTTCGTCGCAGCGTTCGAAAGCCATCGCCCGCATGACCAAGTACGTTTCCAGACCACTGCCGACCTGCCCCGCCCAAGCCGGCTCAAGGCCGATCAACGCCTGGTGCTGCTCGACAGTGCCGCACTGGAATGGCGCCTGAGTGAAAGTGCCGGACCGCCAGCGCTGGCCATGCGGGTAAGCCGGGTACAGGCTGAACAGCGCCTGGGAAAGTCCCGCCCCGCCTTCCTTACGCTGCTGTGGAGCGACCCACCCCTGGCCCGACAGCTGCGCCTGGCGCGCTACCTGCTGCCACAGGCGCAACGCATCGGTGTGCTTTACGGTGAGCACAGCGTCTTCCTGCTCGATGAGCTGCGCCATGCCGCACGCCCCCTGGGCCTGGAGATCATTGCCCAGGACTGGCCCGACCCGCGTGACAGCCGGCCCCTGCAGCAGTTGCTGGGCAACAGCGACGTGCTGCTAGGCCTCGATGACCCTGCCCTGTACAACCCAAAGACCGCGAAAAACCTGCTGCTCAGCAGCTACGGCCGGCAAATGGCGCTGATCGGCCCGAACGCAGGTTTTGTGCGCGCAGGCGCCCTTGCCAGCACCTACAGCGACCAGGACGACTGGTTGGCGGTGCTCGACCAATTGCTCGACCAGCCGCCGACACGCTGGCCGCGAAGCCTTTATCCGGCGCGCTACGGCGTCAGTGGCAACCAGCAGGTGGCACGCGCCCTGGGCCTTGAACCTATCGATCCGAACGCCGCCGCCAAGGCCTTGGCCGAAGGAGAATCCACCCCATGAGCAGACGTCTGAGCTGGGACATCCACACCCGCACCCAGATCATCAGCCTCGGCCCCGCCCTGCTGCTGACCTTGCTGCTGATCAGCTTCTTCACCTTCGTACGTATCCAGGACCTGCGCCAGGAGCTCAACCACACCGGCCAGCTGATCGCCAACCAGCTGGCGCCGGCCTCCGAATACGGGGTGATCTCGGGCAACAACGAAGTGCTGGAAGGCCTGATGCGTGCCACGCTGAGCATTCCGCACGTGCGCTTTCTGGAGGTGCAGGACAGCCGCAACCACATCCTGGTCTACGTCGAGCAGTCTGACGAAAGCGCCAACCGGGCGCAGCGGGTGGAAGTGTTCCAGGCCCCGATCCGCCTGCAGCAGATCCGCCTGGACACCGACTTCCTGCAACCGGGCAAGGTCTCCGTACCCGCCATCGGTGACGACTACCTGGGGCGGGTGATCGTCGGCATGTCCGACGATGCCTTCAGCCAGCGCCAGCAGGAAATCGTGATCAAGGCGGGCATCCTGGCCCTGTTCGCGCTGCTGTTCACCTTCCTGCTCGCTCGCCGGCTGGCCCTCAGCCTGGCCAAGCCAATCAGCGACATGGGCCACGCCGTGAAGGCCATACAACAAGGCGAGTACAACACCCCGCTGCCGGTGGTCGATGACAGCGAGCTGGGCCATCTGGCGCGCCACATCAACAACCTCGCCACCGCGCTGGAGCAAGCCAGTGCCGAGCAGAAGCAAGCCATTGCCCAGTTGACCCAGGCGCGCGAGGAAGCCGAACAGGCCAACCGGGCCAAGTCGGACTTCCTGGCGATGATGAGCCACGAGTTGCGCACCCCCATGAATGGCGTGCTGGGCATGCTACAACTGCTCGAAACCACCCCACTGACCAGCGAACAGGCCGACTACACCGCCGTTGCCAGTGAGTCCACCGGGCACCTGCTGAAGGTCATCAACGACATTCTCGACTTCTCGCGGATCGAGCGCACGGCGCTGGAGCTGGAGCGCATCGACTTCAACCTGGGCGAACTGATTGCCAGCAGCGTTCAGTCGTTCCAGCACAGCGCGCAGCAACGCGGCCTTGGCCTGCATCTGCAAATGGCCGAAGGCATCGAGCACCTGACCGTGAACGGCGACCCGACACGTATCCGGCAGATCTTGCTGAACCTGGTGGGGAATGCACTGAAATTCACCGAGCGTGGCCAGGTGCACGTTGAAGCGCGCTGCCAGCTGCTGGACCGACAACTGATCTGGTTTACCTGCAGCGTGCGCGACACGGGCATCGGCATCGACAGCGGCCGCATGGAAATGATGTTCGTCGCCTTCCAGCAGGCCGACAGCTCGATTTCCCGACGCTACGGCGGCACCGGCCTGGGGCTGTCGATCGCGCGCACCTTGGCCGAACGCATGGGCGGCAAGCTGCGCGGCGAGAGCCGCGAGGGCCTGGGCTCGACCTTCACCCTGGAAATGCCGCTGGCACTGGCCGCGCCCGCACAGGCGAAACTGCCCGGGGCCGTTCGCGAACAACGACCGCTCGCCGGTAGCGAGCGGATACTGTTGGTGGAGGACAACCCGGTCAATCAGAACGTCATCGAGGCCATGTTGCGCAGCCTGGGGCTTGAGGTCAGCGTGGCGGCAGACGGCATCCAGGCAGTCGATCAGGTCAGCCAGCAACGGTTCGACGCCATTCTGATGGACTGCCGCCTGCCGAACCTGGATGGCTATGAAGCCACCCAGCGCATCCGCCTGCTGCCAAACGGCATGCACCTGCCGATCATCGCCTTGACCGCAAACGCGTTGGAAGGTGATCGTGAGCGCTGCATGGCCGCCGGTATGGACGATTACCTGACTAAACCCTTGCGCCGCACCGACCTGCAGCGCGTGCTGCAACGCTGGTTACCCGGTCAGACAACCGCGACTGGCGATAAATGCTAAAGTGCGGCAGTCTTAAGGACTGGACAGGATCTTCTTCGGACCTGAAAATAGACGTTTCAGTGCACACCTGTACTTCTTTCGTCTGGTGCACTGTGACTTTCACCACAACGCAATAGTCTACCTGTAGGCTGCCGCCCCGGAGTCATCGCTTTTCGGGCCGGCCGGGAAGATTCGTCCCCTGCCGCAGGGGGTTATTGAGGAGCTCGCATGACCAAACAACACGCCTTTACTCGGGAAGACCTGCTGCGCTGCAGTCGCGGTGAGCTGTTCGGCCCAGGTAATGCGCAACTGCCCGCGCCGAACATGCTGATGGTCGATCGCATCACCCATATCAGCGAAGAAGGCGGCAAGTACGGCAAAGGTGAATTGGTCGCCGAGCTGGATATCAATCCGGACCTGTGGTTCTTCGCCTGCCACTTCGAAGGCGATCCGGTGATGCCGGGCTGCCTGGGCCTGGACGCCATGTGGCAGCTGGTCGGCTTCTTCCTCGGCTGGCAGGGCCTGCCGGGCCGCGGCCGTGCGCTGGGCTCGGGCGAAGTGAAGTTCTTCGGCCAGGTACTGCCTACCGCCAAGAAGGTCACCTACAACATTCACATCAAGCGCGTCCTGAAGGGCAAGCTGAACATGGCCATCGCCGATGGCTCGGTCAGCGTCGACGGCCGCGAGATCTACACGGCCGAAGCCCTGCGGGTCGGCGTGTTCACCTCCACTGACAATTTCTAAGGGTTATTCGCATGCGCCGCGTCGTTATCACTGGTCTGGGCATCGTATCGTGCCTGGGCAATGACAAAGAGACCGTCACCGAAAACCTGCGTAAAAGCCGTCCGGGTATCCGTTTCAACCCGGAATACAAGGAAATGGGGCTGCGCAGCCAGGTTTCCGGGTCCATCGACCTCAACCTCGAAGAACTGATCGACCGCAAGGTCTACCGTTTTGTCGGCCACGCCGCGGCCTATGCCTACCTGGCGATGCAGGATGCAATCAAGGACGCTGGCCTGACCGAAGAGCAGGTTTCCAACCCGCGTACCGGCCTGGTTGCCGGCTCCGGCGGCGCCTCGACCCTGAACCAGATGGAAGCGCTGGACACCCTGCGCGAGAAAGGCGTCAAGCGCGTTGGCCCATACCGCGTCACCCGCACCATGGGCAGCACCGTTTCGGCGTGCCTGGCCACCCCGTTCAAGATCAAGGGCCTGAACTACTCGATCTCGTCGGCCTGCGCCACTTCGGCACACTGCATCGGCACCGCACTGGAGCAGATCCAGTGGGGCAAGCAGGACATCGTCTTCGCCGGCGGCGGTGAAGAAGAGCACTGGAGCCAGTCGTTCCTGTTCGATGCCATGGGCGCCCTGTCGACCAAGCGCAACGAAACCCCGGAACTGGCCTCGCGCGCTTACGACGCTGACCGTGATGGCTTCGTCATCGCAGGCGGCGGCGGCATGGTGGTAGTCGAGGAGCTGGAGCACGCTCTGGCCCGTGGCGCCAAGATCTACGCCGAAATCGTCGGCTACGGCGCGACTTCCGACGGTTACGACATGGTCGCCCCAAGCGGTGAAGGCGCCATCCGCTGCATGCAGCAGGCGCTGGCCACCGTCGACACCCCGATCGACTACCTGAACACCCACGGCACCTCGACCCCGGTCGGTGACGTTGCCGAGATCAAGGGTGTTCGCGCCGTGTTCGGCGACAAGGCACCGAAGATCAGCTCGACCAAGAGCCTGTCGGGCCACTCGCTGGGCGCCGCTGGCGTGCACGAGGCGATCTACTGCCTGCTGATGATGGAAAACAACTTCATCGCCGGCTCCGCCAACATCGACGAGCTGGATCCGGAAGTTGCTGACCTGCCGATTCAGCGCGAAACCTTGGAAAACGCCAAGATCGACACGGTCATGAGCAACAGCTTCGGCTTCGGCGGCACCAACGCTACCCTGGTGCTCAAGCGCTGGGCTGGCAAGTAAGGCCGTGATGCAGTAAAGAAAAACGCCCCGACTGGTTCGGGGCGTTTTCTTTTGTGTTGCCTGTACGGGCCTCCTCGCGGGCAAGCCCGCTCCCACAGGGTTTCGTGCATAGCCTGAGCCTTGCACAATACCTGCGGGCTTGCCCGCGAAGAGGCCCGTACAGGTTTGTTACCTAGCCTTGGGCAACACAGCCAAAAAATTATCCCTGGCTACCTTCTGCGCCACCGCCTCCGGCAACGCATCCAGAAACGGCTTGAACCCGTGCATCTGCTCGCCAAGGCTCGCAAACTTGCCCACCACATCCGACCCGAGCATGAACCGCTCAGGGAAGCGCTCTACCAACGCCAGCCAAGCCTTGCGTGGCACGCCCTTGTCATCCAGCAGATAAGGCTCCAGCACGCTCCACGACAAGTCGACAAACAGGTTCGGGTAATCCTCCAACAAACGTGCCAGCACCGGCAGCAGAAAATCCATCTGCGTCTGGTGACGATGAATTTCCATGCTGCTGCCGGCATGCGCCCAGATGAAACGCGTGTGCGGGTGATTACGCAGCGGCTCTTCGATCTCGGCCAGGTACAGCGGGTTGCGCTCACGCTTGGAGGTGATGTTGCTGTGCAGCAGCACCGGGAGGTCTCGCTCGGCCGCAAGGTGATAAATGCGGGTCATGGCCTCGTTGTTGGCGCGCGGTGTGTCACCGCTGGTCAGCGCGGTCAGGTCGTCGTGGCGGGTGAAAACCTCACCAATACCCTGCCAAAGCCCTGGGTAGAGATCGAGCATGCGCTCGATATGGCTGACGGCATTCTTGTCCACCGGATTGAAGCCGGTCAGGAACGGATGAAAGCGCTTGCGCTGTTCGGCAGGCAGCTTCTGCAGCGCTGCGGCCACATAGGTATCGGTCGCGCTGTACCAATAGGCATCGGCGTCGTCCCCTGCGTAGTAGCGCGGGCGCTTAGGTTCGTCCTCGTGCCATTTTTTGGCCACCGGAATGCCGGAGATCATCGACTGCTCGATGCCCGCTTGATCCATGGCCTTGATCAACGCAGGCATGCCCTCTGTCTCCTGGAAAAAGTCGACGTAGTGCAAGTGGGCGTCACTGTAGCGGTAATCGCGCGCCTGCGCCGACAGGCACAGCCAACCAGACAACACCGCACAAGCCAGCGCTCTGGCGATCATGGGCAGCTTCCTTCTCCAGGTACGAACAGGGTAGACCGACCGGCAAGCGTGGCAGTTCAGCCTGGCCCGGCAAACCGCTATGCTTGGAGCACTTGCAACTTGCCCGGAGCCCATCATGAGCATCCCCCTGGTCATCCGCCCACGTGCGGAGTCGGTCGAGGGCCAGCCGATCCTGCGCCCGCTGCCTTCGGCCCAGTGCCGCAGCGTCGGCCCGTTCGTGTTTTTCGACCACATGCTCGAAACGGACTACGCCCCAGGCCGTGGCATGGATATCCGTCAGCACCCACATATCGGCTTGTCGACGCTGACCTACCTGTTCGAAGGCGAAATCCTGCACAAGGACAGCCTCGGGTCCGAGCAGCATGTGAAGCCAGGCGATGTCAGCTGGATGACGGCAGGCAGTGGCGTGGCGCATGTCGAGCGCACACCTGCCGATGTGCTTGCCAGCGGTTCGCGCCTGCATGGCTTGCAGGTCTGGCTGGCGTCACCCCGTGCGCTCGAACAAGGCACGCCGCGCTACAGCCACCACCCGGCGGCAAGCCTGCCGGTCAGTGACAACCTGGGGGTGCGCATTTGCATGATTGCGGGCAGTGGCTTCTGCCTGGAATCGCCGGTACCGGTGCTCTCCCCTACCCTGTACGCACACGTGCGGATGCAGCCCGCCACCACGCTTAGCGTGCCTGATGAGCACGCGCAGCGGGCGCTCTATCTGCTTGATGGCGAGCTGATGCTGAACGACGAGGAGGTAGAGCCATGCAGTTTGGTGGTGCTGCCAGAGGGCGAAGCGGCCACCTTGTATGCGGAAGGTGAATGCCAATTGGTAGTGATCGGCGGGGCGCCGCTGGATGGGCCGCGGCGGATGAACTGGAACTTCGTGGCGAGTGACCCGGCATTGATTGAACAGGCCAGGGCGAGGTGGGCTGCGGGGGATTGGCCTACGGTACCGGGGGAGACTTCGCGGATCGAGTTGCCTCGTTGACCGGGGCCGCTTGGCGGCCCTTCGCGGGCAAGCCCGCTCCCACAGGGATAGCGCCACTGCCAGTGCTCAGCGGTTTATTCGCGGGAGCAACTGCCTTGCTCAATTTCTAAAAATTGACGCATTTCCTGTGGGAGCGGGCTTGCCCGCGAAGGGCTGCGCAGCAGCCCCAAAGCACTATCAGCGCTGGAACACTTCAGCCAGCAGATTGTGCATCGAGCGGAACGCCCGCTCCGAGGTCTTGCGGTCATACTGCATTTTGCCCGGCACATTGGCATTCGGGTCAGTGAACGAATGCACCGCGCCACCGTAGCTAAGCAACTGCCAATCGACCTTGGCCGCGTTCATCTCTTCCTCGAACGCCGGCAGTTGCGCCTTCGGCACCAGCGGGTCGGATGCACCGTGCAATACCAGCACCGAGCCTTTGATACGCTTGGCATCCTCGGGGTTTGGGGTATCCAGCGTGCCATGGAACGACACCGCCGCCTTCAGGTCGGCACCCGTGCGCGCCAGCTCCAAGGCACAACAACCGCCAAAGCAGAAGCCGAACGTGGCCACTTTGCCAGGCTCCAGCAATGCCTTCGACTGCGCCAGCAACTGCGACAGCGCCTCATTCATGCGCTTGCGCAACTCTGCCCGGTCGTTCTTCAACGGCATCATCGCCGCCCCTGCCTCATCGGCATTGGACGGCCGCACTGACTGCCCATAAAGGTCGGCAATCAGTACCACGTAGCCCTTTTCGGCCACTTCCCTGGCAATGCGCTCGGCACCTTCGCCAATACCCATCCAGTTCGGCGCCATCACCAGGCCCGGCTTCGGCAGCGCGCCCGGCTCATGGACCAGGCGGCTCTCATAGGTCTTGCCAGCCAGGTGATAAACCAACGATTCGACGATTACCTTGCTCATCAAGCACTCCTTAGGCACCCATCATGAAAAAAGCCCGCCGAAGCGGGCTTTCCTTTGCATCAACTCAAGCAGATAGCTCGACCAGCAGCTTGTTCAGGCGACGAACGTAGGCCGCCGGATCCTTCAAGCTATCACCGGCCGCCAGGGCCGCCTGATCGAACAGGATGTGCGACAACTCGGCGAAGCGGTCTTCGCTCTGCTCGTTGTCCAGCTTCTCGATCAGCGGGTGGGTCGGGTTGAATTCGAAGATCGGCTTGGAATCCGGCACCTTCTGCCCGCTGGCTTCAAGAATCTGACGCATCTGCAGGCCCAGGTCCTGTTCGCCGATGGCGAGGATCGCCGGCGAGTCGGTCAGGCGATGCGAAACGCGAACCTCGGCAACGCTGTCACCCAACGCGCCTTTGAGGCGCTCGACCAGGCCTTCTTTGTCCTTGGCGACTTCTTCCTGGGCTTTCTTGTCTTCCTCGGAGTCCAGCTTGCCCAGGTCCAGGTCGCCACGGGCAACGTCGACAAAGCTCTTGCCGTCGAACTCGTTGAGGTAGCTCATCAGCCACTCGTCGATACGGTCGGTCAGCAGCAGGACCTCGATGCCTTTCTTGCGGAAGACTTCCAGGTGCGGGCTGTTCTTGACCTGCGCATAGGTCTCACCGGTGAGGAAGTAGATCTTGTCCTGGCCTTCCTTGGCGCGCGCCAGGTAATCGGCCAGGGCGACGCTCTGCTCACCGCTGTCGTCATGGGTGGAGGCGAAGCGCAAGAGGCCCGCGATCTTCTCCTTGTTGGCGAAGTCTTCGGCCGGGCCTTCCTTCAGCACCTGGCCGAAGTTCTTCCAGAAGCCCTTGTACTGCTCAGGCTCGTTCTTCGCCAGCTTCTCCAGCATGTCCAGCACACGCTTGGTGAGCGCGGTCTTCATCGAATCGATGATCGGGTCTTTCTGCAGGATCTCGCGAGACACGTTCAGCGACAGGTCGTTGGAATCGACCACGCCTTTGATGAAGCGCAGGTACAACGGCAGGAACGACTCGGCCTGGTCCATGATGAACACGCGCTGCACATACAGTTTCAGGCCACGCGGTGCTTCACGCTGGTACAGGTCGAATGGCGCGCGGGCCGGGACATACAGCAGCGAGTTGTACTCAAGCTTGCCTTCGACCTTGTTGTGGCTCCAGGCCAGCGGGTTTTCAAAGTCATGGCCAATATGCTTGTAGAACTCCTGGTATTCCTCGTCCTTGATCTCGGTACGCGGACGGGTCCACAGGGCGCTGGCGCGGTTGACGGTTTCCCATTCCTCGGCTGGCGGCTCTTCGCCTTCAGCAGCCGCCTGCTCTTTGGGCAACTGGATCGGCAAGGCGATGTGGTCGGAGTATTTCTTGACCAGGTTGCGCAGGCGCCAACCATCGGCGAACTCCTGCTCGTCCTTCTTCAGGTGCAGGACGATGCGGGTGCCGCGCTCTGGCTTGTCGACGGTGGCGACTTCAAACTCGCCCTCGCCTTTCGAGGACCAATGCACACCTTCAGCCGCTGGCTGGCCTGCGCGACGGCTGTAAACGTCGACCTTGTCGGCAACAATGAAGGCCGAATAGAAGCCCACACCGAACTGACCAATCAGGTGCGAGTCCTTCTTCTGGTCACCGGTGAGGTTCTTCATGAAGTCGGCGGTGCCGGACTTGGCGATGGTACCCAGGTGGGTGATGACGTCTTCGCGGCTCATGCCAATGCCGTTGTCGTCGAGCGTGATCGTGCCGGCGTCCTTGTCGAAGCTCAGCCGAATGCGCAGATCCGCACCGCCCTCAAGCAGCTCCGGCTTGGCCAGGGCCTCGAAGCGCAGCTTGTCAGCAGCGTCGGAGGCATTGGAAACCAGCTCACGCAGGAAGATTTCCTTGTTTGAATACAGCGAATGAATCATGAGGTGCAGCAGCTGCTTCACCTCGGTCTGGAAGCCCAGGGTTTCCTTTTGTGTTTCCACACTCATGGTCTTCAAAACTCCGATCTGATGGCAGTGGGCGCCCGGCAGCCGATTCGGCCTGCGTTAACGGCGGATGTCATGCAGATGGGGGCTGCCCAGACGATTTCAAGGGCTTTTCCGGTTCGACCTTGAAATGCGCCCGGGCGGTGGCGATCGGTGACTGCCGATCACCCTGCCAGGCGGTGATGGCGACATTGGTGACCCGCCGCCCCTGGCGCCACAGCTGGCACTGGGCGTAGGTATCGCGAAAATGCCCGGCGCGCAGGTAGTCGATGGAAAAGTCGATGACCTTCGGGATGCTGGCGCTCTCGCTATAGATCAGCAGGTACAAGGCCGCAGACAGCTCCATGAAACCCGCAATTACCCCACCGTGAATCGCTGGCAGCAAAGGGTTACCAATGTTGTCCGGGCTGGCGGGCAGGCGAAACAGCAGATCCTCACCCTGGCGTTCGCATTCGATGCCGATCAGGCCGGCGTAGGGGATCAATGCCAGCAGCGGCCGATAGTCGCCGAGCGCATGGGCCGCGTTCAGCTGCTGACGCACCTCGTGCGGGATCATGCGCCACCCTCCTTGAGGCTGTTGCCAAAGCGAATGCCGCCCTTGATCTGCGGCCCCAGGCGCATGAATGTACCCACCACCTGGCAGATCGGCTGGCTGGGATCGTCCTGGTAGGCCGTGCCGCGGGTGAAGATCACATCGCGCGTGACCCGATAGCACTGGGCATGGCCGTGGATGTCCTTACCGGCCTCGGCCGTGTGCATGTAGTCGATGCGCAGGTCCAGGGTCGGGCACACCTCGAACTGTGGCAGCGCACACAAAGTGGCCATGCCACAAGTGGTGTCCATCAACGTGGTCAGCGCACCGCCATGTACCGCACCGGTCTGCGGGTTGCCCACGATTGCAGGCGACCATGGCAGGATCAACGTCATGCCGTCGGCATCGGCATGCGCCACGCGCATCTGCAACAACTGACAATGCTTCAAGGCCGAAAGAAAACGCTCGGCCATGGCCATCAAGGTTGAATCACTCATCGGCAAGTTCCAGGGCCGCTGACGCAACGGCATAAAAACGTTAAAAAGTCTATATAGAACGGGGTGTTATATATCTGTAACCTGCGCGGAACTTATTCCGCGTAGTTGCACTCGAAGGAACAAGTCACTTATTCCACCAAGGAGAAACACACCCATGCGTAAACCTTTTGCTTTTGCTCTGATGCTGGCTGCTACCCTGGGCCTGGCCGCTTGCGATAAAGCGAGCGAAGACAAAGCCCAGGACGCACAGCAACACGCCGAGCAAGCCCAGGAAAAAATGGGCGAAGCTCAGGATAAGATGAACGAAGCCGCCAAGGAAAACGCCGAAGCCGCCAAAGCTCAGGCCGAAGCGCAGCAGAAGGCCGCCGAAGAAGCCGCTCCGGCAACTCCGGCTCCGGAAGCCGCCCCGGCCACTCCAGCGCCAGAAGCTGCACCTGCTACTCCGGCCGAACCTGCCAAGCAGTAATCGGTCTGTACAAAAAAACCCGACATTGTCGGGTTTTTTTGTACCTGCGGTTTAAAGATTAAACGTTTCAGGTGCCAGAAACGGAACTGTCTTTCGGGTTATCCACCGGCGCACTTTCCGTGGGTGTGAACACCATCACATCCAGCACATCAGAATGGAACTCCCGGCGGTAGAGAATCAGCACTACGCCGACACTCATGGCCATGAACAACCACGGGCTAATAAACCAGCTCAACAGGGCCATACCGAAATAATACGAACGCAGCCCAAAGTTGAACTGGTTGGCCGCAAGCGACAGCACCCGCGCTGCGCGCGAGGCGAATGCCTTGCGCTCCAGTTCATTGACCAGCCGCTCACCAATCATCGGCGCGGACCCCACCAGCACCGACGCGAAGTTGTACTGGCGCATGCACCAACTGAAGGTGAAAAAGGCATACACGAAGACTGTCGCCAGGCACAGCAACTTGATTTCGGACATACCCTGGGACGTCTGTTGCACCAGTGGTAGGTCGGCCAGCAGCGACAAGGCCCGGTCCGAGGCGCCGAGCACGGTAAGAATGCCGGCCAGGATAATCAGGGTACTGGACGCGAAAAACGAGGCGTTACGCTCCAGGTTGCCGATCACGCTGGCATCGGCGATGCGGTTGTCGCGCAACAGCATCCGCCGCATCCAGTCTTCGCGGTACAAGTGCAGCACGCTGGCCAGGCAAGCGGTGTCGCGGCCCTTCCAGATGGCATAGCGGGTGTAGCCGCCCCAGCAGGCTGCGAACCAGCAGATTGCCAGCAGGTTGTTGAGATTGCTTTGAATGAAGTTCATGCAGGGTTCCCGAAGGCCAGGTGCACAAAGAATAGAGACCGGATTTCGACGTCTGCAATCGGCAAAAGGCACACCACCCCCACGATTTGTGCCGCGTCGCGAACCTGCTCGCCAAACAGGCAACAAAAAACCCCGTATCCATTGGAATACGGGGTTTCAGGTGTAAACCTCTGGCGGGCACCCTACGGCTTGTGGCCGGTGCAGCCCTCGGGCCTCAACCTATCAAGCCAGCGCCTCGCGCGGCTTGCCCAACATGCGGTCGTACACCACGGCAGCGCCAAGGGTTACCACCGAAGGCACCAGCCAGGCCAGGCCCTGATCACTCAACGGCAAGTGCGCCAGGAAGTCCGGCAACACGTTGGCAATGCTGCTGCCCTTGATCGCATCGACCATACCGAACACCAGCGACACCAGCATGACCGGCGCGAGAATGCGCGTTGGCGAGTTCCACAGATCCTTCACGAAGCTCAAGCCCACCACCACGATGCAGGGTGGATAGATCGCCGTAAGCACCGGGATCGAGAACATGATCAGCTTGGTCAGGCCCAGGTTGGAGATCACCAGCGAGAACCCAGCCAGGATCACCACCAGTGCACGATACGACAGCGGCAGAACCTGGCTGAAGTACTCGGCGCACGCGCAGGTCAGGCCTACCGCAGTCACCAGGCAGGCCAGCGCGATCAGCACGGCCAGGAAGCCACTGCCCAGCGAACCGAAGGTGTGCTGCACATAGGCATGCAGTACCGCCGCACCGTTGGTGGCGTCAGCCGCGATATCGTGGCTGCCGGCACCCAGACGGAACAGGCTGATGTACACCAGCGCCAGGCCCACACCGGCGATAAGGCCGGCGATGATGGCGTAGCGGGTGATCAGCTTAGGCGATTCGACACCCCGCGAGCGGATGGCATTGACGATGACGATACCGAAGACCAGCGCACCCAGGGTGTCCATGGTCAGGTAGCCATCGGAAAAGCCCTTGGAAAACGCAGCAGCCGCATAGGCAGGTTGCGCTTCACCAATGGTGCCGGCAGGCAGCGCGAACGCGGCGATACCGAGCACGGCCAGGGCGATGATCTTCAGCGGCGCGAGGAAGCGCCCCACGGTATCGAGCAGCTTGCCCGGATACATGGACACCGCCAGCACCACGATGAAGTACACCAGGCTGTAGATGAACAGTGCCAGCGGGCTTTCACCGGTCAACGGCGCCACACCCACTTCGAACGACACGGTCGCGGTACGCGGCGTGGCGAACAGCGGGCCGACCGACAGGTAGCACACGGCCGCCAGCAGGCCACCGAAGAACTTGCCGATTGGGCTGCTCAAGGCATCCATGCCACCACCGACCTTGGCCAGTGCGACCACGGTGATGACCGGCAGGCCCACCGCAGTCACCAGGAAGCCTAGGGCAGCCATCCACACGTGCGGGCCAGACTGCAGACCGACGATAGGCGGGAAGATGATATTGCCGGCGCCCACGAAAAGCGCAAACGTCATAAAGCCAAGTGCCAGGATATCCTGGCCTTTTAAAACTTTCATTTGAGGTAGTACCACACTGCTGAAATCGGGATTCGAGAGGGGATTTCCCTATGGATGAGGGAAATGCTGCCCGGCTTGGTGAGCCAGACCCGTTTAGCGTGTCGTTCCCTTTTGGGGGACGGGCACAGAGTGAACGCGTAGATTAACTGTTTTGACAGTTAAACGCACTGGCACAGTGCTGCTTGTCCGATGTGCGTATGTGTTTGTCGTCTGTGTGACCGGGGACGGGGTAATTATCGCAGGGGTATGGAAAGTGTCTGTGTGAAAAGCCCTATCATAGCTATCGAACATTCTTTGTTGCCTGTACTGGCCTCTTCGCGGGGCAAGCCCGCTCCCACCGGGAAAGACGCTGAACCTGTGGGAGCGGGCTTGCCCCGCGAAGAGGCCAGCACAGCAGAAACACAATCCCAACAACGACAAAGGCCACCCGAAGGTGGCCTTTGTGCGCGTGGGGGGGTAAAGCGTATTACTTCTTGGCTTCCCAGCCAGTCAGCTCGGCCAGGGCCTTGCCGATGTCAGCCAGCGAACGCACGGTTTTCACACCCGCGTCCTGCAGCGCAGCGAACTTCTCGTCCGCAGTGCCTTTGCCGCCAGAGATGATGGCGCCGGCGTGGCCCATGCGCTTGCCCGCAGGTGCAGTCACACCGGCGATGTAGGAAACGACAGGCTTGGTAACGTGGGCCTTGATGTAGGCCGCGGCTTCTTCTTCAGCCGAACCGCCGATCTCACCGATCATGACGATCGCTTCGGTCTTCGGGTCTTCCTGGAACAGCTTCAGGATATCGATGAAGTTGGAGCCTGGGATCGGGTCACCGCCGATGCCGACGCAGGTCGACTGGCCGAAGCCGGCGTCGGTGGTCTGCTTGACCGCTTCATAGGTCAGGGTGCCGGAACGCGACACGATACCGACCTTGCCTGGCAAGTGGATGTGACCTGGCATGATGCCGATCTTGCACTCGCCCGGGGTGATGACGCCTGGGCAGTTAGGGCCGATCAGGGTAACGCCCAGCTCGTCGCACTTGACCTTGGCATCCAGCATGTCCAGGGTAGGAATGCCTTCGGTGATGCAGACGATCAGCTTGATGCCGCCGAAGGCCGCTTCCAGGATCGAGTCTTTGCAGAACGGAGCCGGAACGTAGATGACCGAAGCGTCAGCGCCGGTCACTTCCACAGCTTCCTTGACGGTGTTGAACACCGGCAGGCCCAGGTGGGTGGTGCCACCCTTGCCTGGGGTGACGCCGCCGACCATCTTGGTGCCGTAGGCGATGGCTTGTTCGGAGTGGAAAGTACCCTGCGAGCCGGTGAAGCCCTGGCAGATAACTTTGGTGTCTTTATTGATCAGGACGCTCATTACTTGCCCTCCGCAGCTTTGACAACTTGTTGAGCAGCGTCGGTCAGGCTGGTTGCCGCAATGATGTTCAAACCGCTTTCTGCCAGTACTTTAGCGCCCAGTTCGGCGTTGTTGCCTTCGAGGCGAACAACAACTGGAACTTTAACGCCGACTTCTTTCACTGCACCGATGATGCCTTCGGCAATCATGTCGCAGCGAACGATGCCGCCGAAGATGTTGACCAGAACGGCCGCGACATTGCTGTCGGACAGAATGATCTTGAAGGCTTCGGTAACGCGCTCTTTGGTAGCACCACCACCTACGTCGAGGAAGTTGGCTGGCTTGCCGCCGTGCAGGTTGACGATGTCCATGGTACCCATGGCCAGGCCGGCACCGTTGACCATGCAGCCGATGTTGCCTTCCAGGGCCACGTAGTTCAGCTCGAAGCTGGCAGCGTGGGCTTCACGAGGATCGTCCTGGGACGGGTCGTGGAAGGTTTTCAGCTTAGGCTGACGGTACATGGCGTTTGCGTCGATGTTGATCTTCGCATCCAGGCAGTGCAGGTCGCCGTCGGCCTTGATGACCAGCGGGTTGACTTCCAGCAGGGCCAGGTCGTGTTCTTTGAACAGCTTGGCCAGGCCTACGAAAATCTTGGCGAACTGAGCAACTTGCTTGCCTTCCAGACCCAGCTGGAATGCCAGTTCACGACCCTGGAACGGCTGAGCGCCGACCAGCGGATCGATAGTAGCCTTGATGATCTTCTCAGGAGTTTCGTGAGCAACTTTCTCGATGTCCACGCCACCTTCGGTGGAGGCCATGAACACGATGCGGCGGCTCGAGCGATCGACTACAGCGCCCAGGTACAGCTCTTTGGCGATGTCAGTGCAGGATTCGACCAGGATCTTTGTCACTGGCTGACCGTTGGCGTCGGTCTGGTAGGTTACCAGACGCTTGCCCAACCATTGCGCAGCGAACGCCTTGGCGTCTTCCTTGCTGCGAACCAGCTTGACGCCGCCCGCTTTACCGCGACCACCTGCGTGAACCTGGGCTTTTACAACCCACTCGGAACCGCCGATCTTGTCGCAAGCTTCTGCTGCAGCTTCAGGGGTGTCGACTGCGAAACCCTTGGAAACTGGCAGGCCGTATTCAGCGAACAGCTGCTTACCCTGATACTCGTGAAGATTCATGCTTTTTACCGTCTTCGTTAGGTACTGCGCTTCGGCGCTGCGCCATTGCTGGCGCCGCACCACCTGTGACCGTTAACCCCGGGTTTTCCCGTGTAGTTCGATCCGGCGAACTTTCCGCGGTGAGTCATGCACGCAAGACTCACGACGGGCAGCCCGCCGTGGTTTCTTATAATTAACGCTTCTTACGGTTGGCCACGTGAATGGCGCCGCCATTCACTGCCAGCGCTGCTTCATGCAACGCTTCGGACAGGGTTGGATGGCTGAAGACCATCATGCCCAGGTCCTCGGCACTGGTGCCGAATTCCATTGCGATTGCGCCCTGCTGTACCAGCTCGGCAGCCGATGGGCCAATCACGTGCACACCCAGTACGCGGTCGGTCTTGGCATCGGCGATGACCTTGACGAAACCACCGGTGTCGTTGGCCGCCATCGCACGGCCGCTGGCCGCGAACGGGAAGGTGCCTACGTTAACCTCAACACCCTCTGCCTTCAAGGCTTGTTCGGTCTTGCCGACCCACGCGATTTCCGGGTGGGTGTAGATAACCGAAGGGATCAGGTCGTAGTTCATCTGGGCTTTGTGGCCCTTGATGCGCTCGACAACCATGATGCCCTCTTCCGAGGCCTTGTGGGCCAGCATCATGCCGCGTACCACGTCACCGATGGCGAACACGCCCGGAACGCTGGTAGCGCAGTGATCGTCGACGAAAATGTAGCCACGTTCGTCGATGGTCACGCCGCTGTCGGAGGCCAGCAGGTCAGTGGTTACCGGACGACGGCCGACCGCGACGATCAGCTTGTCGAAGGTGATCTTCTGTTCGCCTTCGGCGTTGGTGTAGGTGACTTCGACTTCGTTGCCGTTGACTTTCGAGCCGGTGACGCGAGCGCCCAGCTTGATGTCCAGGCCTTGCTTGGTTAGGGTCTTCTGGGCTTCTTTCGAGACAGCGGCGTCGGCAGCCATCAGGAAGGTGTCCAGGGCTTCCAGGACGGTGACTTCAGCACCCAGGCGAGCCCATACCGAACCCAGCTCCAGGCCGATCACGCCAGCACCGATCACACCCAGACGCTTAGGAACCGCTTGGAATTCCAGGGCGCCGGTGGAGTCGACGATGACGTTCTGGTCGACCGGAGCCGGCGGAATGTCGATCGGACGCGAGCCGGAGGCCAGAATCACGTTGTCGGCTTCGATGATTTCGGTGGTGCCGTCAGCCTTGGTGACTTCGACTTTCTTGCCAGCCAGCAGTTTGCCGTGGCCCTGGATCGAAGTAACGCCGTTGGCCTTGAACAGGGTGGCAACGCCACCGGTCAGGTTCTTGACGATGCCGGCCTTGCGGCCAACCATCGCGGCGACGTCCATCTTCACTTCGCCAGTGGAGATACCGTGGACGTTGAAGCTCTCTTTGGCTTCCTTGTACTTCCAGGAGCTGTCCAGCAGCGCCTTGGATGGGATGCAACCTACGTTCAGGCAGGTGCCGCCCAGGGCCAGTTTGCCCTCGGCGTCGGTGTATTTCTCGATACAGGCAGTCTTCAGACCAAGTTGGGCAGCCTTGATGGCAGCCACATAGCCGCCAGGACCTGCACCAATCACCACTACGTCGAATTTCTGGGTCATAAAAGATTCCTTATCAGCTACAAGCTACAAGCCGCGAACCGCGCGGCCCCGCCTCTTTCGAGGCCAGGCGCCGAACGGTACGCAGCCAGAGGGTTAGATGTCCAGCAGCAGGCGAGACGGATCTTCCAGCAGGTTCTTGATGGTGACCAGGAAGGTTACCGCTTCCTTGCCGTCGATCAGGCGGTGATCGTACGACAGCGCCAGGTACATCATCGGGCGGATGACCACTTGGCCGTTGATGGCCATCGGACGCTGGATGATGTTGTGCATGCCGAGAATGGCAGCCTGCGGCGGGTTGACGATCGGGGTCGACATCATCGAACCGAAGGTACCACCGTTGGTGATGGTGAAGGTGCCGCCGGTCATTTCTTCGATCGACAGTTTGCCGTCACGGGCCTTCTTGCCGAAGGTAGCGATGCCGTTCTCGATTTCAGCCAGGCTCATCGACTCGGCGTTACGCAGTACCGGAACCACCAGGCCACGGTCGCTGGAGACAGCAACACCGACGTCAGCGAAGCCGTGGTAGACGATGTCGTTGCCGTCGATCGAGGCGTTGACAGCCGGGAAACGCTTCAGCGCTTCGGTGGCGGCCTTGACGAAGAACGACATGAAGCCCAGGCGTACGCCGTTGTGGGTCTTCTCGAACAGGTCCTTGTACTTCGAACGCAGGGCCATGACTTCGGTCATGTCGACTTCGTTGAAGGTGGTCAGCATCGCCATGTTGGACTGGGCTTCGACCAGGCGCTCAGCGATCTTGGCACGCAGACGGGTCATCGGCACGCGCTTCTCGGTGCGATCGCCAGCGGCGGTCACAACCGGGGCAGCGGCAGCGGCAGGCTTGGCAGCCGGTGCAGCAGCAGGTGCGGACTTCTTGTTGGCAACTGCAGCCACCACGTCTTCCTTGGTGACGCGACCGCCTTTGCCAGTGCCGGCAACGGTAGCCAGGTCGATACCGTTCTCTTCAGCCAGCTTGCGTGCGGCTGGAGCAGCAACCGGGTCGTCTTCGCCAGCGTCGGCAGCAGCGGCAGCCGGGGCAGCAGCGGCCGGAGCAGCAGCAGGTGCAGCGGCAGCGCCACCTTCAACGATCGAACCCAGTACTTCGTCGGACAGGACGGTGTCGCCCTCGCCTTTGACGATGTCGCCCATCACGCCATCGGCGGTGGCCAAGACTTCCAGGACGACTTTGTCGGTCTCGATGTCGACGATCAGCTCGTCACGCTTGACGGCTTCGCCCGGCTTCTTGTGCCAGGTGGCAACGGTGCCGTCGGCAACCGATTCCGGGAAGGTTGGGGCTTTGATCTCGATAGCCATTATCAGTGTTTCCTTAAATTCGGTTTCAAGTGCGCGAAGGCGTTAAACAGTGAAGGCGTCTTGCAGCAGTTTTTCCTGCTGTTCGGCGTGCTTCGAAGCGTAACCACAGGCTGGCGCGGCAGACGCGTCGCGGCCGGCGTATTCCAGGACCAGCGCCTTGTTGTGGCGGCCCAGGATACGGCGCATGTGGTGCTGGCTGCTGTACCAGGCGCCCTGGTTCATGGGCTCTTCCTGACACCAGACGGCATGCTTGAGGTTGGTGTACGGCGCCAGGATTTCGACCAGGTCGTCTTCCGGGAACGGGTACAGCTGCTCAATACGCACGATGGCGATGTCTTCACGGCCTTCGGCACGGCGTTTTTCCAGCAGGTCGTAGTAGACCTTGCCGCTGCACAGCACCAGGCGTTCAACCTTGGCCGGATCCAGGGTGTCGATTTCCGGGATCACGGTCTGGAACGAGCCTTCTGCCAGGTCTTCCAGGGTCGAGATGGCCAGCTTGTGGCGCAGCAGCGACTTAGGCGTCAGGACGATCAGCGGCTTGCGCAGCGGACGGATGACCTGGCGACGCAGCAGGTGGTAGATCTGTGCCGGGGTGGTCGGTACGCAGACCTGGATGTTGTGCTCGGCGCACAGCTGCAGGTAACGCTCCAGACGCGCGGAGGAGTGCTCCGGGCCCTGCCCTTCGTAGCCGTGTGGCAGCAGCATGGTCAGACCGCACAGACGGCCCCACTTGTGCTCGCCGCTGGTGATGAACTGGTCGATCACCACTTGCGCACCGTTGGCGAAGTCGCCGAACTGAGCTTCCCAGATCACCAGCGCGTTCGGCGTGGTGGTCGAGTAGCCGTATTCGAAGGCCAGTACGGCTTCTTCCGACAGGAAGGAGTCGTACAGGTCGAAGCGCGGCTGGCCTGGGAACAGGTTCTGCAGCGGTACGTAGGTGCTGGCGTCCTTCTGGTTGTGCAACACCGCGTGACGGTGCGAGAAGGTGCCACGGCCGATGTCCTGGCCGGTCATGCGGATCGGGTGACCCTCGAACTGCAGGGTGGCGTAGGCCATGGTCTCTGCATAACCCCAGTTGATCGGCAAGCCACCGGCCTGCATCTTCTGGCGATCTTCGTAGATCTTCGAAACCTGGCGCTGAACGACGAAGCCTTCTGGCAGCTCCAGCAGCTTGGCCGACAGGTCCTGCAGGGTCTTGAGGTCGAAACGGGTGTCGTGACGCGCGGTCCAGGCGTGGCCCAGGTACGGACGCCAGTCGACGAACAGCTCGCGGTTCGGCTCCTTGACCAGGCTCTTGACCACGTGCAGGCCGTTGTCCAGGGCGTTGCGGTACTCGTCGATCTTGGCCTGAGCGCGCTCGGCGTCGATGCGACCGGCCTGGATCAGTGCCTCGGCATACAGCTCACGGGTGGTGCGCTGCTTGCTGATCTGCTGATACATCAGCGGCTGGGTACCGTTCGGCTCGTCGGCCTCGTTGTGGCCGCGACGACGGTAGCAGACCAGGTCGACGACCACGTCACGCTTGAACTGCATGCGGTAATCGATGGCCAGCTGGGTCACGAACAGCACGGCTTCCGGGTCATCACCGTTGACGTGCAGGATCGGCGCCTGAATCATCTTGGCGACGTCGGTGGCGTACTCGGTGGAACGCGCGTCCAGCGGGTTGCTGATGGTGAAACCAACCTGGTTGTTGATCACGATGTGCACGGTACCGCCGGTCTTGAAACCGCGGGTCTGCGACATCTGGAAGGTTTCCAGCACCACGCCTTGGCCGGCAAATGCAGCGTCACCGTGGATCGAGATCGGCAGCACCTTGTCGCCGACGGTGTCGTTGCGACGGTCCTGACGGGCGCGCACCGAACCTTCAACCACTGGCGAGACGATTTCCAGGTGGGACGGGTTGAACGCCATGGCCAGGTGAACTTCGCCACCGGTGGTCATCACGTTCGAGGAGAAGCCCTGGTGATACTTCACGTCACCGGAGCCCAGCTCGTTCATCTTCTTGCCTTCGAACTCGTCGAACAGCTCGCGCGGGTTCTTGCCGAAGGTGTTGACCAGCACGTTCAGACGGCCGCGGTGGGCCATGCCGATCACGACTTCTTTAGTGCCGTAGGAGCCGGAGCGCTGGATCATTTCGTCCAGCATCGGGATCAGGCTTTCGCCGCCCTCCAGGCCGAAACGCTTGGTGCCTGGGTACTTGGTGCCCAGGTACTTCTCAAGGCCCTCACCGGCTGTGACGCGCTCAAGCAGGTGAGCCTGCACGTCTGCGGAAAACTCCGGACGGCCGCGCACGCTTTCGAGGCGCTGCTGGAACCAGCTGCGCTGCTCGGAATCGACGATGTGAGTGAACTCGGCGCCAATGGTGCGACAATATGTCTTCTGGAGCGCCTCGAAGATCTCGCGTAGGCTCGCTTCCTCTTTGCCGATGAACAGGTCGCCGGCACGGAAGGTCGTATCAAGATCGGCATTGGTCAAGCCGTAGTGATTGATCGACAGGTCTACGGGCGCTGGGCGCTGCCACAACCCCAACGGGTCGAGCTTGGCAGCCTGATGGCCGCGCATACGATAGGCCTGGATCAGTCGCAGAACTTCAACCTGCTTCTTCTCGTGTTCACTGCTCACGCTCCCGGCGGATACCGGTTGGGCGCGGCGCTGGTTCTTTGCCAGCAGTACGAAATGGTCGCGGATTGTCGAGTGCGATACATCAGTAGCGGTGCTGCCGTCGGCTGGCAACTTCTGGAAGTAAGTGCGCCACTCTTCTGGCACAGCGTTAGGGTCGTGCAGGTAGAGCTCGTAGAGCTCTTCCACATATGCAGCGTTACCACCTGAAAGGTGGGCGCTTTCCCACATGCGCTGCATCACGCTTTCTTGCATGCTTGGTCACCCTCGGTTAGGGGACTGATCGGCGAGAGCCACAGCAAACCTGGAAAAGTCCGAACACAGCGACTGAACCACGCCACTTGGATCTTGCTGATTTTCCGGGTACCAGCCCGGAAAGCCCCTGCTGGTCTCATATCTTCATAGGTATCGAGCGCGGGCTTTGTGGGCCCTTGCTCAGGTTTACCTCAGTGCGGGCTCACCACCCGCACCTCGGCTTACTGCAGTTACAACGCTTTGGATCAGGTGCCGCTTTGCAGCAGCATGTTACGTACGTGACCGATTGCCTTGGTCGGGTTCAGACCCTTCGGGCAAACGTTGACGCAGTTCATGATCCCGCGGCAGCGGAATACGCTGAACGGGTCATCCAGGGACGCCAGACGCTCCTGGGTCTTGGTGTCACGGCTGTCGGCCAGGAAGCGATAGGCCTGCAGCAGGGCCGCTGGGCCCAGGAACTTGTCTGGGTTCCACCAGAACGATGGGCAGGAGGTCGAGCAGCAAGCGCACAGGATGCACTCGTACAGACCGTCCAGCTTGTCACGCTCTTCTGGCGACTGCAGACGCTCGATGGCCGGGGCCGGCGTGTCGTTCTGCAGGAACGGCTTCACCTTCTCGTACTGCTTGTAGAAGATGCTCATGTCGACGACCAGGTCACGAATGACCGGCAGGCCCGGCAGCGGGCGCAGTACCAGCTTGTTGCCCTTGACCACGCCCGACAGCGGGGTGATGCAGGCCAGGCCGTTCTTGCCGTTCATGTTCATGCCATCGGAACCGCACACGCCTTCACGGCAGGAGCGACGGTACGAGAAGCCCTCGTCCTTTTCCTTGATCAGCGCCAGCACGTCCAGAACCATCAGGTCCTTGCCGCCGGTATCGACGTCGAACGACTCCATCTTGGGCGCCGAGTCGGTGTCGGGGTTGTAACGATAAACTTCGACTTTCAACATAGCAGCCACCCTTAGTAAGTCCGGATTTTTGGCTCGAAGGCCGGTACGGTCTTCGGCGCAAAGTTGACGCCACGCTTGGCAACGCGCTTCTCACCCGGGTAGTACAGGGTGTGGCACAGCCAGTTCTCGTCGTCACGGTCTTCGAAGTCTTCACGGGCGTGAGCGCCGCGCGACTCTTTACGGGCTTCGGCCGCAATGGCGGTAGCTTCGGCAACTTCCAGCAGGTTCTGCAGCTCCAGCGCTTCGATACGCGCGGTGTTGAAGGCCTGGGACTTGTCGTTGATCTTCACGTTGGCGATGCGGTCACGCAGGCCAGCCAGCTGCTCGATACCCTTCTGCATGTATTCGCCAGTACGGAATACACCGAAGTAGTTCTGCATGCAGCTTTGCAGCTCGCGCTTCAGGCTTGCCACGTCTTCGCCAGTGGTGCGCTCGTTGAGCTTGTTCAGGCGGTTCAGGGCAACGTCGACATCGGTGTCGCTGGCATCGCGGTACTCGACGCCTTCGGTCAGCGCCTTTTCCAGGTGCAGGCCGGCAGCACGGCCGAACACCACCAGGTCGAGCAGCGAGTTACCGCCCAGGCGGTTGGCGCCGTGGACCGATACGCACGCCACTTCACCTACGGCGAACAGGCCTGGGATGATGTGGTCCTTGCCTTCGGCGTCCATGGTGATGGCCTGGCCATGAATGTTGGTGGCAACACCACCCATCATGTAGTGGCAGGTTGGCACGACCGGCACCGGCGCGACCACTGGGTCGACGTGGGCGAAGGTCTTGGACAGCTCGCAGATACCTGGCAGGCGGCTGTGCAGCACTTCCTCGCCCAGGTGGTCCAGCTTCAGCAGTACGTGGTCCTTGTTCGGGCCCACGCCATTGCCGGCGATGATCTCTTTGACCATGGAGCGGGCAACCACGTCGCGGCCGGCCAGGTCTTTCGCGTTCGGCGCGTAACGCTCCATGAAGCGCTCGCCGTGGGCGTTGATCAGGTAGCCACCTTCACCGCGGCAACCCTCGGTGACCAGTACACCGGCGCCGGCAATGCCAGTTGGGTGGAACTGCCACATTTCGATGTCCTGCACCGGTACACCGGCACGCAGGGCCATGCCGACACCGTCACCGGTGTTGATCAGGGCGTTGGTGGTCGAGGCGTAGATACGGCCCGCACCGCCAGTGGCCAGAACGGTGGCCTTGGACTTGATGTACAGGGTTTCGCCGGTTTCGATGCAGATTGCGATCACACCAACGAAAGCGCCGTCCTGGTTCTTCACCAGGTCAACGGCGTAGTACTCGTTGAGGAAGGTGGTGCCGGCTTTCAGGTTGCCCTGGTACAGGGTGTGCAGCAGCGCGTGACCGGTACGGTCGGAGGCGGCGCAGGTACGGGCAGCCTGGCCACCCTTGCCGAAGTCCTTGGACTGGCCACCGAACGGACGCTGGTAGATACGGCCGGTTTCGGTACGCGAGAACGGCAGGCCCATGTGGTCCAGCTCGAAGACCGCAGCCGGGCCTTCCTGACACATGTATTCGATAGCGTCCTGGTCACCGATGTAGTCGGAACCTTTGACGGTATCGTACATGTGCCAGCGCCAGTCATCGTTCGGGTCGGCCGAAGCGATGGCGCAGGTGATGCCGCCCTGGGCGGATACAGTGTGCGAACGGGTCGGGAAGACCTTGGTGACTACGGCAGTCTTGTGACCACCTTGAGCCAGCTGCAGCGCTGCGCGCATGCCGGCACCGCCGCCACCAATAATGATGGCGTCGAAGGAAATAGTTGGAATGCTAGCCATGGATCAGATACCCCAGAGAATCTGCACACCCCAGACGAAGTAAGCGAACATCGCAACGCCGCATACCGCCTGGAACAGGAAACGAATCGCAGTTGCCGACTTGCCGAACGCCATCGGCGTCAGGTAGTCGGTGGCAATGGTCCACATGCCGACCCAGGCGTGAGCGCCCAGGGCAACGAGGGCCAGCAGACTGAAGATCCGCATCGCGTTGTTGGAGAACAGACCGTGCCACTGGGCATAGTCGATACCTGGGTGGGCTACCACGTAACCGATCAGGAAGAGGAAGTAAGCCGCGAGAACGACCGCAGAGACGCGCTGTGCCATCCAGTCATAGAGGCCCGAACGCGACAGGTTCGTGACATTGGTTACCATACCCAAACTCCCACCAGAACGATCACCACCACGGAGATGACAATCACGATTTTCGAGCCCAGTTTGCCGCCTTCCAGCGTCTCACCGATGCCCATGTCCATGATCAGGTGGCGAACACCTGCCACCAGGTGATACAGCAGGGCGGACAGCAGGGCCCAGGTCACCAGTTTGGCCAGCGGACTGGTCAGACACGCCTTCACCTCACCGAAGCCTTCCTCGGAACCCAGGGACTTGCCCAATGCATAAAGCATGATGGCCAGGCCGAGGAACAGGATGACGCCGGAGATACGGTGCAGAATGGACGTGTACGCGGTGATCGGGAGCTTGATGGTCCTTAGGTCTAGGTTTACAGGTCGTTGGCTTTTCACGGCTTTTTTCACACTGAAGAGCCCCTAGCGAACAGGGCAAAGTTGTTGGTAAGTGTACTGGTCAGGTACCCACCACCCAGGGAACGGCGACCCCCAGCAGTTCGGGCTTGCAAGCCCCTGGCGGTCGGGTGCCGAGTATAGACAGTTAGGCTGCTTATGACAACGTGATGGGGTAGCCCAAATAGCGCATTGCCTTTAGCCCGCAAAAGGCGTAAATGGGCGAGAATTTCGAGAAAAATCAGGCCTCAGAGCCCGTTTCAACCAGCCTTTAGGCAAATTGACATCTGAATTTATCCCTCTATAGTGGTGCGGGCCCTGCGTGGGGGGTCTGTCTGATGATTTCAAGCATTAATAGGAGGCCACATGGCTGACAAAAAAGCGCAGTTGGTCATCGAGGGCGCTGCCCCCGTCGAGCTGCCCATTTTAACCGGCACCGTTGGTCCTGATGTAATCGACGTCCGCGGGTTGGGGGCCACAGGTCACTTCACCTTCGACCCTGGTTTCATGGCGACCGCCTCGTGCGAGTCGAAGATCACCTACATCGACGGCGACAAGGGTATTCTGCTGCACCGCGGCTACCCGATCGAACAGCTCGCCGAGCAATCGGACTACCTCGAAACCTGCTACCTGCTGCTCAACGGCGAACTGCCGAATGCCGAGCAGAAGGCCCAGTTCGTCAGCACCGTGAAAAACCACACCATGGTTCACGAGCAGCTGAAGTCCTTCTTCAACGGCTTCCGCCGCGACGCTCACCCAATGGCGGTGATGTGCGGTGTGGTCGGCGCCCTGTCGGCGTTCTATCACGACTCCCTGGACATCAATAACCCGCAACACCGCGAAATTTCCGCGGTGCGCCTGGTCGCCAAGATGCCGACCCTGGCCGCGATGGTTTACAAGTACTCCATGGGCCAGCCGATGATGTACCCGCGCAACGACCTGTCGTACGCGGAAAACTTCCTGCACATGATGTTCAACACCCCGTGCGAGATCAAACCGATCAGCCCGGTGCTGGCCAAGGCAATGGACCGGATCTTCATCCTCCACGCCGACCACGAGCAGAACGCCTCCACCTCTACCGTGCGCCTGGCGGGCTCCTCGGGTGCCAACCCGTTCGCTTGTATCGCCGCCGGTATCGCCGCACTGTGGGGCCCTGCCCACGGTGGTGCGAACGAAGCCGTACTGACCATGCTCGATGAAATCGGCGATGTCTCGAACATCGACACCTTCATCGCCAAGGCCAAGGACAAAAACGATCCGTTCAAGCTCATGGGCTTCGGTCACCGCGTTTACAAAAACCGCGACCCGCGCGCCACCGTGATGAAGCAGACCTGCGACGAAGTCCTGCGCGAGCTGGGCATCAAGAACGACCCGCAGCTGGAACTGGCCATGCGCCTGGAAGAGATCGCCCTGACCGATCCGTACTTCATCGAGCGCTCGCTGTACCCGAACGTCGACTTCTACTCGGGGATCATCCTCAAGGCGATCGGCATTCCGACCAGCATGTTCACCGTAATCTTCGCCCTGGCACGTACCGTGGGCTGGATCTCGCACTGGAAAGAAATGCTCTCCAGCCCGTACAAGATTGGCCGCCCGCGCCAGCTGTACACCGGCGAGCAGAAGCGCGACATCGTCTCGCTGAAGGACCGCAAGTAAGCTCATCGAGCCGAACGCAAAAAGGCTGCCCTCGGGCAGCCTTTTTTATTGCCTTTTTCCTGTACCGGCCTCTTCGCGGGCAAACCCGCCCCCACAGAGGTACCGAAGATCGTGAGGCACTTGTGGGAGCGTGCTTGCCCGCGAAGAGGCCAGAACAAGCAGCACGAAACCTCAGTTTTTCTCAGCCCGCTCACGCAAGGCTTTCAGGGTATTGAACGGCGCATCGACCACGAACTTGTTGGCCACCATCGCCGGCACACTGCCACCCGGCTCGGTGTGCACCTGATAGGTCACTTCTGTAGTGTCGCCCTTGGGCACCAACTTCCAGAAGCCCTCGACTTTCGCCACCCGCACAAACCCCTTCTCGTCCGGGATATAGGCCGGCTCTTCCTTCAGGTTGCGCGTCAGACTGCCATCCGCGTCCTTTACCGTGGTGACACGCAGCACCGAATCGCGCGGCGTCACTGGCCATGGCGTGTTGAACTGGGTGTAGGTCCAGCTCTGGTCGCCTTCACGCTTGAGCAGTTTCTGCAATTTGCACTCGTGGACCCAGGCACAAGCCCCGACCACATCCTCTTGCAGCGCCTGGACCTTGGCCAGTGGCGCCTTGATCACAGTGACACCGCGGTAAGCCTTGTACTTGGAGCCCGCTACCTCACTGAGGGAAACCTTGATCCCATCCTCGTCCTTGGCCACCTGCCAGTTCTCGGCCCAGGCCGCGGGCGCCAGCAACACCCCCATGCCACACAGCAGTGCAATACGCTTGAACGATCTCATCATCTTTATCCTTGTTGTCGAAGATCCAGCCTGTCACGCCGCCGTCATCTGCTCCCACCAGCCGAGAATCCTGATTGCCTCATCGCGATCACTGCCGCACACCTCGACATCCGCCTTGAAACCGCCGCACACCGCCGGGCGCTCGGGCTTGCCGAACAGGTCGCAGAGGTTGTCGACAGTCAGGTGCAGGCAGCGCTCACCCGCCGGCTTGCCATGAGGCATGCGCGGCATTGCAGAGCTGATGGACGGGGCGATGCAGCAAGCACCGCAACCCTCACGGCAATTCATGGCTATTCACCAAAATCAGGTCCCCCTGGAGCAAAACGGGACGAACGTCCCCGGATAGTAACCGCTCAAACGTGCGTTTGAAATTACTGGCCCGATGAAATCTGCCGTGACCCGGCAGTCAGTTCATTGGCTACTGACGGTACTCGAATTCGATCGCCGCCCCTTCCACATCGTGGCGGCTCTCGTTGCGCAATTGCAGCTGCATTTCGTTGCTGATCAATCGGCCGTTGAGCTGGAACGGGCTTTCATTAGTTGGCGGCTTTTCGGTGAACATGGCGGGCAGCAAAGGTTTGCGCCGCGTGGTCGAATTGCCCACATTAGGCTCAAGGTCATTGACCATTTCGACAGGCAGGCTCAGGTCCAGCTTAGGTTTGGGCAACGGCTTGGCTACCGCCTTACTGACCTGTTTGCTGGCCGGCTTGCGCACAGGCTTTGCCTTGGCCTTGCTGGCAGCCTGCTTGGTCACAGGCTTGGCTGCGGCCTTCTGCACAGGCTTGGTTTGGGGAGCACGCGCCTCTGCAGCAAGCTGTGCAGCCTGGGCCACATTGCTGAAGTGGCAGAGCGGTGCGAGGCAAAAGCTCAGGGCGATACAGCGCAACAGTTTCATGGACATCGACAGTCAGGCTGGGAAAATGCGTATGCTCCCTGTTCCGTCAGCGCCTGGCAAGCCTACAAAAGCGAACCCGTAGTCTCCCTGCACAATTGCTGAGCCAACAGGCCAAGGGTAATCACCGCCCTCTCGGCTTCTTTATTCCACGGAATCCCGCAGTTAAGCCGGATGCAGTGGTTGAACTGTTCGGTGTTACTGAAGATCAACCCTGGCGCAATACTGATGCCCTGCTCCAGCGCCCGCACATGCAGATCCTGGGTATTGACGCGCCCCGGCAGGCTCACCCACAGAATGAACCCCCCCGTTGGGCGAGTCATCTGAGTGCCTTCGGGGAAGTGCTGCTGCACCGCCAGCTGGTAGGCGCTGAGGTTTTTGCGGTATTCCTGGCGGATGTAGCGCAGATGGCGGTCATAGCCGCCGTTCTCCAGGTAAGCAGCCACCCCCATCTGCGTCACACTGCATGCCGAATGGGTGGTGAACGTCTGCAGGCGCTGGATTTCCTCCTGGTAGCGCCCCGCCACCATCCAGCCGACACGCACACCCGGCGACAGCGTCTTGGAAAAGCTTGAGCAGTAGATCACTCGATCCAGTCGATCGAATGCCTTGAGCGCCTTGGTCTTGCCCTGCTCGAACATCAGCTCGCCATAGATGTCGTCTTCGATGATCTGAATATCGAAGTCCGAAGCCAGACGCAGCAACTGCTTCTGCCGCTCCTCGGGGATAGTGCCGCCCAACGGGTTGCTCAGGCGCGCCGTCAGCACCAGCGCCTTGATCGACCACTGGTTGGCCGCCAGCTGCAAGGCCTCAAGGCTGACGCCGGTGGACGGATCGCTGGGGATCTCGATGACTTTCAGGCCCAGCAAATCGGCCAACTGCAGCAAACCGTAATAGGTCGGCGATTCGGCAGCGATCAGATCCCCCGGGCGGGTCAGCACCCGCAGGGACATCTGCAACGCATCGACACAACCATGGGTCACGATGACTTCACGCGGGTCAACCAGCACCCCCGCATCGCGCATGCGAATGGCGATCTGCCGGCGCAGCGGCTCGAAGCCTGGGCTGAACATGTAGCTGAAAGCGCGCGGGCTATGGAAGCGGGTCACCTTGGCAATCTGCTGGTGCAGGGCACGCACCGGCAGGTAGTCCACATGGGGAACCGCCGCACCGAACGGGAACACGCCATCGCGGCGGGCCTCGGTCAATACCTGCTGGATGATGCTGGCCCGGGTCACCAGGCCAGGGCGCTCCACACGGGCGATGTCCGGCGTCTGCGCAGTCAGGGCCGGGGTTTGGTGAACGTAATACCCCGACTGCGGACGCGCACGGATCAGCCCCTGGTCTTCGAGATTGGCATAGGCCTGCAGCACCGTGGCATGGCTGACGTTGAGCTGGGCGCTCATCTTACGCACGGAGGGTACGCGCTCGCCTGGCTGGTAGACACCGCGACGGATGTCCTCGGCCAGTTGCTGGGCGATACGCTGGTATAGCAGCAGGTTGGTCATGGCGATATCTCGACGCGCGGACGGGCTCGTTATTCTTGTGCGACACACTGACGGCAGAGAATACCGTAACAGTTGCGAAGTGTACTGGGACAGATTGCAGAATAGCCAACAATACAATGCCAGGACAGCATCCAGACAAGCGAGCCGGCCCACTCACCGACAACTGGCAGGCAACAGAGGGGACTGGAGAGTGGGTTAACCTGTGGGAGCGGGCTTGCCCCATTCGCGGGGCACGCCCGCTCCCACAATGATCAGGTTCAATCACCTGCAAGGAGAACCAACCGCCAGCGAGATCAGCGCGCCGGCGCGAGCTTGCCCTTGTCGTCAGAGAAGACGATTTCTACCCGACGATTCTGCGCCCTGCCCCGCTCCGAGGCATTGGCCTCGATCGGGTACTGGTCCCCGTAACCTTCAACCTGCAGACGCTTTTCGTCGATACCCAGGTCGACCAGCATATCGGCCACTGCCTGCGCCCGATCACGCGAGAGCTTGAGGTTGTCTTCCGAGGCACCGGTGCTGTCGGTGTAACCCTCGATACGTACGATCCGGCGCGGATTGAGCTGAAGGAACTGCACCAGCTTGAGCACGGTACGGCTGGCCGAGTTCTTGAGGTCAGCACGCCCGGTGTCGAACAGCACATCGCCCAGGGTCATCACCAGGCCACGGTCGGTCTGCTCCGAGGCCAACGCGGCGATCTGCGATTCGACCCACTTGCCTTGCTGCTGCACGCTGGCCAGCTTGGCCTCACGCAGCGCCAATTGCAGGCGTTGACGCTCAAGGTCGAGCTTGGCCTGGCGCTCCTGGTTAAGCGCGAGCTTGGCGTGCTCGCTGGCAATTTCGCTGTAGCGCTGGCTCAGGTAGGCGTAATGGCGCACATCGGTGCCGGTGCCGATGTAACTGGACAGGCGCTCGGCCCGTGCCAGCGACTCACCCGCGCGGATCACGTCGCGCGGCGCGCTGCGCAGCACGTCGGAGTCGTCCTTGACCTTTTGGAAGGTGGCGCTGGCTTCATCCAGTGCCGCCTCGCTGCGTTGGCTGGCGCAGCCCTGCAACCCCGCCGTCAACGCCAGCAACACCAGCGCGGCCATTGGTGTGGAGCGCATCATGGCTGCACCTCCAGCTGTTTGCGCAGGCGCTTGACCCGCGACTGCAGCAGTTGCAGCTGCTCTTCACTCTTCTGGTTCAACACCTGGGCCTCGGCCAGGCGTGCATCCAGCTCGGCCTGCTCGGCACGCATGCGCGCATCGCGATAATCTTCGGTGAGCATGTTGGTCTTGGCCCGGGCGAGCTTGTCTTCGGCCAGCTTCAGCGCTTCGACCTGCTCGGTGGCGCCGACCGCCTTGGCCTGCTCCAGCGCCTGCTCGGAAATGCGCAGTTGCTCGTTCGGCGCCGGGTCGTTGGCGCAACCCGCCAGGCCGAGCATGGCCAGAGCAAGGATTAGTGGTTGGATTCTCACGCAATCTTCCTAGTGTTTGGGGGCGTCCAGCGGCACCTGCATCTGCGCCTTCCAGCGCTCGACATTACGTTGCAGCACAGCCTCGGACGCACCGGAGATCGGCAATTCTGTCAGTTTTTTCGCCAGTTGCCCACGCAGCCAGCTGTCATTGCACGCCGAGTTGTGCGACACGGCCAGGTACAGCCCAGGGCGATCGACCGGCAGACCGCGGGCAATCAGGTTGTTGCCCATACCCAGGCTCTGGGTCATGGCCATGCCCGAGTAGCGCCCGGCGAGCACATAATCCACCTGCCCTAACACCAGCTTCTGGAATGCCTGGGTCAGGTTTTGCGCCGGCTGCAACTTCAGATGGGCTTTGGCAAAGGCTTCAAAGGCAGGGGTCAGGCGTGCGCGCTCGGACACGCCGCCCTGATACTTGGCCAGGTCCGCCGGGCCGTCGAACGCCAGTTCGGCGTCGTGACGCGTCCAGACCAGGTATTCGTTCAACTGCAAGGGTGGGTGGATATAGTCCAGCGCGGTCAGTTGCCCAACCTGCAGAGGGGTATCGAGCAGCAGGTCCATGCGGCCGCTGCGCACCTCCTCCAGGGCCTGATCGCGGCGCCCGGCACTCAGCACCTCAACCTTGACACCCAATTCGCTGGCCACCTGTTGCAACAGATCGACATTGGCCCCGATCAGGTGTTTGGGGTCCTTTGGATCCTGCCAGGAATAGGGCGGTGCATCGGGGCTGCCGGTCGCGATCAGACGCTCGCACTTGCCTGCCGCCATCGCGACCGGCGACAGCAACGCCGCCATGCATGCCAGTACTCCGCCCGCTTTGCAAAACCTCATGCTCACTCCTAGCCGTGACACCCTGAAATCCATAAAAAAACCCGGCCCTCAGTACGAGGGCCGGGCTTCTTTATAAGTGAAGCAGGCGGATCAGACCAGCTTTTCCAGCTCCGGAACCGCTTCGAACAGGTCGGCAACCAGGCCGTAGTCGGCGACCTGGAAGATCGGCGCTTCTTCGTCCTTGTTGATCGCAACGATCACTTTGGAGTCTTTCATGCCGGCCAGGTGCTGGATCGCGCCCGAGATACCGACGGCGATGTACAACTGCGGCGCAACGATCTTGCCGGTCTGGCCGACCTGCATGTCGTTGGGCACGAAGCCTGCGTCGACCGCGGCGCGCGAGGCACCCACGGCGGCGCCGAGCTTGTCGGCCAGGCTGTACAGGTGCTTGAAGTTGTCACCGTTGCCCATGCCACGGCCGCCGGAAACGACGATCTTGGCAGCGGTCAGCTCTGGGCGATCGGACTTGGCCAGCTCTTCGCCAACGAAGGACGACTTGCCAGCGTCATGGGCGGCAGCAACGGCTTCAACCGAGGCGGAACCACCTTCGGCAGCGACTGCGTCGAAACCGGTGGTACGCACGGTGATGACCTTGACCGCAGCGCTCGATTGCACGGTGGCAATGGCGTTACCGGCGTAGATCGGGCGCTTGAAGGTGTCAGACGATTCGACCGAGATGATCTCGGAAATCTGGTCGACGTCCAGCAGAGCGGCGACGCGCGGCAGGATGTTCTTGCCGTTGGTGGTGGCCGGGGCCAGCACGTGGCTGTAGCCCTTGGCCAGCTCGACGATCAGCGGCGCGGCGTTTTCCGGCAGCAGATGGGCGTAGGCTGCGTTGTCAGCAACCAGTACCTTGGCAACACCGGCGATCTTGGCAGCGGATTCGGCAACACCGCCGACGTTCTGGCCAGCGACCAGCACATGCACATCACCACCGATCTTGGCGGCTGCGGCGACAGTGTTCAGGGTGGACGGGGCTACAGCACCGTTCTCGTATTCAGCGACAACCAGGATAGTCATTTAGATTACCTTCGCTTCGTTCTTCAGCTTCTCGACCAGTTCGGCCACCGACTTGACCTTGATACCCGCGCTGCGTGCAGCTGGCGCTTCGACTTTCAGGGTCTTGTTGGTGGAAGCGAGCGATACGCCCAGCGCGTCTGGCGTTACGGTCTCCAGCGGCTTTTTCTTGGCCTTCATGATGTTCGGCAGCGACGCGTAGCGCGGCTCGTTCAGGCGCAGGTCGGTGGTGACGATAGCAGGCAGGCTCAGCGATACGGTCTGCAGGCCGCCATCGATTTCACGGGTGACGTTCAGCTTGTCGCCAGCGACTTCCACCTTGGAGGCGAAGGTACCTTGGGCGTAGCCGGTCAGCGCGGCCAGCATCTGGCCGGTCTGGTTGTTGTCGCTGTCGATCGCTTGCTTGCCGAGGATGACCAGCTGTGGCTGCTCTTTGTCGACAACGGCCTTGAGCGCCTTGGCCACGGCCAGGGAGTTCAGTTCATCAGCGGCTTCTACCAGGATGGCGCGGTCGGCACCCAGGGCCAGGGCGGTACGCAGTTGCTCCTGGGCAGTGGTCGGGCCGACGGAAACCACGACGATCTCGGTCGCAACGCCCTTCTCTTTCAGGCGTACGGCTTCCTCAACGGCGATTTCGCAGAAGGGGTTCATGGACATCTTGACGTTTGCAAGGTCGACGCCGGAGTTGTCCGCTTTGACGCGAACCTTGACGTTGTAGTCGACCACTCGTTTGACAGCTACAAGAACCTTCATGGATTCCTCGTTACTCTCCGGTGAATAGAAAGTCGCCTGGGGACATGCCCGGCGATGCGCGTGGGTACAAGGGCACCTCTAAAAACGTACCGGGAGGCGCAAACTTCATGGTGACCGAGCAGTCTTTTCGAGACGCTTGCGGTAAATACCCGCGGGTCATTTTCTGTGGTGGCGTGTAAACTCCACTACAAACCGTGAATTGGCCCGAAAGCCCTACCCCACACCTGGTCTTTAGAGGTGTACCTGCGCCCGGCGGCAAGCCTACGGCGAACGTAAAACCGCTCGTATCTTGACCGCAACACCCAATCCGGTCAATACGGCAAATCGGTCACCCTCCAGCCGCACTCCTGTGATTTTATTGGCCTGCGGCAAATTCAAACAAACGTTTGTATTGGACCCGCCAAGTGGTGTAGATATAATGCGCGGCCAAGACAAAACGGTGTAGTCCATCCTCTGCGCTGCTACAGCTCCGCTCCCGTGAAGCGTGGTGCGCATGATCACCCCACACCCATAAGACAAAGCAACAGCACGAGCCTTGATGAGTAGGAGAGAACCAGTGGAACGCGAATACATGGAATTCGACGTGGTCATCGTCGGCGCCGGCCCGGCGGGGCTGTCCGCCGCCTGCCGCCTGAAGCAGAAGGCCGCCGAAGCCGGTAGCGAGATCAGCGTCTGCGTGGTCGAAAAAGGCTCTGAAGTCGGTGCACACATCCTCTCCGGCGCGGTGTTCGAGCCGCGCGCCCTGAACGAACTGTTCCCTGACTGGAAGGAACTGGGCGCGCCGCTGAACACCGAGGTCAAGCGCGACGATATCTATGTGCTCAAGGACGCTGGCAGCTCGGTCAAAGTCCCTGACCTGTTCGTGCCCAAGACCATGCACAACCAGGGCAACTACATCATCTCCCTGGGCAACCTGTGCCGCTGGCTGGCCCAGCAGGCCGAGAACCTGGGCGTGGAAATCTACCCAGGCTTCGCTGCCCAGGAAGCGTTGTTCGACGAGAACGGCGTGGTTCGCGGCATCGTCACCGGCGACCTGGGTGTCGACCGCGAAGGCAACCCGAAAGACGGCCTGTACACCCCAGGCATGGAACTGCGCGCCAAGTACACCCTGTTCGCCGAGGGTTGCCGTGGCCATATCGGCAAGCAGTTGATCAAGCGCTTCAACCTCGACAGCGAGTCCGATGTCCAGCACTACGGCATCGGCCTCAAGGAAATCTGGGAAATCGACCCAAGCAAGCACCAGCAGGGCCTGGTGGTGCACACCGCCGGTTGGCCGCTGGACGTGGTGAGTACCGAGAACACCGGTGGTTCGTTCCTGTACCACCTGGAAAATAACCAGGTGGTGGTGGGTCTGATCGTCGATCTTTCCTACAGCAATGCCTACCTGTCGCCGTTCGATGAGTTCCAGCGCCTGAAGCACCACCCCGTGATCAGCCAGTACCTTGAAGGCGGCAAGCGCATCAGCTACGGCGCCCGCGCCTTGGCCAAAGGCGGTATCAACTCACTGCCGAAGATGGTCTTCAACGGCGGTGCGCTGATCGGGTGCGATTTGGGCACCATGAACGTGGCCAAGATCAAAGGCAGCCACACGGCGATGAAATCCGGCATGCTTGCCGCTGAAGCCGTAGCAGACGCCTTGATCGCCGGTAGCGAGGGCGGCGACCAGCTCAATGGCTACGTCACCGCGTTCAAGGCCAGCTGGCTTCACGAAGAATTGTTCGCCAGCCGTAACTTTGGCCCGGCCATGCACAAGTTCGGCCCATTGCTCGGTGCGGCATTCAACTATGTCGACCAAAACTGGTTCGCCGGCAAGCTGCCGTTCACCCTGCACGATACCAAGCCGGACTACGCCTGCCTCAAGCTCGCGGCGGAGTCGAAAAAGATCGACTACCCGAAACCAGACGGCAAGCTCAGCTTCGACAAGCTCAGCTCGGTATTCCTCTCCAGCACCAACCATGAAGAGGAGCAACCTTGCCACCTGAAGCTGACCGACCCGAACATCCCGATCGCCAGCAACCTGCCGCTGTACGACGAGCCGGCCCAGCGTTACTGCCCAGCAGGTGTGTATGAAGTAGTCAGCAACGAAGACGGCAGCAAACGCTTCCAGATCAACGCGCAGAACTGCGTGCACTGCAAGACCTGCGACATCAAGGACCCCGCCCAGAACATCACCTGGGTCACCCCTGAAGGCGCCGGCGGGCCGAACTACCCGAACATGTAAGGCCCCCTGCCCTTGCGGCAACAAAAAGCCCCCGCCTCGTGAGAGCCGGGGGCTTTTTATTGCCTACCCGCATCAGGCAGTGCGTACCTCTTCGAACAGTTCAGGGTGGCGGTCCAGCAGTTTGAACAGCTTGACCAGCGCCACCGGCGGTCTCGTTTTACCGTTTTCGTAGCGGGAGAACGCATTGACGCCACCCCCGAAGATCTCCCCTGCCTCGCGCTGGTCGAGATCGAATTTCTTGCGCACTGAGACGATGAAACCAGGGTCGACCGCCGCAGCGTTGACCTGGCGATTGAACGCCGACATCAGGTCACTGATGCGCATGGCTTCATCATGGCTCAGCACCGCCTCTCCACAGGCAGAACAGTAGTCGCCACTGACATTCGGGATGAGGGTCGCCTCACCCTTGTATCGATAGGGCATGTCCTGAGTGTCGGGCGCTAGCTCCGCACCGCCGCAGATTGGGCATCTCATGGTTACATCTCCTTGAAAGACACGATGAGAACGTCGTCCACCACAGACAGTTTAAGGTACACGTATCCCTTGACCGTAAGCGGACGATAAACATCCTGCCAAACGCGATGATCAACATAGCTGGTCATGCTTTTGTAAAAGTCTCTGCGCTCCAAGCCATTGATGACATCGAGCATGTCCGGGTATTCCATCCCTAATGCCTGGGCGCCTCGCAATGAGGCTGTTGTCGGGCTGATACGTCCAGCACCGACCAGTGCCCTTATCAACTCCAGTGGGCAATGAGGCGTTCTCTTTTCCATGAGAAATTAACCTTCCAGGTTAAATTTTGCTAATAGGTTATTCCAATAGCCCCCACCCGGAAGTCTGCCTCACCACCTGCCAGCCGCTACTGGCTCATTTGTCACCGCACATGATCGGCATCGGCTCCGCCGCAAACGCCAAGGGCTCGCGACGCCCGAAGTACAGGGCAGTGAGCAGCCCCACCACGCCCATGATCAGACAAAAACCGACACACACCCACGGGCTCCAGGGCATCAAGGCGATCAGCGCCAGCGGCGTGGTGCTGGCCCACAGGGCATAGGCGACGTTATAGGTGAAGGAAATGCCCGACACCCGGATCTGCGCAGGGAACAGCCCGACCATCACCGACGGCACCACGCCCACCACGCCACAGCTCAACCCTGCCACTGCATAAGCCAGCCAGGTTGCGCCCCACTGCCCCACCAGGCTTGCATACAACACGCCGATGCCCACCGGCAGCAGTAGGCTATAGATCATCAGCGCACGCCAGGCGCCCAAGCGATCAACCAGCAGGCCAGCCAGCACGCAGCCGATATTCAAGAAAACGATGCCTGCACTGCTCAAGGCGAAGGTGTGCCCGGCCGTCATGCCAAAGCGCTGCTGCATCACCGTCGGGGTAATCACCACCAGTACCACCACGGCCGACGTCAACACACAGGTCAACAGCGCAGCCGGGATCAGCGCCCGGCGATGTTCGCCCAGCACACGCCGCAGCGGAAACGCCACCGGCGGCTCCCGGCGCTCGCGCAGGGCCAGAAACACCGGCGTCTCGCTAAGCCAACGGCGCAGCCACACACCAATCACACCAAACACCCCACCGAGCAGGAAAGGGTAACGCCAGGCATGGTCGAGAATTTCCTCGGGTGTGAACACCTGCGCCAGCAGCGTGGCCGTCAGCGCGCCCAGCAGGTAGCCGAAGGTTAGCCCGGCCTGCAGGAAGCCCAGGGCATAGCCACGCCGACCCGGTGGCGCGTGCTCGGCAACGAACGTCCAGGCGCTCGGCACTTCGCCCCCTACCGCTGCCCCCTGCAGAATGCGCAGCGCCAGCAGGATCAGTGGCGCGGCATAGCCGATGTCGGCATACGTCGGCATCACGCCGATCAGCAGGCACGGCAGGGCCATCATCAGGATGCTCAGGCTGAATACCCGTTTGCGCCCCAGATGATCGGCAAAATGCGCCATCAGGATGCCGCCCAGCGGCCGCGCCAGGTAGCCCGTGACGAAGATCCCGAAGCTTTGCAGCAGACGCAGCCATTCGGGCATCTCTGGCGGGAAGAACAACTTGCTCAGGGTCAGGGCGAAGAACACGAAGATGATGAAATCGTAGATTTCCAGCGCGCCACCCAGTGCCGCCAGCCCCAGGGTCCGGTGGTCGCCACGGCTGAAACGGGGCGGGCGAACGGTATCGATGGCAGTCATGGCAGGGTCCGCAGATCGGCAAAGGGCAAGAGGATAGCAAATCCCTGCCTTGCCCTGCCTGTATCGGCGCTAGCGGCTGAAGACCGTGTGGGCGAAGTTCGCCCGTGGGCGTGGGCGCGGCGAGCTGGCTGGTGCCGCCACAGGCAGGGGCAGTTTGCTCACCAGCAGCGGCGCGTCGATGATCGCCATGAACGACTCAAGCGCCTCGTTATCCGGTGCCTGCGGCAGGCTCACGCTGACGGCCTGGCGCTCGGTCTGCGGCACCGCGGGCACTTTCAACTGCTGGGAGTGATAAAGCAAGGCATGCTGGATCTGCGTACTGACCCGGCAGAAGCGTGCCAGGTCGACGCCGACGTGGCTGGCCAGTTCAATGTTGCCCAGCAGCAGATGAAAGGGCTGCAAGGCACAGTGCACCAGGCGCTGCAGTTCCTCGAAGCTGTCCACGGGCGCAATCCGGTAATAGCCCAGGCCATTGAGCAGTTTTTCCAGCTGCAAGCGCTGGCACGGATGCTCGTCGGCGATGAGGATGCGCAGGGTCTTGTTTGCCATTATCGGACCTGGGCAGTTAGGTAATAAGGGACACTCCCTGACCATACTGCGCCAGTAACGGCAATCGCCAAAGCTATGCCTGGCTGGGGTCTCTCTTGATAGTTGTCGGGAAAGCCGCATAAATCAAGTCGCGGGCTGACGGAATTTTCATCTGTCTTTTAGTCGGGCTTTCAAGATTCCCACTCGCGCATGCGCACACGGCAGTGCTTCATGGCATTGACGATGTGTTTTTCCACCACGCTGCGGGACACCCCCAGGCGCTCGGCGATCTGCTGATGCGACAGGCCATCGAGCTTGCGCAGCAGGAAGCAATCTCGACAGACCTTGCCCAGTTCATCCAGGGCGCGCTGCATCAGCGCCAGACGCTGGTCAAGCTGGATGTCGAGGCTGGGCGCAGGGCTATGCCAGCGCTCGTCGCTGTCCAGCACTTCCAATGGCTCGGCCTGGCGCACCTGATGGCGCCGGTGACGATCGACCACCAGATTAAGCGCGGTGCGGTAAAGGAAGGCACGCGGATGCTCGATCCGCTGCGCATCGGTACGCTCCAGCACCCGCAGATAAGCATCGTGCGCAACGTCTTCGGCTGCCTGACGACTGCCCAGGCGCGCGGAAAGAAAGCCCACCAGTTCGCGATAGTAATGTTCCACGACGTTACCTGAGAGGGCCCTGCAGCTTTTGTCTGGAAGCCTTTCGCAAAGCTGCGCAGGACCGAAGTGATGTCAACGTGCGATCTTACAAATTATAATTATTCTCAGCAACACGACATCCTCCAGCCCTGTACGCTAAATCCGTCTCGCTAGCCTTCGTCTATCTGGGACCTCAGTACGCGCCGCTTTTCGGCGCGTGGCCTTCACTCCTGGCTGGAAGTCTGCATGCGACGTTTACCCCACAACCGCCGTCGGATACTGCTCGGTGGCCTTGCCCTGAGCCTGGGCAGTTTGCTGGCCTGGAAGACCTTGCCCTTCGGCGCGCAGCCGATCAGCACGGTCGCCGTCACCCGAGCCGATATCGAAAGCAGCGTCACCGCCCTGGGCACGCTGCAACCGCGGCGTTACGTCGACGTGGGCGCCCAAGCCTCTGGACAGATCCACAAGCTGCACGTTGAAACCGGCGACCAGGTGCGCAAGGGCCAGTTGCTGGTCGAGATCGACCCGTCCACCCAGCAAGCCAGGCTCGATGCCGGGCGCTATTCGATTGACAACCTCAAGGCCCAGTTGGCCGAGCAGCGCGCACAGTTTCAATTGGCCCAACAGCAGCTCAAGCGCCAGCGCGACCTGGCCGCCGCCGGCGCGACCCGTGACGAAGACGTGCAGACGGCCGATGCCCAGCTCAAGGTGACCCAGGCCCGTATCGACATGTTCCAGGCGCAGATCCGTCAGGCCCAGGCCAACCTGCGCAGCGACGAGGCAGAACTGGGCTACACGCGCATCTATGCGCCCATGGACGGCACCGTGGTGGCGGTCGATGCCCGAGAAGGCCAGACCCTTAACGCCCAACAGCAGACCCCCTTGATCCTGCGCATCGCCAGGCTCTCGCCCATGACCGTCTGGGCCCAGGTGTCGGAAGCTGACATCGGCAAGGTCAAACCCGGCATGACCGCCTACTTCACCACCTTGGCCGGCGGCAAGCGCCGCTGGACCAGTACGGTCCGGCAGATTTTGCCGATCCCGCCCAAGCCGCTGGACCAGAGCAGCCAAGGGGGCGGAAGCCCGACCAGCGCCACCAATGGCACCACCGGCAGCCAAGTGGTGCAGTACACCGTGCTGCTGGATGTCGACAACCCGGATGGCGCCCTGATGGCCGAGATGACCACACAGGTGTTCTTTGTCGCAGGCCAGGCCAGCCAGGTGCTGACCGTGCCGCTTGCCGCGCTGGACGACAGCGATGGCTTGCGCCTCGCCCGGGTACTCAACAGCAAAGGCGAAGTGGAACAGCGCCAAGTCCAGACCGGCCTGAGCGACCGGCTGCGGGTGCAGGTACTTGACGGCCTCAGCGAAGGCGAGCGCCTGGTGATCGGCGCCCCCAGCGTCAGCGGAGGTTGAATGACTACGCCCCTGATCGAACTGATCGACATCCGTAAATCCTACGGCGGCGTCGATACCCCCAAGGTCGACATCCTCCAGGGCATCAGCCTGAGCATCCACCCCGGCGAGTTCGTCGCCATTGTCGGCGCATCCGGTTCAGGCAAATCGACGCTGATGAACATCCTCGGCTGCCTCGACCGGCCCACCGCCGGGCACTACCGTTTTGCAGGCAAGGACGTCGCCGAACTGGGCAGCGACGAGCTGGCCTGGTTACGCCGCGAAGCCTTTGGCTTCGTATTCCAGGGCTACCACCTGATTCCCTCGGGCTCGGCCCAGGAGAACGTCGAGATGCCGGCCATTTATGCCGGCATCGACGCCAGCGAGCGCCACGCGCGCGCTACCGCCCTGCTCACCCGCCTGGGCCTGGCGAGCCGCACGGGCAACCGCCCGCATCAGCTGTCCGGCGGCCAGCAACAGCGCGTATCGATTGCGCGGGCGTTGATGAACGGTGGCCACATCATCCTCGCCGACGAACCTACCGGCGCGCTCGACAGCCACAGCGGCACCGAAGTCATGGCGCTGCTCGACGAACTGGCCAGCCAAGGCCATGTGATCATCCTGATCACCCACGACCGCGAAGTGGCGGCGCGGGCGCAGCGGGTCATTGAAATCCGCGATGGCCTGATCATCAGCGATTCGGCCGCCGAGCAGCCTCCGCCCCATACAAACCAAGGGCTACAGGCCGACGACCTGCGCCAGCGCCTGGACCGTGGCGCAACCCTGCGCGGGGCCTGGAAAGGTGAACTGTTCGAGGCCCTGCAGGCCGCCTGGCGGGTGATGTGGGTCAACCGCTTTCGCACCGCCCTGACCTTGCTCGGCATCGTCATCGGGGTGGCCTCAGTGGTAGTCATGCTCGCCGTCGGCGAAGGCAGCAAGCGCCAGGTCATGGCGCAAATGGCGGCGTTTGGCTCGAACGTCCTCTACCTCAATGGCAAACCGGCAACCCTGGGTGAACAGGCCGGCACCATCACCCTCGACGACGTCGCGGCCATCGGTGAACTGCCCCAGGTCAAGCACGTCATGCCAGTAATCGGCGACAAGCTGATGGTGCGCCACGGCAACAACAGCCAACAGTTCTATGTCGGCGGCAACAACATCTGGTTCCCGGAGATCTTCAACTGGCCGGCGGTCGAGGGCGCCTTCTACAGCGAGGCCGACGAAGCCAGTGCCGCACCCGTGGCGGTGATCGGCCAGAAGGTGCGGGAGAAGATGCTCGACCCCGGGCGTGACCCGCTGGGGCAATACATCCTGATCGGCAATGTACCCTTCCAGGTCGTTGGCATTCTCGCGGGCAAAGGCGCCAGTTCCGGCGACCAGGACAGCGACGGACGCATCGCGGTGCCCTACTCCGCCGCGGCTATCCGCCTGTTCGGCCAGCGCGACCCAGACTACATCGCCGTCGCCGCCCACGACTCGACCCGGGTCAACGAAGCCGAAGTGGCCATCGATCACTTGTTGCGCCAGCGCCACCAGGGCCGCCAGGATTTCGAGCTGACCAACGACGCCGCACTGATCCAGGCCGAAGCCCGCACGCAGAACAGCCTGTCACTGATGCTGGGCGCGATCGCTGCGATTTCGTTGTTGGTGGGCGGCATCGGGGTGATGAACATCATGCTCATGACCGTGCGCGAGCGCACCCGTGAAATTGGCATCCGCATGGCCACCGGCGCACGCCAGCGCGACATCCTGCGGCAGTTTCTCAGCGAGGCCGTGATGCTATCGATGGTCGGCGGCGTGGCCGGCATCGTCCTGGCCCTGGCCATCGGCGGCGCCCTGATGCTGGCCGAGGTTGCCGTGGCCTTCGCCCTGCCTGCCATATTCGGCGCGTTCGCCTGCGCTGTCGTTACCGGCATCGTGTTCGGCTTCATGCCGGCCCGCAAAGCCGCCCAACTCGACCCGGTCAAAGCCCTTACCAGCGAATAATCCATGACCTTGCCCAGCCGTATCAGCCTGTTGACCTTGTGCCTGAGCCTTGCCGCTTGCAGCACGCCGCCCACGCCCGAAAGCGGGATTGGCGCACCGCACGCCTGGCAAGGCGAGGTCGAACCGTCATCGACCCCGCTGCCTTCAACCCAGTGGTGGCGTGCCTTCGCCAGCAACGAACTGGACCGCCTGGTCGAGCGCGCCCGGCTCAACGCCTATGACCTGGCGGCCGCCACGGCGCGGGTGCGCCAAGCCCAAGCCCAGGCGGTCATTGCAGGTGCGCCGTTGCTCCCCGAACTGAACCTGGGCCTGGATGGCAGTCGCCAGCGCCTGTTGCATGGCCAAGGCAACGACCAGCTGGACGTCAGCAGCAGCGAGCGCACCAGCACCTCGTTCGACCTGAAGCTCAGCGCCGCCTACGAGATCGATTTCTGGGGCGGCCTGCGTGCAACCCGGGCCAGCGCGTTGAGCAGCCTCGACGCCAGCCGCTTCGATCGGCAGACGGTCGAACTGACCTTGGTCAGCGCCGTGGCCGACAGCTACCTGCAAGGCCTGGCCCTTGCAGAACAGGTACACATCGCCAAGCTCAACCTGCGCAATGCACGGGATGTGCTGGGCCTGGTCGAAGCCCGCCAGCGCACCGGCTCGGCCACTCGCCTGGAACTGGCCCAGCAACGCAGCCTGGTGGCCGCCCAGGAGCGGCAGGTGCCATTGCTCGAACAGAAGTGGCAGGACAGCCGGGTGACCCTGGCCACCCTGCTTGGCGACCCGGTCCAGGCCCTGCCACCCAGCCGTGAAGCGTTCGATGCGCTGCAGTGGCCGTCGATTGGCAGCGGCGTCCCTAGCGAACTGCTGGCCCGTCGCCCGGACATCGCCGCTGCCGAAGCGCGACTGGCTGCGGCCAGCGCCAACGTGCAGGTGGCCAGGGCCGCGATGCTGCCAAAGCTGACCCTGGGGGCCAACCTGGGCAGTGGCGCCAATACCTTTGCCCATGTGCTCGACAGCTCTTTTTACACCCTCAGCGCCGGGCTGGTCGCGCCGATCTTCAACAACGGCCGGTTGCGGGCGTCACGCGACCTGGCAGAAGCCGAGCAAACCGAGTTGCTGGAAACTTACCGGGGCAGCATCCTGGCCGGTTTCGCCGATGTCGAGAAAGCGCTCAACGCCATTCACGGCGTGGACCGCCAGCGCCAATGGCAGGACGAGGAGGTGCAACAGGCGCGCCTGGCCTTCGACCTGGCCCAGCAGCGCTATGGTGCAGGCGCCGAGACCCTGCTCAGCGCCCTGGAGACCCAGCGCACCCTGTACCTGGCCCAGGACCAGCAGGCGCAACTGCGCCTGGCACGGCTGCAAGGGAGTGTGGCGCTGTACAAAGCGTTGGGGGGTGGGTGGAAGGTTGAGCAGTGAACACAGGCCGCCAGCAAGTTGCGCTCCCACAGGGGGCCGCAACTCGCTTGCGATCTTTGTGCGTGCGGCTAGGCAACGCGCTTACCAACTTCGTTAACTACGCGACCGCTGCGCCACCTTGAGATTACGCGCATACCACGGCCGCTGCGGCACCTTCGGCCGCAACTTGCCGAACAGCTCTTCATCACTGTAGATGATGCGCAAGGCCAGCTTCATCGTCTCTGGGTCCATCTCGACGCTGCGCCCAGGCCGCAAGCCCGGCACCGTCGAGCAACCATGCGTGTCAGGCCCCAGCCAAGGGTCCGCCACCTCGACCCAGCGCCCAGGCGCAAACCAGGGCACGCCATTGATTTCAAGGCGCCGCACCTGGCCGGGGTGAACCCGCTCATGGGCCCGAAACCAGTCCTCGATGCGGTCGTCGATCCAGCCATGGAACTGCCAGAACACCGGGTTCACATGGGATGAAAACGGGTCGCCAAGAAAGTCATTCTGGGCGGCAAACCAGCGCAAGGCGAAATCATCGGGCGTGCGCGCCGTCGGCACCGGCATGCCGTTGACCGGGTCACGCGGCACCGAGGCCCAGCGCATGTGCAGCCAGTCATGCAGGCCCAGTTCCACCTCCGAACCGAACTGGCCCAGGGTCAGCGTGCTCAGGTAGTCCGGGTCGCTGTAACGCGACTCCCAGACCTGGAAGTTGCCATGGTAGGTATTCGGGTTCTTGATGTCGCGCACCCACTGGGTGTATTCCTCGTCGCCGCTCGCCAGCCAGGTGGGCGGCAAGGCATTGCCGTCATGGTTGTCGAAATAGCGGGCGAAACCCGCACGGTCGCGCTCAAGCTCCGGCTGTGGCTGCGGAAACCGCGTCCATGAAGGCAGGTCCTGCAATGCCCGGGCGCTGCCAAGCATGTGCCGGTGCATGAAAAAGAAGTCCTCGCCCGAACCGTTGCGGTCCTTGTGCCGACCACGCGCATCACGCTCCCGATCACGCGGCCCCGGCTGCCAGCCCAGGCCGCGCAGGGCGCCCTGCTTGTCCTTGTCCAGCTTGTGCCATTTGTCACGCGAGGCATGCCACAGCTGGTGAAACAGCCGGTGCTCCGGGGTAATCAGCCAGGCCAGCAGTTGCGGGCTCAACGGCGTGCGCTCGCGCGCCTCGGGGAAAGTGTGCTTGAGCGCCAGAAAGTGATTGTCTTGCACCGGCAACGACAACGCTCGGTCCAGTTGCGCAATACGCCCATTGAGGGTCGCCGGCCCAGCATTGCCGAAGCGGCCCCAGACCTCGTCGATGACGATATGGCATTCGTAGCGGGCCTGCGTTTCACCCAGCCGGGTCGAGAACAAGCGCCAGCGCAAGGTGCCCGGCTTGTCCGCCAGCAGGTCGCCCACCACACGGTAGCGCGGCGGCTCATCGCTGCGCAGGCGCTCGGGGGTATCCAGGTAGCCGCGTAACGCTCGCCCACTGGGTGCAACATCCAGGAACAACTCCAGCTCACCTGCAGGCAACCCTGCAAGGCCCGCGTCCTTGCCGTGCAGGGTCCAGCGCCAGATACCGCGCAAGGTGTCGCCCAACTGCTGCACGTGCGTATCGGCCAGTTCGACGACAGCCTCGCCGGAGGTTTCCGGGAACTCCTCGGCGGCCCGCTGGCGCTGTACATACAACGCACCGGGCACCACCACGCCCGTCAATGCCACACCGGCGATGAACCCACGTCGAGAAATCGTCATTGCAACTACCTGTGCATTCATTGCGGCCATGGAGCACGGCCCGTTCAAGGCTAGAACGTTGCACACAGCGCGAAATTTACCGCTGCTGGCGCAAGCAAGCCGCCACGGCTGGCTAAATTTCGCCAATGCGCGCTCGTTCACTCCAGGTAGCGGCGGCCTCTGTGCCCATCCCTCGACGGTGAACCTACTGAGACCAAGATGACGACTCCACGCTGGAAAAAAGCCCTGTTTATCAGCCTGGCCGCGGCCGTAACCGCAGGTGCCGGGCTTGCTGTCTGGCACTACTTCACTACGCCGGCCGGCTACTCCAGAGAGGTGGTGCGCCAGGCCAACGACCTGCAGGAACGCATCATCTCGTTCGACAGCCATGTCACCCTGCCGCTGACCTTCGGCACAGAAGGCAGCGAAGCCGACCAGGATGGCAATGGCCGTTTCGACCTGGCCAAGGCCGCCCGTGGGCGGCTGTCCGGCGCCGCACTGACGATCTTCGCCTGGCCCGAATCCTGGACCGGCGACGATGGCCCGCACCGGCCGACCGCAGGCTTCGTCGAAGCCGCACGCCACACCCAGGAAGTGCGCTACAACGCCATCGATGCCATGGTCCGCGACTTCCCCGAGCAGGTCGGTATCGCCTACACCCCACAAGACATGCGGCGCCTGCAGGGCGAAGGCAAGTTCGCGGTGTTTCTCAGCATGCTCAATGCCTATGCCCTGGGCGACGATATCGATCAGCTGGACCGCTGGGCCGCACGTGGCGTGCGGATGTTCGGTTTCAGTTACGTGGGCAACAACAGCTGGGCGGACTCTTCGCGCCCACTGCCGTTCTTCAATGACACCGTCGATGCCCTGGATGGCCTTTCGCCGGTCGGCAAACGCGCCGTACAGCGGCTCAATGACCTGGGCGTGATCATTGATGTGTCGCAGATGTCGAGCAAGGCACTGACCCAGGCGGTCAGCCTTAGCCGCGCCCCCGTGGTGGCTTCGCACTCCGCGCCACGGGCCATGGTCGACATCGCCCGCAACCTTTCCGACAAGGAAATGCAACTGATCAAGGACAGCGGCGGCGTGATTCAGTTGGTGGCCTTCTCCACCTACCTCAAGCCACTGAGCCCGCAAACCCAGGACAAACTCAACGCCCTGCGCGCCCGCTACGACCTGCCGCCGTTGGCCAACCTCAACTACGCGCTGATGCCCGGTGACCCGGTCATCGCAGGCTGGCCCGAGCAGAAGGTAGGCCAGTATGCCAACGCGCTGTACGGGATCCTCGACGAAGAGCCGCCGGCCACGCTCAAGGATTTCGGCGACGCCATCGACTATACGGTGCGCAAGGTCGGCATCGACCATGTGGGGCTGAGTTCGGACTTCAATGAAGGTGGCGGCATCGACGGTTGGCACGACGCCAGCGAGGCGCGCAACGTGACCGCCGAACTGATCACCCGTGGCTATTCCGAGGCCGATATCGCCAAGCTCTGGGGCGGCAACTTCCTGCGGGTGTGGGAGCAGGTGCAGAACGCCGCGCAGCCCGCCAGCACCTCGTCCCGATAACCCTGCGAGCGCCTTCATGAACGATCGCCGTACCTTCCTCAAGCAGGCTGGCCTTCTGGCCGCTGCCCTGCCCCTGGCCAGCCAGCTGTTACCGGCCGCACAGGCCGCACCCTCGCCCCCCACAGGCGGCGATGCCTGGGCCGCCTTTCGCGGCCTGTTCGACCTGGACCCGGCCTATGCACACTTCGCCAACTTCCTGATCACGTCACACCCAAAACCGGTGCGCGAGGCCATCGAGGCCCTGCGCGCGCGTTTCGACCGCCACCCGGCACGCATGGTCGACTGGGACAGCCAATCGGAGTGGAAGCACGAAGCCGCAGTGCGCGAGTGGGCCGGCCGCTACCTTGACGTGAACCCTCGACAGATCGCCCTGACCGGCAGCACCACGGAAGGCCTGGGCCTGATTTATGGCGGCCTGAAACTTGCGCCGGGGCAGGAAATACTTACCACCGTGCACGAGCATTCGGCGGCGCGCCATACCCTGAGTTTCCGCACAGCACGCGAGGGGACGCCGGTGCGCCGATTGCGCCTGTTCGAAGAACCCTCACAGGTCAGCACCGACCAGGTACTCGGCACCCTGGCCGCCGCCATCAGCGCCAAGACGCGGGTGCTGGGCATGACCTGGGTCCATTCCGGCAGCGGCGTGAAGTTGCCGGTGGGCGAGATCGGCGCACTGGTGCGCGAGGTCAACCGCCAGCGCGACGAGAACGACCACATCATCTACGTGATCGACGGCGTACATGGTTTCGGCGTCGAGGACATGCGCTTTGCCGACCTGAACTGCGACTACTTCATCGCCGGCACCCACAAGTGGATGTTCGGGCCACGCGGCACCGGGATCATCTGCGCGGCGTCCACCGAGCTCAAGCACCTGAACCCGACCATCGCCACGTTTTCCGAGAATGAAGACTTCGCCACCGTCATGACCCCAGGTGGCTACCATGCCTTCGAGCACCGCTGGGCGCTGGGCAAGGCATTCGAACTGCACCTGCAGCAGGGCAAGGCGAATATCCAGGCGCGTATTCATGGGCTCAACGACTACCTCAAGCAGCGCCTTGAGGCGCTTGAAGCTGTCGAGCTGGTGACGCCGCGTAGTGCCCAGTATTCGGCTGGCTTTACCTTCTTCAGGGTCAAGGGCCAGGATGCGGATGAAGTGGCCGGGTATCTCAACAGCCAGCGGATTGTCGTCGATGCCGTGTCGCGTGATGTTGGGCCGGTGGTGCGTACCGCGCCTGGGCTGTTGAACACCGAGGCCGAAATTGACCGGTTGGTCGATGTGCTGGGGCGGCGGGTAAATTGAACTTGAAGAATGCTGGGGGCGCTTTGCGGCCCCAGCGATCCCAAAGTCAGCTCACCCTCCAACCTTCTTCAGCCAGCCCCCCACATCCTGATATATCTCCCCCACCTGCCCCACGATCCCGGACATGCGCAAGAAGTCATGGGTCAGCCCCTCGACCCGCGCAAACGTCACCTCGGTCCCACCGGCCACCAGCCAGTCACGGTAGGCAAGCCCTTCGTCATGCAACGGGTCGTACTCAGCCACGAACAGGTAAGCCGGCGCCAACGGCTCGCGCACCGTCGACAGCAAGGGCGATACACGCCAGTCCAGCCGCTGCTCCGGCTGCGGTGCATAGTGCTGGTAGAACCACTCCAGCGTAGGCGTCTCCAGCAGGTACCCTTCGGCATGTTCGCGGTGGGAATCGCGCTGGCAGGAGATATCGGTCACTGGGTAGAACAGCAACTGCGCCAGCGGCTTGAACGCCAACGCCTCGGGCTGTTCGACGGCAGTGATGGCCAATACCGCAGCCAGGCTGGCACCGACGCTGTCCCCAGCCACCACCACCCGGCGGTTATCCAGGCCCAGCGCCACAGCCTGCTCGGCCAGCCAGTTGGCGGCATCCAGCACATCGTGCAGTGCTACCGGGAACTGCTGCTCCGGTGCCAGCCGGTAGTCCGGCGCCAGTACCGCAAACTCACCCATGGCCGCCAGGCGGCGGCACACCGAATCATGCGAGTCGAGGCTGCCCACCACATAACCACCACCGTGCAGGTAGAAGATCACCGGCGCCAAGGCATCGCCCACGTCGCCGGTGCGGTATAGCCGAGCCGGCAGGCTGGCGCCGTCGCGCGCCGGTATCTGCAGCTCGCTCACCGTCACGCTGCCGGGCGGGCTTGGGTCGAGCACTTGCGAGCTGCCCTCGAACTCCGCCCGGGCTTGGGCCACATCCATCGCGTGCATGGGCAGGCTTCTGCCCGTCAACCGGCCAAATTCGACCAACTCCAGAAATCCCGCCAGATCAGGGTGCAATGCCATGTTGGATCCTTGCTTAAACAATGTGTCTGCTGTCCCTACGGGACGTAGAAGACCCACCAAAAATTAGCCACAGGCACGGCTAAATCGATGGCGGACACACTCGTTAACCCTGCACAACGAAATCCCGCCAGAGGCTAACCGTGGACCTTCAGAGCATCCTCAGCAAACTGTTCGCCAACGCCCATGCCGTGGGCATCGAAGGCGTATTCCAGTTCATCTTCGGCCAGGACCGGGCCTTTTGGTCGGAAGTGCGCGACACCAGCCGCACGGGTGTGGGCCGGCACAGCAGCCCGGATGTCACCATCGAAGTGGCCGAGCGCGATTTTCTCGGCATCATGGGCGGCACGGCCAACGTCGAGGAGCTGTTCGCCAGCGCCCGCCTGAAAATCACCGGCAACATGGGCCTGGCTACCTTGCTGCCGCAGATCATCAACAACGCCCGCAAAGGCGCCGCGGCGACCAAGGTAGCGATGAACCAGCGCTACCCAACGCCGGCACGCCTCAGCGAGCGGGTCTCGGCCGCGCTGCCAGTGCAGCGTGAGGTGCTGCGTATTGCCCGGGCAGACATGCCCCTGCATCGGTTTCAAAGCGACTACCTGGCCCACGGCATACCGGTGGTGCTCAGCGATGCCCTGCAGGACTGGCCTCTGTTCACCATGGGCCGCGAAGCGTCGCTTGAGCATTTCGCCGAACTGCAGGGCATTACCCGGCACGGTGACTACGTCAAGAAAACCTTCTCCACCGACCGCGACTTCCGCTCGACCTCCATGGCCGATTTCATTGCCTCGCTGGACACACCGGCCAAGCCTGGCGAAACGCCGGCCTACATGGGCAACAACATCGTCCCGGAAAAACTCCTGACGCTGATCCGTTTTCCCGATTACTTCGAGCGCCAGCGCTTCATCTCGCCACGCATCTGGATCGGGCCCAAGGGCACCCTGACGCCACTGCACCGCGATGACACCGACAACCTGTTCGCCCAGGTCTGGGGGCAAAAATCGTTCACCCTGGCCGCACCCCACCACCGGGCGGCACTGGGCACTTGGTCGACCAGCCCCAAAGGCGGCCTGGACGGCTGCGACTTCAACCCCGATGCCCCGGACTACCAGCGTTTCCCTGCCGCGCGCGAGGTGCCCTTGCTGCGCGTGGTGTTGCAGGCCGGTGACCTGCTGTTTTTGCCCGAAGGCTGGTTCCACCAGGTAGAGTCGGTGTCCACTTCGTTGTCGGTGAACTTCTGGGTGAACTCTGGGCGCGGCTGGTAACCGCCCTTACGGGCTAATTTGCGGTGGGGTTGGCTCGTTTTTAGAGAAACCCGCTTGCAAGAGGACTCCCGCATGTCCCACCCCGCCAGCCTGGCCCAGGCGCTGCAGCAAGGCTTGCGCCGGCTGATCAAGGGCCGCTCGCCGAGCACCAGCGCCTATCGCGTGTTCGACCTGGTGCTTGCCCGGCGCATCAGCCTCAGCCCGTCGCTGACGCGCCTGGTTTTCACCGGCCCCGAGGTCGCCGAGATGGCCACCCTGGCCCCCGATCAGCGCGTGAAGCTGTTCTTCCCTGCCCCCGATGGCTCGCTGCCCAGCCTGCCGAACGCCCGGCACTGGAAGGCCGCGCACAGCGCCCTGCCACCGGCCCAACGCCCACCTATGCGTACCTACACCATTCGTGACTTGCGCCGGGAAGCCCTGGAGGTCGATGTCGATTTCGTGCTGCATGGCGTCAACGGGCCGGCTTCGGCCTGGGCCACCCACGCCCAGGTGGGCGACGGCCTGCAGATGGTCGCCCCCAACCTGGCCTATGCCGGCGACCCGGGCGGCTATGAATGGAAGCCACCGCAGGGGGTACGCGAGGTGTTGCTGATCGGGGATGAAACGGCCCTGCCGGCCATTGCCGGCATCCTCGAACAATTGGCCGACGTACAGCCCGAGCTCGCCGTGCAGGCCTTTATCGAAGTGCCCCTGGAGGCCGACTGCCTGGCGTTGCGCCATAGCGCCGCCACCCACGTGCACTGGCTGCCCCGCGAGCTGCTGCACTGCGAGCATGGCCAGGCCATGCAGCATGCCGTACGCGAACTGGCCAGCCTGCCGAACGGCAGCGCCGCACCCCGCCTGAAGCTGGAAGAGGTAGACATCGACACACGCATCTTGTGGGAACAGGCCAGCACCTCCAACAGTGCATTTCATGCCTGGGTGGCGGGGGAGTCGGCGACGGTGATGGATATCCGCCGGTACCTGATCAAGGAGCGTGGCTTGCCGCGAGACTGCCTGACGTTGATGGGGTATTGGCGGGCCGGACGCACGTTTGACTGATTCGGCAAAAGCTCTGCGGGAGCAACTGTCTGGTTCGAAATTTTAAGGACGGCACGATCCCTGTTGTGGGAGCGGGCTTGCCCCGCGAACACCGGCGAAGCCGGTGCCAAGCACCGCGTGGCCCCATTCGCGGGAAAAGTCGGACCGCCGCAGATTGGGCCGCAGAGCGGCCCGGCAATGATCAGACAGCTGCTCTCAGCGCCTCGGCAAAACGCTGTGCCACGTCATCGATCTGCTCGCCACTGATGATCAACGGTGGCAGGAAGCGCACCACCGCACCATGGCGCCCACCCAGTTCCAGAATCAGGCCGCGCTTGAGGCATTCACGCTGCACCTTTGGCGCCAACTCACGGTTGGCCGCCGGGTGCCCCAGGGCATCGCGCTGGCCCTGCGGGTCGACCAACTCCACCCCAAGCATCAGCCCACGGCCACGGATATCACCCAGTTGCGGATAATCGCGCTGCAGGTGCAGCAAATGCTGACGCAGGCGCTGACCCATGGCCTCGGCATGCTCGGCCAGGCGATGTTCGACCAGGTAATTAATCACTGCGGAACCTGCGGCCATGGCCATCTGGTTGCCACGGAAGGTGCCGGCATGGGCGCCCGGCTTCCAGGTGTCCAGCCAGTCGCGGTACACCACCACCGCCAGCGGCAGGCTGCCGCCAATCGCCTTGGACAAGGTCACCACGTCCGGCACGATACCGGCATGCTCGAAAGCGAACATCCGCCCCGTGCGGGCAAAGCCGCTCTGGATTTCGTCGACGATCAGCGCCACGCCGGCTTGCTCGGTGATCCGCCGCACGCCCTTGAGCCACTCGATATCGGCCGGGATTACCCCGCCCTCGCCCTGCACCACTTCAAGAATCACTGCAGCCGGCAGCGGCACACCGCTTTCAGGGTCGAGCAGCAGGTTCTCCAGGTAATGCAGGTTGGCCTTGACCCCGGCTTCGCCACCCAGGCCGAACGGGCAACGGTAGTCGTACGGGTACGGCATGAACTGCACACCGTTACCCAGCAAGGCCCCCAGCGGCTGCTTCGGCCCGTGGCTGCCCATCAGGCTCAGCGCACCTTGGCTCATGCCATGGTAGGCGCCCTGGAAGGCCAGCACGGTGCTGCGCCCAGTGGCACCGCGCACCAGCTTCAGCGCCGCCTCAACGGCATCAGTCCCGGTCGGACCGCAGAATTGCACCTTGGCTTCACGGCGCAGCGCCTCGGGCAGCACGCCGAACAGGTCCTGCACAAAGCGGTCTTTGACCGGCGTGGTCAGATCCAGGGTGTGCAACGGCAGCTCGTCGGCCAGTACACGCTGGATCGCCTCGATCACCACCGGGTGGTTATGGCCCAGGGCCAAGGTGCCGGCACCGGCCAGGCAGTCGATGAACTGACGGCCTTCGACATCTTCAACATGAATGCCGCGGGCGCGCTTGAGCGCCAGCGGGATGCGCCGCGGGTAGCTGCGGGCGTTGGATTCTTGCTGCTGCTGGCGTTGCAGCAACGGCGAATCGGTGAACTCGTACAGGGGTTGCGGCGCACTGGCCGGCAAGACCTGGGCAAGGCTGGAAGCGGTCGACATGGGTAGATCCTCGCAAGCAAGCGAAAGTGCCCCGCCACGCCCCTGTAAGCAGATGTGTGCGGGTAGTTGTCGCTTGGAGAACGCTTCAGCGGTAGGAGGATTTAGCGGTTGTTGTGGGATTTTTGCAGCCTGGGCAGGCCCATAGACCGGCCCAGGCCAAGAAGATCAACGCCCCGAGCGCGCTGGCACCTGCAACAGCACCCGCAACCCATCGCTGCGGCTGTCGAAGCGCAGGCTGCCGGCACAGCGCTGGACAATCGCCTGGACGATCGCCAGCCCCAGCCCACACCCGCCACTCTGGCCATTGCGCCAGAAGCGCTCGGTCAGGTGCTGCAAGTCGTCTTCGGCAATGCCCGGCCCGTGGTCGCGCACCATGAACCCCACCTGGCCGTCAGCCATCTGCACCTCAAGCTCCACCGCGCTTTCGCCACCGTGGCGCAGGGCGTTGTCCAGCAGGTTGCGCAAGGCCGCAACTGCCAGCGGCGCCGGCATGCCCAGGTAGATTTGCGTGGCCTCCTCGGGCAATCGCAGGACGATGCGCCGATTGTCGCCACCGCCTGCATCCTGCACCGCCTGGCGGGCGACCTGCTCGGCGCTGCACTGCACGCCATCCTCGAACGACAGGCTGCCCTCGACACGTGCCAGCATCAGCAGTTGCTCAAGCGTGCGGTGCATGCGGTCAGTACCCTGCTCGGCATGCTCCAGCGCCTGTTCACGCACCGCGCCATCGGTCATGCGCGCGACCTGCAAGTGGGTCTTGATCGCCGTCAGCGGGCTGCGCAGCTCATGGGCAGCGTCATCGGTCAGGCGCCGCTCGCGCTCAAGGGTCTGGGCGATGCGCAGGAACAACTGGTTCTGGGTTTCCAGCAGCGGTTGCAGTTCGCTGGGCATGCCCGCCACTTGCAAGGGTTCGACGCTGTCGGCGCGCCTTCGCCGCAAGGCATCGCGCATCCGGTTGAGCGGCTCCAGGCCCTTGCCCAGGCCGATCCACAACAGGCCGAGGCTGCCGAGCAACGCCATCAGCACCGGCGCCGAGGCCGCCAGTAGAATCGACTGGTTGAGTGCCTCGCGCTCCATGTGGCGGTCAGCGGTGGTGATGCGCACATCGCCGTGGTTGTAGGTAAACGTGCGCCACAGCGCGCCGTCGATGGTCTGGTCACGGAAGCCGCTGCGCTGATCGTCCATGGCGCCATCATGCTTGTGGTTGCTGGCCAGGATTTCACCGCGCAACGAGCTCACCTGGCAGGCCATGCCATCCGGCACGCTGAACTGGTCGGCGGAAAAATGCGCATCTTCGCCCTTGGCCGCCAGCGGCTGCGGCAACTGGTCGATCAGCCCGGCCACCATGCGCGCCGAGGCCACCAGGCGCTGGTCGAGGGAAAACATCATCTGCTGGCGCAGGTCGCGCAGCATCCATGCAGCTGCCAGCACCCAGATGATCACGAAGGCGCTGCCCAGGATCAGGCTCAGGCGTACCCGCAGGCTCATGGTGCGACCTCTTCCGGTGCCTGCGCAGGGCCAAGCCGGTAACCCAGGCCGCGCACGGTCTCGACAATGCTGTTACCCAGCTTGCGGCGCAGGTGGTGGATATGCACGTTAAGGGCGTTGCTCTCGACCTCGTCGCTGAAACCGTACACGCAATCCTTCAACTGCTCGCTGGACAGCACCCGCCCTGGATTCTGCAGCAAGGCCTGGAGCAGTGCCTGCTCACGCCGGGAAAGGTCGACCGACCGGCCGGCCAGGGTTGCTTCGCAGCTGCTGGGGTCATAACGCAAAGGGCCATGCTCGATGGCATTTACCGCCCGCCCGGCCACCCGGCGCAGCAAGGTGTGCAGGCGCGCGGCCAGCTCGCGCAGGTCGAACGGCTTGAGCAGGTAATCGTCGGCACCGGCTTGCAGGCCATCGACCCGGTCGGTGACCGCATCGCGGGCGGTGAGCACCAGCACGGGCAGGGCCTCGCCCTGCTGGCGCAGGCGCCGCAGCAGCTTGAGGCCGTCCTCGTCGGGCAGGCCGAGGTCCAGAATCATCACATCGAACTGCGCAGCCTGGAGCATCGCCCGCGCACCCGCGGCTTTGGCTACCCGGTCCACGGTCAGGCCCTGGGCGGTGAGGCCGGCGCAGATGCCGCTGGCGATCAGGTCATCGTCCTCGCAGAGCAGAACATGCATGGTGGGGGCTCCGGGTTGGGTGAGGCAGATACTGCACCACGGGTGGATTAAGTGGAGATTATGAACCCGGCGCGGGCGTTTTGGGGGAAGTAAGACCGGGTTAACCTTGGGTTAATCGACCCAGGCCAGCATGGCCAACTTCAACGTACTGCCAAGGCGAAGACATGCGCGCCCTCTTACTCTTCCTGACATTCCTGCTGGCCGGCCCCCTGCAAGCCAACCCATTCGAGGTCAAATCCGACTTCCTGCCGGTCGACCAGGCCTTTGTGCTGAGTCACGACCGCCAGCCCGACGGCCAGATGCGCCTGTTCTTCCAGATCAAGCAAGGCTACTACCTGTACCAGAAGCGCCTGAAGTTCGACGGCCTGAGCGCCGAGCAGCAGCCACAACTGCCGCCTGCGCTCAATCACCATGACGAATTCTTCGGCGACAGCGCGGTGTACCGCGACCAGCTCGAACTGCTGATCCCCGCCAGCGCGCAAGGCCAGCTGCGCCTTGGGTGGCAAGGCTGTGCCGACGCTGGCCTGTGCTACCCGCCGCAGACCACTGCCATCGACCTGGGCGGCAGCGTGGCGCCCGCCGCCGATCAGGCCAGCGACCAAGCCCTGGCCAGCGACCTGCAACAGGGCAACCTGGCATGGGGCCTGCTGGCCTTCTTCGGCCTTGGCCTGCTGCTGGCCTTTACCCCCTGCTCGCTGCCGATGCTGCCGATCCTCGCCGGGCTGGTGCTGGGCAATGGCGCCAGCGCCCGGCGCGGCTGGCTGCTGGCCGGTGTCTACGTGCTGAGCATGGCGTTGGTGTATGCCGCCCTGGGGGTGGTCGCCGCGCTGCTCGGCGCCAGCCTGCAGGCCTGGTTGCAGCAACCCTGGCTGCTGGGCAGCCTGGCGGCACTGTTCGTGTTGCTGGCCCTGCCAATGTTCGGCGCCTTCGAGCTGCAATTGCCAGCCGCCCTGCGCGACCGCCTCGACCGCGCGGGGCAAGGCACCCGTGGCGGTAATCTGTACGGTGCGGCGTTGCTCGGCGCACTCTCCGGCTTGCTGCTCGGCCCGTGCATGACCGCACCGCTGGCCGGCGCGCTGCTGTACATCGCCCAGAGCGGCGACGTGCTGCAAGGCGCGCTGGTGTTGTTCAGCCTGGGCCTGGGCATGGGCGTGCCACTGCTGTTGCTGGTGACCTTGGGCAATCGCTACCTGCCACGCCCAGGCGCGTGGATGAACTTGGTCAAAGGTGTATTCGGCTTCGTGTTCCTGGCCATGGCTCTGTACACCGTGCGCAGCTTGCTGCCAGAGGCCCTGCTACTGGCCCTGAGCGGCGCCTGGCTGATCGCCCTGGCCTGGGCCGCGTGGCCGGCCCTGCACCGTATGCCTGCGCTTCGCGCGGTGCCGTTGCTGGGCGCACTCTGGGGCGGGCTGCTGCTGGTCGGTGCGGCGGCTGGGGGCGATGACCTTTGGCAACCCCTGCGACCGTTCGCCGGGGGCACTGCCCCTGCGGCCGCGCAACACGCAGAGGATGCATTCGTCACCGTCAGCCGCCCCGAAGACCTGCAACGCGAGCTGGACGCGGCCAAGGCCCGTGGCCAGTGGGTGATGGTCGACTACTATGCCGACTGGTGCGTGTCGTGCAAGGTCATGGAAAAAACCGTCTTCACCCGCGCCGACGTGCAAGCCAGCCTGGCCGGCGTGCACCTGCTGCGCCTGGACGTCACCGCCGACACTCCGGCGAGCAAGGCATTGTTGCAACGCTACCAGGTACCCGGCCCGCCCAGCATCCTCTGGGTCGGCCCGGAAGGCGACGAACGCCGCGCGCGGCGCATCACCGGTGAAGTGGATGCCGCCGCGTTCCTGCAACACTGGACCCAGACCAGGAGCCAAGGCTGATGCTGACCGTAACCCTCGGGCCATTGACCATGGCCCTCAACCACCTGCTGATGCTCACCGCCCTGGTGATCGCAAGCGTGGTCGGCTGGTGGGTCGCCCGACGCGGCGGCGAAAGCCCGGAGTCGGCACTGTTCAACCTGTTTCTGATCGGTGTTCTGTGCGCGCGCCTGGGCTTCGTCGTGGCTTACTGGCCGATGTACCGGGACGACTGGGGGCAGGTCATCGACATCCGCGACGGGGGCTTCCTGTTCTGGTCTGGCCTTGCCGGTATCGTGCTTGCGGCGCTCTGGCAAGGCTGGCGTCAACCTGGCCTGCGCCGCCCGCTGGGCTGGGCATTGTTCAGCGGCGCGCTGTTCTGGGGCCTGAGTAGCCTGGGCAGCCATTTGTACAGCAAAGGCACCGAACTGCCTGAACTGAGCCTGCGCAACGCCGGCGGGCAACCCGTGGCGCTGCACAGCTACCGTGGCAAGCCACTGGTCATCAACATCTGGGCCACCTGGTGCCCGCCTTGCCGGCGCGAAATGCCGGTGCTGCAACAGGCCCAGGGCGACTATCCCCACGTGACCTTCATCTTCGTCAACCAGGGTGAGACGCCCGAGAATGTCAGCACCTTCCTCGCCACCACCGGCTTGAGCCTGACCCACGTGCTGTTCGACGGCGCCGGCCAACTGGCCCAGCGCGTCGGCTCGATGGCGCTGCCCACCACGCTGTTCTACGACAGTGACGGGCGGCTGATCGGCAGCCACCTTGGCGAGCTGTCCCGGGCAAGCCTGCGCCATGCCTTGGAACCTTTCGACCGGGCCATCGCGCCCACCCCTGCCGCACAAGGAAACTGACATGCGATTGACTGCACTACTGCCCCTGTCCCTAGCCCTGCTGGCCACCTCGCACCTGCACGCCGAAGAAGCCCTGCCCAAGGCGATCCAGCAACTGCAAGCCAAGGGCGCCGTGATCAAGGGCAGCTTCGACGCCCCCGATGGCCTGCGCGGCTACGCCGCCGAATACCAGAACAACGGCATCGCCCTGTACCTGACGCCTGATGGCAAGCATGTGCTGGTCGGTAGCCTGTTCGATGAACAAGGCCAAGACCTCAGCGCCGCACCGCTGGAAAAACTGGTGTACGGGCCGATGAGCAAAGAAATCTGGGCGAAGATGGAGAAAACGTCCTGGATCGCCGATGGCAAGGCTGATGCGCCGCGCAAGGTGTACCTGTTCAGCGACCCCAACTGCCCGTACTGCAATATGTTCTGGGAGCAGGCACGGCCATGGGTGGCGTCGGGCAAGGTGCAGTTGCGCCACATCATGGTTGGCATCATTCGCGAGGACAGCCCCGCCAAGTCGGCGGCATTGCTGGCCGCAAAAGACCCGGCCAAGGCATTGGCAGAGCACGAGAAGGCCGGCAAGGCCAGTACGCTCAAGCCGCTGGAGAAGGTGCCAGAAGCCGTGCAGCAGAAGCTGGCGGCGAACATGGCGTTGATGGAAGAAATGGGGCTGCAGGCGACCCCGGCGATTTTCTACCAGGATGAGCAGGGTAACTTGCAGAGCCAGCAAGGGGCGCCGCGGCCGGAGCTGCTTGGGAAGATTCTCGGCAAACGCTAGCGCATGTCTTGAGTTTTGCAGTGAGGCGGAAATCGAGCGCCGCCCACGCGGCGCTTCGCGGGGCAAGCCCGCTCCCACATTTGTTTCGGGCCAGTTTCGCCTGTGCCTTCCGCGCGCGCACCCTTGGCGCATGGCTGGAAATAGAAGAAGAGCAAATGCTTACCCTTCGATATCCAATGGGACAAACAGGGGGCGCGCGCCAATGACTCAGGAGTGATTGGCCCGAAACAAATGTGGGAGCGGGCTTGCCCCGCGAAGCGCCGCGTGGGCGGCGCTCGATTTCCGCCGCCCTGCAAAACTCAAGGCGAAACCCTAACCCTACAGCCCCTCGAGCTCCGCCATCAGGTCACTAAGCCGGTCGACCTTGTCGTCATCCAGCACACTCCCCTGCAACCCCTCCACATACACCGCCAGCTCCTCCACCGTGCTGCACTCGAACATCGCCCGCAGCGGTACATTCAACTGCAACTGCTTCTGCACCCGCGAAGCGATCTGCGTGGCCAGCAGCGAATGCCCGCCCAGCTCGAAGAAGTTGTCGTGTACCCCTACCCGTTCGGCCTTGAGCACATCGGCCCAGATACCGGCCAACACCGTTTCCAGCTCGTTGCGCGGCGCCTGGTAGGCTTGGCTGTGCTGCCCGCCGATATCGATGGCCGGCAGTGCCTTGCGGTCGAGCTTGCCGTTGGCGTTGTGCGGCAGACTGTCGAACCAGCCCCAGCGCAGGGGCACCATGTACTCGGGCAATGCCGCGCGCAGACGCTGCTTGATCTGTTCTAGCAACGCCGCATCAGGGGTGACGCCCTGGTGGGCCACCAGGTAGCCGACCAGATGTTTGCCGTTGACGCCTTCCTGCACGCCAACTGCAGCATCACGGATCTCGGCTTGTTCGTGCAGACGCGCTTCGATCTCGCCCAATTCGATGCGATAACCGCGGATCTTCACCTGGTGATCGATCCGGCCCACATACTCCAACACACCGTCCGGACGCTGGCGCGCCAGGTCGCCGGTGCGGTACAGGCGCTCGCCCGGCGCGCCATGGGGATGCGGGATGAAGGCCATGGCGGTACGCACCGGGTCGCCGACATAGCCACGGCCCACGCCGGTACCGGCAACACACAGCTCGCCAACCGCGCCCAAGGGCACCAACGCCTGGTCCTCGCCGAACAGATACAGGCGGTTGTTGTCGGTCGGGGTACCAATCGGCAGGTAACTGCCGCGAGTGGACTCGACATCGACACGGAAGAACGCCACGTCGTCCGAGCACTCCGCCGGGCCGTAGGCATTGACCAGGCCGATATCGGGGTAACGCTGCAGCCATTGCGAGGCCAGCTCCGGTGGCATGGCCTCACCGGTCGGCAGCATCCAGCGCAGGCCGTCGAGGGCCTGGTGATCGTTGGCCAGCATGCCCTGGATCAGCGACGGTACGCTTTCCAGCACGGTGATGCCGGTGGCCTGGACATGTGCCAGCAGGCCCTGCGGATCATGGGCGATGGCATTGGGCACGATCTCCAGCCTGGCGCCGAACAACGGTGCGGCCAGGAACTGCCAGACCGAAATGTCAAAGCTCTGCGAAGCGGTCTGGGCGATCACGTCCTGTTCGCTCAGGGCCAGGTAAGGCACCTTGCTGAGCTGGTTGTTGAGCATGCCGCGCTGCTCGACCATCACCCCTTTGGGCAACCCGGTGGAGCCTGAGGTGTAGATGACGTAGGCGAGGTTATCCGGCCCGCTGTGGATACCGGGGTTGTGGCTGGCGACGTTGCTTGCCTGGATGTCTTCCCACACCAGCAACTTTGGCCGCGCCACACCACCCAGTTCGTCGAACAACTGCCGGCCCTGCTCGGCACAGGCCGCGCTGCACACCAGCACCGGTGTGCGGCTGAGCGCGACGATGCGCTGCAGGCGCGCGGTCGGCAGGCCAGGGTCCAGCGGCAGGTAACCGGCACCTGCCTTGAAGCTGCCGACGATCATGCCCAGCAGCGGCAAGCCGCGTTCGGCCAACAGCGCAACCGGCTGATCGACTGTCACGCCAGCGCCGATCAAGGCATGGCCCAGGCGGTTGGCCGCAAGGTTCAGGCCCGCGTAGTCAAAAGACGCCTCAAGGCAACGTGCCACGGTGCGCTGCGGGTGCGCAGTGACCTGCGCCTCGAACTGCTCGACATAGCTCTGCTCCAGCGCGTAGGCGTGCTCGGTGCGGTTGCAGTCTTCAAGCAGGAAGCGTTGTTCTTCGGCACCCAGCAGCGGCAGGTTGCTCACCTCCCCTTCGAAGCCCTGCACCAACGCCAACAGCAGGCGCTTGAACTCGGCCAGCAGACGTTCGACGGTCGAAAAGTCGAAGTAGCGCTGGTCGAACGACAGGTGCAGGCCCAGGTCATCACCGGGGTAGCACACCGCCGTCAACGGGAAGTTGGTGTGGGTACGGCCCGAGTCGGAGCTGGCGTTGAGGTGCTGCGCATGGTCGAGCACCGCAGTTTCCACCGGCGCGTTCTCGAACACGAACAGGCTGTTGAACAGCGGCTGGCCCTTGGGCAGTTCGCTGCATTCCTGAATCGCCACCAGCGGCAGGTACTCGTACTCGCGCACTTCCATGTTGTGCTCAAGCAGGCCTTGCAGCCACTGGCGCACGCTGCAGCGCTCGCCTGCCGTTGGCAACTGCACACGCAAGGCGATGCTGTTGATGAACAGGCCGACGGTGCGCTGCATCTGCGGCATGCTCACCGGGCGCCCGGCCACGGTGACGCCGAAGGCCACGTCGCGCTCGCCGCTGTAGCGCGCCAGCACCAGGGCCCAGGCCGCCTGGGCGAAGGTGTTGATGGTCAGCTGATGGGCCTGGGCCAGTTCACGCAAACGCACACCGTCACTGATGTCCAGGCGGGTATAGCAGTCGCCGACGATCATGCCGTCACCGGCGTGGTCGTGGCGCAACGGGCGGTCACTGGGGACCGCCGTGGCCCGTTCGAAGCCGGCCAGGTTGGCCTGCCACCACTGGCGCGCTTCGTTCAGGTCCTGGCGTTGCAGCCAGCCGATGTAGTCACGGTAGCGCGGCGGTACCGGTAACTGGGTCGGGCGGCCTTCACCCAGGGCCTGGTAGACCTCGAAGAAGTCGTTCATCAGCAACGAGCGGCACCAGGCATCGATGAGGATGTGGTGGTTGCTCATCATGAACCAGTAGCGCTCATCGGCGACCCGCACCAGGCGCAGGTGGAACGGCGCTTCTCGCAGCAGTTCGAAACCGGCCTCACGCTCTTGCTTGTGCAAGGCTTGCAGGCGCGCTTCCTGGGCGCTGTCGTCGAGGCCGCGCCAGTCTTGGTAATCCACTGCCGTCTTGCCCGGCTTGTGGATAATCTGCAGCATCGCCTCGCCGGCGTTCCAGCTGAACGACGCCCGCAGTGCCTCATGACGCGCCACCACCGCCTGCCAGGCCTGGGCGAAGCGTTCGGGGTCGAGCGCGCTGTTGATGCGGTAGCGGTCCTGCATGTAGTAGATGCCGGTGCCGGGCTCCAGCAGGGTGTGCAGCAGCATGCCTTCCTGCATCGGTGTCAGCGGGTAGACATCGTCGATCTCGGCGGCGGCGACCGGCAAGCTGTCGATCTGCTCCTGGGTCAGGTGCGCCAACGGGAAGTCCGATGGCGTGAAGCTGCCGTTGCCGTCGGCCAGGCAATGGCCGACCAGTGCCAACAGCTCCTGGCGGTAGCCTTCGGCCAGGGTGGCGATGGTCTGCTCGTCGTAGCGTTCGGCGCTGTAGGTCCAGCGCAACTGCAGGGCGCCGGCATAGACCTGGCCATCGACACTCAACCAGTTGGGCAGCGGCGCCTCCAGGTCATGGGCCAGGCCCACCGGTGCGTCCAGCGGCTGGAACAGCGCATCGGCGTCAAACTGCTGGTCGAACTGCCCCAGGTAGTTGAAGGTGATCCGTGCCTGCGGCAGTGCGGCCATGCGCTCACGCCCGGCCTCGTCGGCCAGGTAGCGCAGCACGCCATAGCCCTGGCCTTTGTGCGGCACTTGGCGCAGTTGCTCCTTGACCCGTTTGATCGAGCTGGCGCGAGCGGCATCGTCATCACCCAGCACCGGGCAAAGGCTCAGCGGGTAGGCGTTGGTGAACCAGCCGACGCTGCGGGTCAGGTCCATGTCCTCGAACAGCCCGTCGCGGCCATGGCCTTCGAGCTGTACCAGCACCTCGCCGTCACCACTCCACCGGCACAAGGTTCGGGCCAGGGCCGTCAACAGCAGGTCGTTGACCTGAGTGTGGTAGGCCGCCGGCGCCTGTTGCAGCAACTGTCGGGTCTGCTCGGCATCCAGGCCGATGGCCAGGGTACGGGCGTGGCGGTGCAGGTTGCCGCCCTGCGGGTGATCACACGGCAGTTCGTGGCGCACCGTGCCGAGCTGGCCGTGCCACCAGTCCAGCTCATCGCGCAGCGAATCGCTACCAGCATAGCTGGCCAGGCGTGCGGCCCAATCGCCCAAGGTGTGGGTCTTGGCCGCCAGCGACTGGCCACGGTACAGCGCCTGCAAGTCTTCAAGCAGCACGCGCCAGGACACACCATCGACCACCAGGTGATGGATCGCCAGCAGCAAGCGTTGGCGGCCCTGCCCGTCCGTCACCAGCAAGGCGCGCAACAGTGGGCCTTGTGCCAGGTCGAGGCTGCGCTGCAAGTCGGTGTACAACGCCTGGCACTCGCCGAAATCGGCGACCGTGGCCGCCCACAGCAACGACGGAGCGACAGGCTGGGCGTACTCGGCCTGCCAGCGGCCATTGGCCTGGCTGAAGCGCAGGCGCAGGGTGTCGTGATGCTGCACCAGCGCGGCCAGGGCCTGCTCCAGGGCGGCGCCATCCAGAGGCTGACGCGCCTCCAGCAACACCGCCTGGTTCCAGTGCTGGGGCTGGGCCACTTCGCTGTCGAAGAACCAGTGCTGGATCGGCGTCAGCCCGGTTTGCCCCTGGCGCAGGCCCTGCTCGATGCTGCTTGGCGCGGCGCTCAGGCTGACCACGCTGGCCAGGGTCTGGATGGTCTGGTGCTGGAACAGGTCACGCGGGGTGAACTGCAGGCCCAGCTGACGGGCACGGCTGACCACCTGGATCGACAGAATCGAGTCGCCACCCAGCTCGAAGAAGTTGTCCTGCACGCCGACACGGGCAACGTTGAGCACATCGCGCCAGATGTTCGCCAGCTGCGCCTCCACTTCGCTGCCTGGGGCCTGGTAACGCTGCTGCGCCTGTTCCAGGTCCGGCAGCGGCAGCGCCTTGCGGTCGAGCTTGCCGTTACCCATCAGCGGCAGGCTGTCGAGCAACACCAGGTGCGCAGGCACCATGTAGTCCGGCAACTGCTGACGGGCATCGGCCTTGACCGCTTCGCGCAGCGCGGCCTGGGCCTCGCTGCCAGCGCCGGCCTGCTTGCACACCAGGTAACCCACCAGTTGCTTGCCGCCCGGCAAGTCGAGGGCCAGGACCACCGCCTCATCGACATCGGCATGCGCCTGCAGGCGGCTTTCAATTTCGCCCAACTCGATGCGGAAACCGCGAATTTTCACCTGCTGGTCGGCACGGCCGACATACTCCACCAACCCATCGACGCCCAGACGCACCAGATCGCCGGTGCGGTACAGGCGCCCACCCTCGGTGCTGAACGGGTCGGCCACGAAGCGCTCGGCGCTCAGCCCCGGGCGGTCGTGATAACCCTGGGCCAGGCCGGCACCACCGATGTACAGCTCGCCGATACCACCTTGTGGCAGCAAGGCCAGGTCCTCATCGAGGATGTAGGCACTGCGCGTGCCGATCACACGGCCAATCGGCACGCTGCCCATGTCAGCCGACAGCGTTTGTGGGGCCAGGCAAGCCAGCGGCATGACCACGGTTTCGGTCGGGCCGTAGGCGTTGAAGAACTGCTGCGGCGCGAACGCCTGGCGAATGCGCTGCAGGTGCTCGCCGGTCAGCGCCTCGCCGCCGGTGATCACCAGGCGCACCGGCAACTGCTCGCCCTGCCCGGCCAGGTACTGGGCCAACTGGCTGCCGTAGCTTGGGGTAAAGCCAAGGATGCTCACCTGCTGCTCACGCACCAGCTGGCAAATCTCTTCAGCGCCCCACTGGCCCTGAGCCCGTATCACCACACGGGCACCACACAGCAGTGGGGTCAGCAGGCGTTCGCTGGCAGCGTCGAAGTTGATCGAGTAGAAGTGCAGTTCGCAGTCATCGCTGCGCATGCCGAAGGCCTCGATCACGGCCTGGCAGTGCATGGCGATTTCACCGTGGCTGACCACCACGCCCTTGGGCTTGCCGGTAGAGCCTGAGGTGTAGATCAGGTAGGCCTGATGCTGCGGCAGGTTGAGGTTGTCCAGCGCGGCATCGCTGAAGGCCGACAAGCTTGCAGCATCGTCTTCCAGGCTCCAGCACGCCACCCCGTCGGGCAGCTCGCCCAGGCTTTCGAGCAGTGCGCGTTGGCTGAGCAGCAGGCCGATACGGCTGTCTTCGATCATGTAGCGCAAACGGTCGAGGGGGTACTCGGGGTCGAGCGGCACATAGGCACCGCCCGCCTTGAGGATGGCCAGCAGGCCGATGACCATTTCCAGCGAGCGCTCCAGGGCCAGGCCGACGCGCACCTGCGGGCCGACCCCGCGCTCGCGCAGGGCGCGGGCCAGGCGGTTGGCCCGCAGGTCCAGCTCGGCGTAGCTCAGGTGCTGGCCAGCGAAGGTCAGCGCAGGGGCGTGCGGTGTGCGCGCAGCCTGGGCGGCGAACAGGCCGTGCAAGGTCTGGTCGAGGGCGAAACCCTGCTCGCCCTGCAACTGGCCCACCAGCACCTGCTGCTCGCCCGCGCTCAGCATCGGCAGCTCGCACAGGCGCTGTTGCGGGTCGTCCAACAGGCCGACCAGCAACTGTTGCCAGTGTTCGGCCATGCGCGCAATGCGCGGCGCGTCGAACAGGTCGAGGCTGTAGGTCAGGCAGCAGCCCAGGCGGCCATCAAGGTCGGTGACTTCAAGGTACAGGTCGAACTTGGTGGCACTGGCGTCGTTGACCAGGTAATCGACCTGCATACCGGCCAGCTCGCGGCTTTGCTGGAACGCCCAGCGCTGCACGTTGCACATCACCTGGAACAACGGGTTGTAGGCACTGCTGCGCGGTGGTTGCAGGGCTTCGACCAACTGGTCGAAAGGCAGGTCCTGGTGCGACTGGCCTTCGATGGCGGCCTGGCGCATCTGCTCCAGCAGCGTGGCGGCGGTCATCTGGCCATCCAGTTCGCAACGCAGCACCTGGGTGTTGAGGAAGGCGCCGATCAGCCCCTCGCTCTCCGGGCGGATACGGTTGGCCACCGGCGCGCCGATGCGCAGATCACGCTGGCCGCTGTAGCGGTGCAACAAAGCCGCCAGGGTGGCCGTCATGGTCATGAACAGGGTCAGCCCGCGCTGGCTGTTGAAGGCGTGCACGCGGGCCACCAGCGCTGGGTCGAGCTCGAAGCGGTACAACTCGCCACAATGGCTCTGCACCGCTGGGCGCGGGCGATCGGACGGCAATGCCAATACCGGGTGCTCATCGCCCAAGCGGGCTTTCCAGTAGGCCAACTGCCGAGCGCCTTCGCCGCTTTCCAGCCATTGCCGCTGCCACACGCTGTAGTCCAGGTATTGCACCGGCAGCGGCGTCAGTGGCGACTCGCGATCATCGACAAAGGCTTCGTACAGCTCGCCCAGCTCGCGGGCGAAGATGTCCATGGCCCAGCCTTCGGTGACGATGTGATGCAAGGTCAGGACGAAGTAATGCTCACGCTCCTCGGCCTTGACCAGGCAGGCGCGCAGCAGCGGGCCGCGCTCCAGGTCGAACGGCTGGTGTGCCTGGTCGTCGGCCAGCTGTTGCAGGCGTTGCTGGCGGGCCTCGGCGGGCAAGGCGCTGAAGTCCTGCCAGTCGAGCTGCAGGCCACTGTCTTCGGCCACGCACTGGTACGCCACGCCGTCGATGCTGGGGAAGGTGGTGCGCAGGGTTTCGTGACGCACGATCAGTGCCTGCAACGCGCGTTCGAACGCGTCCACGTGCAGCGCGCCACGCAGGCGGGCCATGCCGCCGACGTTGTAGGCGGGGCTGTCTGGCTCCATCTGCCAAAGGAACCACATGCGCTGTTGCGAGTACGACAACGGCACCGCCTGGCGGCGGTCGACGCGGGCGATCTCGCCTTGCAGGTTATGCTCGCCGGCAGCCCGGATGCGCGCGATCTCGATGCAGAAAGCACCCAGCTCACTGGCCTCGAACAGCACTTTGAGCGGCAGCTCGACATCGCACGCCTGACGGGTTCGCGAGACGATCTGGGTGGCGAGCAGCGAGTGGCCGCCCAGGGCGAAGAAGTCGTCCTGCAGGCCTACACGCGGCAGGTTCAGCACTTCGCGCCAGATAGCGGCGACCTGTTGCTGCAACGCACTTTGCGGCTCGACATGCTCGCGCTGTTGCCACACCGGGGCGGGCAGCGCCTTGCGATCGACCTTGCCGCTTGGGCCCAATGGCAAGTGTGCCAGCGGGATCAGTTGCGCCGGCACCATGTACGCCGGCAGTTGCTCGGCCAAGGCGGCCAGCAGTACAGCCGGTTCAGCCGCACCGCTGTAGTAGCCGACCAGTTGCGCACCCACGGCGTCCTTATGGATCAGCACCAGTGCCTGCTCGACACCTGGCAGCGCCAACAGGCAGGCCTGGACTTCCTCGGGCTCGACGCGGAAACCGCGCACCTTCACTTGCTGATCGAGACGCCCAAGGTATTCCAATGCCTGCAGTTGGACTTGCCAGCGGGCCCGGTCACCACTGCGGTACAGACGCTGGCCGTCGCCATCGGCCTGGGGCACGAAGCGCTCGGCGGTCAGGCCGGGGCGGCCCAGGTAACCGCGGGCCAGGCCTGCGCCGCCCAGGTACAGCTCACCCGGCACGCCGGGGGCGGTCAGTTCCAGTTCAGCGTCCAGCACACGGCACAGCACGTTGCCCAATGGGCGGCCGATAGGCGAACGCTCGCCGTCCTCGGCCTGGCAGTGCCAGTGGGTGACGTTGATCGCGGTTTCGGTCGGGCCATAACGGTTATGCAGTTGCACCTGCGGCAGCAATTGCAGCACCCGGTCTCGCAGGCTGGCCGACAACGCCTCGCCCCCGGAGAACAGCCAACGCAGGCTGGTGCATGCCGCTGCCTGCGGCTCCTGCACGAACACCTGCAACAGCGGCGGCACGAAGTGCAACGTGGTCACGCCATGCTGCTGCACCAGTGCAGCTATGCGCTGTGGGTCGCGGTGTTCGCCAGGGCCTGCCAGCACCAGTTTGCAGCCGGTGATCAGTGGCCAGAAGCATTCCCACACCGAGACGTCGAAGCTGATCGGCGCTTTTTGCATCAGCACGTCGCTGTCGTTCAGCGCGTAGGTGGCCTGCATCCATTGCAGGCGTTCGGCCAGGGCCGCATGGGTATTGCCCACGCCCTTGGGCTGGCCGGTGGAGCCCGAGGTGTAGATCACGTAGGCCACGTTGTCGCCGTGCAGGTGCAGGCCGGGGGCATGGCTGGGCCAGCTGTCCAGGTGCAACTGGTCCAGGGCGATGGCGCTGACGCCTTCGACCTGCGGTAGCTTGCCCAGCAGGCCGCTGTGGCTCAACAGCAGGCTGGCGTTACAGTCGCCGAGCATGTAGGCCAGGCGCTCGGCCGGGTAGTCCACGTCCAGCGGCACGTAAGCGCCGCCGGCCTTGAGGATGGCCAGCAGGCCGACCAGCAGCTGCGGCGAACGCTCGACGGCGATGGCCACGCAGGTGTCGGGGCCGACGCCTTTGTCACGCAGGTAATGGGCCAGGCGGTTGGCCTGCTGGTGCAACTCGGCATAGTCGAGGCTGCCGCCCTGCCAGGCCAGCGCCGTGCGCTGCGGGGTCAGCCGGGCCTGTTCGTTGAGCTGCTCGACCAACAGACGCTGAGGCGCCGCAGCCGCTGCCTGGCCCCAGCCGAGCAGCTGTGCGCGGTGGTGTTCATCGAGCAACTGCACCTCGCCCAGCGCTAGCTGCGGCTGGGCGCACACCTGCTCCAGCAACGCCAACAGGTGGGCGGCGAGGCGTTTTACGGTGCTGGCCTCGAACAGTTCGGCGGCATAGTCGAAGGCCAAAGTCAGGCGGCCTTGATGGTCCTCTTCGCTGTGCAGTTGCAGGTCGAACTTGGCTTCGCGGCTGTGCCAGGGCAATTCTTCGGCAAGCAGGCCAGGCAAGCGCCGCAGCGCCGAAAGGTCGCGCTGCTGGTGGTTGAACATGACCTGGAACAGGCCCTGCTCGCGGGCTTCGGGCAAGGCTTCGAGCAGTTGTTCGAACGGCAGGTCCTGATTGGCCTGGGCCTCCAGGGTGGCCTGACGGGCCTGGGCCAGCAGTTGCTCGAAGGGCAAGCGGCCATGCAATTGCGCACGCAGCACCTGGCTGTTGATGAAGAAACCGACCAGGCCTTGGGTTTCGAGGCGCGGGCGGTTGGCATTGGGCACGCCGACGCGGATGTCTGCCTGGCCAGTGTAGCGGTGCAGCACGCTTTGCCAGCCAGCCAACAGCACCATGAACAGGCTCGCCTGCTGCTCGCGGGCAAGGCCCTTGAGCGCTTCGGTCAGTTTGGCCGGCACCTTCAGGTGGTAGCGCGCCGCGCGTTTGTCACGCTGGCTGGCGCGGGGCTGGTCGGTGCACAGGTCAAGCACTGGCAGTTCATCACCCAGCTTGGCTTTCCAGTAGTGCAACTGGCGCTCGGCCTCGCCGTCGGCCAGCCATTGCCGTTGCCAGGTGCCGTAGTCGGCATAACCCAGTGGCAGCGGCGCCAGGTTGGCCGTTTGGCCCTGGCAGTGCGCGGCGTACAGTTTGGCGAACTCGTCGAGCAAGATGTTCAGCGACCAGCCATCGGCGACGATGTGGTGCAGCGTCACCCACAGTTGGTGGTCTTCATCGTCCAGGCGCGCCAGGGTCACGCGCAGCAGTGGGCCTTGGCTGAGGTCGAACGGCTGCTGGGCCTCTTCCTCGCGGCACGCTGCAATCCGTTCGGCGGGCTGGCCGTCGAGGTCCAGGCGACGCAGGCTGAACGGCTGTTGCGGGTGAATCCGCTGCAGGGCTTGGCCATCCGTTTCGCTGAACACCGTGCGCAGCGATTCATGGCGTGCCACCAGGGCCTGGAAGGCAGCCTCCAGCGCGGCAACGTCCAGTTCACCGCGCAGGTGCAGGCCGGCCGGAATGTTGTAGGCCGCCGATTGCGGTTCCAGTTGCCAGAGCAGCCACAGGCGGTTCTGTGCCAGCGATTGCGGCACCGATTGATCGCGGCCCAGGGTGGCGATGGCATGGGCTTGGGCCCCGCCTTCAGCGAGGATCGCAGCGACCGCAGCGCTGTACTCGCCCAGCAGCGGGGCTTCGAACAAGCTACGCAGGCTCAGGTTGATACCCAGCTCATCCGCCAGGCGCGCCGTGGCCTGGGTGGCTGCGATGGAGTTGCCGCCCAGTAGCAGGAAGTGGTCGTCCGCCGCCACGGCTTCAACCTTGAGCACGTCCCGCCACACCGCAGCGATACGGGCCTGCAGATCATCGACCACAGCGCCGCCTGCGTGTTGCTCGCGGGCCTCGGGGAAGCGCGCGTAACAGTCGAGGCTGCCATCGTCCATGCGCTGGCGGCAGGCCGAGCGTTGCAGCTTGCCGCTGGAGGTCTTGGGCAGTGCGCCCGGGTTAAGCAGCAGGACCACGGCCGGCGCCTGGCGGCAGGCATCGGCAATGACCTGACGCAGGGTCTTGATCAGTGCCTGAGGGTCGACAGCTTTTTGCACGTTGCGGCTGATCTCCACCGCCACGCCGATGCCCTCCTCGCCCTGGTGGTCCACGGCAAATACCGCCACGCGGCCTTTGCGCAGCACATCGACTTCACGCTCCAGGGTCTTCTCAAGGTCTTGCGGGTAGAGGTTCTGGCCACGGACGATGAGCATGTCTTTCAAACGCCCAGTGACGAACACTTCACCCTCGCGCATGAAACCCAGGTCGCCGGTACGCAACCAGGTCTGGCCATCCCGCTCGACGAAGGTGCGGGCGCTGGCCTCGGGGTTGCGCCAGTAGCCCAGGGCGATGCTCGGGCCACCCGCCCAAATCTCACCGACCTGGTTGTCGCCCAGTTGTTCAAGGCGCTGGGGCTCGACAATGCGAACCGCATGCCCTGGCTGCGGGTAGCCACAGCTCATCAGCACGCTGCCGCTGCCGTTTTCGGCGCGGTTGGCAGCGAAGGCTTCGGCGTCCAGCGACAGGGCGCCGATGCCCTGGCCACGGCGGCTGCCGCTGACGAACAGGGTCGCCTCGGCCAGGCCATAGCTGGCGAAGAAGCTCTGCGGGTCGAAGCCACAGGCCTGGAACTTGTCGGCGAAGGTTGCCAGGCTGTCCTGGCGGATCGGTTCGGAGCCGGAATAGGCCACGCGCCAGCGGCTCAGGTCGAGCCCGGCGAGGGACGCCTCGCTGACCCGCTCGCTGCACAGACGGTAGGCGAAGTCGGGGCCACCGCTGATGGTGCCGCCGTACTCGCTGATGGCCTGCAACCAGCGCAGGGGCCGGGCGAGGAAGTAACCTGGCGACATCAGCACGCACGGCACGCCGCTGAAGATCGGCTGCAGCAAGCCGCCGATCAGGCCCATGTCGTGGTACAGCGGCAGCCAGCTGACGATGACATCGTCGGGGTTCACAGCAATGCCGAAGCCGTGACGGATCAACTGCTCGTTGGCCACCAGGTTGCCGTGGCTGACCTGCACGCCCTTGGGCAATGCGGTGGAGCCAGAGGTGTACTGGAGGAAGGCAATGTCGTCGCCGGCCAGGGTAGGTTCGCGCCAGGCATCGGCCAGGGCCGACTCAAGGCCATCCACGGCCAGCAGCTCGGGGGCGTTAGCTGCCGTCAGCGCGTCCAGGCCCTGCAGGCTGTCGTGCAGCGCCGCTACCGTCAGCAGCAGGCGCGGTTCGGCGTCGTCGATGATCGACAGCAGGCGCTCCTGGTGATGGTGACGGGTGGATTCCGGTGGGTACGCCGGCACGGCGATAACGCCGGCGTAGAGGCAACCAAAGAACGCCGCGACATAGTCCGGCCCGCTGGGGAACAGCAGCACCGCACGGTCGCCGAACTCGGCGCGGGCCTGCAAGGCGGCGGCGATGGTGCGCGCGCGCCTGTCCAGGTCCCGATAGCTGAGCACGGCCTGCTCACCGGGAGCGTCGGCCAGAAAGCGCAGGGCTATCTTGTCCGGGGTCTGCGCGGCGCGTTGCGCCAGGGCCTGGACCAGCGAGAGCGGGAGTTCGAAGGCGTCCGTCATGGGGTGTTCCTGCCAGTGTCTGGTGAAGTCGGGCCGGCTGCGCCGCGCACGTCGGCGGGCAGCACTCGGCGGCCGGATGTACACAGGGGAACGGATGGGCGGGGCAAGAAATTAAACGGATAACGCGGTAGCAGGCAGGGCAAAAGGTGAACTGTTTCACGCGAGCTGCTTAGAACCGAAACTTACAGATACTAATTACGTTTCGTATTTGACAATCATTATCATTCTGAATAGCTTGTCGCACGTCTCAGGAAGCTTCCCAACCTTGGGTGCCTCCCTTCCTCTCTGTGACAAGGTGATTTCCATGGCGGAACAACTATCCACAAGTAAGTGCGATTCACCATTACTCCAGGCCTTCGTCGACAATCGCAGCATTCTGGTCAAGATTGCTGCGCGCATCACCGGTTGCCGCTCACGCGCGGAAGACGTGGTGCAGGATGCATTCTTCCGGCTCAGTGCCGCCCCGCAGATCACCTCGTCATTCAAGGCGCAGCTGAGCTACCTGTTCCAGATCGTGCGCAACCTGGCCATCGACCACTACCGCAAGCAGGCGATGGAGCTGAAGTACTCCGGCAGCGAGGAGGAAGGCCTGAATGTGGTCATCCAGAACGCCTCGCCCGAAGCCACGCACATCAACCTGGCCGCCCTCGATGACATCGCCGAAGCATTGAACGAGCTGCCACAGCGCACCCGTTATGCGTTCGAGATGTACCGTTTGCATGGCGTGCCGCAAAAGGACATCGCCAAAGAACTGGGCGTATCGCCGACCTTGGTCAACTTCATGATCCGCGATGCCCTGGTGCACTGCCGCAAGACGGCCAATCGCCAGGCTTGAATGTTTGAATTAGCTGGGGGCGCGATGCGCCCCCAACACCCTCAGGCCAACGTGCACCGATCGAAAAACCGCTCCCGCCCCAGAATCATCAGCGCCGCGCGCTTGTGCGGGAAATCGAACTCTTTTTCGCAATGGAAGCACTGGTCGTGCATGTAGCCGATCATCTTGCCGTTGTCCGCACGCGGCTCGGCCACCACCCGCTGGGTGCGCGGGTCATCGAGGAACAGGTAGTGCACCAGCGCCGATAGCCAGCTGGCCACCTTGTGCGGCCCACGGTGCGCCTCCTCCCCCACCAGCATGTGAATGCCCCGGTCGTAATCATCGGCCGCATAAAACGGCGCAATACGGTCCTCTTTCGCCCAGTACGCCTCGAAGTAGGCAAACGGCTCGTCGTCGAAACAGCCAATCAGCGTGAGGGTATGCGGGTCGGCTTCGAGCTTTGCCAGGTATTCGCGGTGCTGCTGCAACGCGCCGCTCTCCTGCCAGAACGCATCGACTCGCGGGTTGTTCTGCCAGCGGTTGAAACGTTCCAGGTCCTGGTCAATCTCCAGAGTGCGCAGCGAAACCCAGCTACCCAGGCGCGCATCGAAGCGCCGATACACTTCGCCACGGGGCTTGGGCGCCCGGCGCGGGTGGCGCTTGCCGTTGCTGATCTGCATCTGTTGCGGGTACACCCCGGTGACCGACTCGCCGAGCCAAGGCTGGGGCAACTGCCAGAACAGCGCACGTTCGCACAGGTACACGCCAGGCTGCTCGCCTTGCAGCAACAGGCCACTGACCAGGGCTTGCGCCGGCACCTCGGGCAGGTGCCAGGCCAGGCGCTGGCAGGCGACATCACGCGAAAGCAGCCAGTAACAGGCGGCCCACAACGCCAGGTAAGGGCGCTCTGGGCAAAGGCTTTGCACCTGCACCTCCAGGGTCGCGCCCTGGGCCAGGCGCAGCTGGATCAGTGGGCGCCCTTCAAGGGTCAGGCTCAGCCAGCTGTCGCCCTCATCGGCGCTGAGGTTGCGCCAGCGTGGCGGTGACAGTGGCTGCGAAGCGGCATCGAACGGCATGGTCTTGGCTCACGAAAATGAAGAGAAGGCTCACCCCTGAAACGTTGCCGCGACCCCGGAATTTAGTCGCGCGGCACCTGCACCGTGATCCGGTAAGGCTGGAAGATACGCGTCAGCTCGCCGTTCTCGCGCAGGGCACGCAACAGGGCCGCGAACGATTGCTCGCCAATGGGCGCACCGGGGCGCAGCAAGGCGTAGTGGTGATAGACCTGGTCGATTCGCTGCGAGGCGACCAACTGCGCCTGGCTGTCCGGGTTGCGGTCCAGAAAGTCGCTCAGGTAGGAGCGCGTGACCAGGGCGATGTCGGCGCGGTCTGCCTGCACCATCAGCAGGTTGCTGTCGTGGGAGTAGGTCAGCGTCGCATTGAAGGCCTTGCGCAGGTAGTCCGGGTCGGAGTTGAAACGGGCGAAGGCGTAGTGGTAGCCGTTGAACAGCGCCAGTCGCTTGCCGCGCAGGTCATCGAAGTAGTGCGGGTCACGGCCATTGGCCTTGCTGGCAACGAACACCTCGGCGTCTTCCAGGCCCATGTCCACCGTCTGATGGGCAATCTGCTGCCAGCCCCACTGCGGGTTCTCGAAGATCGCCATGTCGGTGCGACCCTGCTGAAAATCACCAAAGCGCCGCTGAATCGACGTGGGTACCAGGACAAAGTGGTAGCCCTGCTGGAAGCGGTTCAGGGCTTGGACCAGTTGCGGCAACAGGCCGGTGTCGGCCCCCTGTTCAGGGCGCACGGTGTAGGGTGGGAAATGCGCGGCACCGATCTTCACTTCGATCGCGTCGGCAGCCCAGCCCGGTATCGCCAGCCACAGCGCGGCCAGCATCAGCAAAGTGGGCAAGGCCTTTAAGCCGGGCGCTGGAGTCAAGACAGACACTCATCACGGTTCGTACCTGGTTGCGCCTAAGCTAGGCGTTTTCCTGGCAGGGCACAACTGCTGGTCGCTGGTCTTTACGCCAAAGCAGGCGGCAAAATGCCAGGGGGTGCCGTAAGGCCAGACTTTGGCTACGCTCTAGCAGGATCTGCAAGGGAGCCTGGTATGGGCCATTGGTTGGTGATCGACCTGGAAGCCACCACCGACGATGGTGGATGGCCGGTCACAGAGATGGAAATCATTGAAATCGGCGCAAGCCTGGTGACCCGCGAAGGCCGCGAAGTCGACCACTTCCAGCGCTTCGTACGGCCCCGGCGGCGGCCACAGCTGACGCCGTTCTGCCGTGAACTGACGCACATCAGCCAGGCCAGCGTTGACAGCGCCGCCGCCTTCCCTGAGGTGTGGGCACGGTTCGAACGCTGGCTGGGGCACCACCGCGGGCAGTTGCAGGCGTGGGTCAGCTGGGGGGACTACGACCGTCAGCAACTGGTGCAGGAATGGCAGCAGCACGGGCTCGACAGCCTGCTGCGCAACGTGCCGCACATCAACCTCAAGCAGCGCTTCGCCAAAGCCCGCCACCTGCAGCGGCCGACCGGCCTCAATGGCGCCTTGCAGCTGGCCGGCATGCACTTTTGCGGGCAGCAGCACAGGGCCCTGGAAGATGCGCGCAACACGGCCCGGTTGTTGCCCTTGAGCCTGCCAGCCAACGGCACCTGAAAGCAGATGACGACGGGGATGGCCTTGGGCATACTGGCCAGCCCTTTTTCATCCCCCTCTTTTCAGGAGTCGCCCATGTTCCAGGTCAACGAGTACTTCAACGGCACCGTCAAGTCGATCGCTTTCGCGGGCGAAGAAGGTCCGGCCACCGTGGGTGTGATGGCACCGGGCGAATACGAGTTCGGCACGGCCAAGCGCGAAATCATGCATGTGGTTTCCGGTGCCCTGACCGTCAAGCTGCCAGGTAGCGACAACTGGGAAACCTTCAAGGCCGGCGACAAGTTCAATGTGGCCGCTGACAGCAAGTTCCAGCTGAAGGTAGCGGTGGACACTGCTTATCTGTGCGAGTACCGCGACTAAGCGCTGGGCTGCACCGGCCTCTTCGCGGGCTTGCCCCGCGAAGAGGCCAGCACTATTTCGACAAGAACCCCGCCACTTTCTCAGCCGCCGCCTGCAAATGCTGCGCATGGCTGAACCCCGAAGCCTTCAACGGCTTCAAGTCATGATCCCCCGTCACTAGCCAGCTCACCTCGATCGCCGGTGACAGCGCATACCCCGCCACGGCCTCACGATTACCCAGCGCATCACGCTCGCCTTGCACAATCAGCGTCGGCGTCTTGAGCCCCGCCAGGTGCTCGACCCTGGGCTTTTCCGGCTTGCCCACCGCATAGAACGGATACCCCAGGCACACCAGTGCATCAGCGCCCAGCTCGTCCGCCACCAGGCTGGCCATGCGCCCGCCCATGGACTTGCCGCCAATGGCCAACGTCCCCGTGACCAATGGTCGCACCTGCCGGTACACCTCGCGCCAGCAATCCAGTAGCACCTTCTGCGGATTGGGCGGCCGCTTGCCGCCGTTTACCCTGCGCTCGGCCATGTACGGGAACTCGAAGCGAATCACCCCTACCCCAAGCGCCGCAAGCCTTTGCGCCATCTCGTTCATGAACTCGCTGTCCATCGGCGCACCGGCGCCATGGGCCAGGATCAAGCAGCCGTTGGCGCCGCCATCGCCTTGAATTTGCGCAAGATCGCAGCGCAAGCCTGGGACATTTCCGACCTTCGCCCATTGATCCCCGTCAATACCGGCACTTTGCCCATTAATCATGCTTGCCTCGCTATATAGCCTGCCAATAACCGTGGATGGGAACCCATACATGAACACAACCAGCAGTACCGCCTACAACTACAAGGTGGTCCGCCAATTCGCCATCATGACGGTGGTGTGGGGAATCGTCGGGATGGGGCTCGGCGTCTTCATCGCCGCCCAGCTCGCCTGGCCGTCCCTCAACTTCGACCTCCCCTGGACCAGCTTCGGCCGCCTGCGCCCCCTGCATACCAATGCGGTGATCTTCGCGTTCGGCGGCTGTGCGCTGTTCGCCACCTCGTATTATTCGGTGCAACGTACCTGCCAGACCACCCTGTTCTCACCCAAACTGGCCGCGTTCACCTTCTGGGGCTGGCAACTGGTGATTCTGCTCGCGGCCATCAGCCTGCCGCTGGGCTACACCAGCTCCAAGGAATACGCCGAGCTGGAATGGCCGATCGACATCCTGATCACCATTGTCTGGGTCTGCTACGCCATCGTGTTCTTCGGCACACTGATGAAGCGCAACACCAAGCATATCTACGTGGGTAACTGGTTCTTCGGGGCCTTCATCCTGACCGTGGCCATGCTGCACATCATCAACAACCTGGAGCTGCCGGTCAGCCTGACCAAGTCGTACTCGGTCTATGCGGGCGCCACCGATGCCATGGTCCAGTGGTGGTATGGCCACAACGCGGTGGGCTTCTTCCTGACCGCAGGCTTCCTGGGGATGATGTACTACTACGTGCCCAAGCAGGCCGAGCGGCCGGTGTATTCCTATCGCCTGTCGATCGTTCACTTCTGGGCGCTGATCACCCTGTACATCTGGGCCGGCCCGCACCACCTGCACTACACCGCGCTGCCTGACTGGGCGCAGTCGCTGGGCATGGTGATGTCGCTGATCCTGCTGGCACCGAGCTGGGGCGGCATGATCAACGGCATGATGACCCTCTCCGGCGCCTGGCATAAGTTGCGCAGCGACCCGATCCTGCGCTTCCTCGTGGTGTCGCTGGCGTTCTACGGCATGTCCACCTTCGAAGGCCCGATGATGGCCATCAAGACGGTCAACGCCCTGTCGCACTACACCGACTGGACCATCGGCCACGTCCACGCCGGCGCCCTTGGCTGGGTGGCGATGATCTCGATCGGCGCGCTGTACCACACCATCCCGCAAGTGTTCGGCAAAGCGCGCATGTACAGCATCGGCCTGATCAACGCGCACTTCTGGCTGGCGACCATCGGCACCGTGCTGTACATCGCCTCGATGTGGGTCAACGGCATCGCCCAGGGCCTGATGTGGCGCGCGATCAACAGCGACGGCACGCTCACCTACTCGTTCGTCGAAACCCTGGTGGCCAGCCACCCTGGCTTCGTCGTGCGCTTCGTCGGTGGTGCGATCTTCCTCAGCGGCATGTTCCTGATGGCCTGGAACACCTGGCGGACCGTGCGCTCGCCAGCCCTTGATGCCGCCCCTGTGAACGCCCAGCTGGCGTGAGGAGACCTGCCTGATGAAACATGAAGTCATCGAGAAAAACATCGGCCTGATGGCCCTGCTGATGGTGTTTGCCGTGAGCATCGGCGGCCTGACCCAGATCGTCCCGCTGTTCTTCCAGGACGTCACCAACAAGCCGGTCGAAGGCATGAAGCCCTACACCGCGCTGCAACTGGAAGGCCGTGATATCTACATCCGCGAAGGCTGCGTAGGCTGCCACTCGCAGATGATCCGCCCGTTCCGTGCCGAGACCGAACGCTACGGCCACTACTCGGTGGCCGGCGAGAGCGTGTGGGACCACCCGTTCCTGTGGGGCTCCAAACGCACCGGCCCGGACCTGGCCCGTGTCGGTGGCCGCTACTCCGACGACTGGCACCGCGCGCACCTGTACAACCCGCGCAACGTGGTGCCCGAGTCGAAGATGCCGTCCTACCCGTGGCTGGTCGCCGAACAGGTCGACAACAGCCACACCGAAACCAAGATGCGCACCCTGCGTACCCTCGGCGTGCCGTACACCGACGAGGACATTGCCGGTGCCCGCGACGCCGTCAAGGGCAAGACCGAGATGGACGCGCTGGTCGCCTACCTGCAGGTGCTCGGCACCGCGATCAAAAACAAGAGGTGAGTGCGATGGAAATAGACATCGGCATGATCCGCGGCCTGGGCACCCTGGTGGTGATGATCGCCTTCATCGGCCTCTCGCTCTGGGTATTCAACCGCCGCCGCGACCGTGATTTCGCCGAAGCGCGCCTGCTGCCCTTCGTCGACGACCGCCTGCCCGCTGCCGGGCAGGAACCTGCTGCCAAGAGGAGTTCCGGGCAATGACCACCTTCTGGAGTACGTACATCAGCGTACTGACCATCGGCAGTTTGATCGGCCTTACCTGGCTGCTGCTGTCGACCCGCAAGGGCCAGAGTACCGACACCACCGACCAGACCATGGGCCACAGCTTCGATGGCATCGAGGAATACGACAACCCACTGCCCAAGTGGTGGTTCTGGTTGTTCGTCGGCACCTTGGTGTTCTCGGTGGGCTACTTGATCCTGTATCCGGGCCTGGGCAACTGGAAAGGCATCCTGCCGGGCTACGACAACGGCTGGACCGGGGTCAACGAATGGCAGAAGGAAATGGACAAGGCCGACGCCAAGTTCGGCCCGATCTTCGCCAAGTACGCGGCCATGCCTGTAGAAGAAGTGGCCAAGGACCCGCAAGCACTGAAGATGGGCAGCCGCCTGTTCGCCTCCAACTGCTCGGTGTGCCACGGCTCGGACGCCAAAGGCGCCTATGGCTTCCCCAACCTGACCGACAAGGACTGGCGTTGGGGTGGCGAGCCGGAGACCATCAAGGCCTCGATCATGAACGGTCGTCACGGCGTGATGCCGGCCTGGGCCGAGGTGATCGGTGAGCAAGGCGTGGCCGATGTGGCGGCGTTCGTGCTGACCAACCTGGATGGCCGCAGCCTGCCGGAAGGGGTCAAGGCGGACGCTGCCAAGGGCAAGGAAATCTTCGCCGGCAACTGCGTGGCCTGCCACGGGCCTGAAGCCAAGGGCACCCCGGCCATGGGCGCGCCTGACCTGACCCACCCGCAGGCGTTCATCTACGGTTCGAGCTTTGCCCAGCTGCAGCAGACCATTCGTTATGGTCGCCAGGGCCAGATGCCGGCGCAGGCCGAGATCCAGGGCAATGACAAGGTGCACCTGCTGGCGGCTTATGTGTATAGCCTGTCGCACAGTGAGGCCTCTGACGCAGTGACTGCCAAGTAATACCCCCGGGGCCGCTTTGCGGCCCATTCGCGGGCAAGCCCGCTCCCACAGGCTCTGCGCTGCCTTTGAATTCGGCGCTGCCCTGTGGGAGCGGGCTTGCCCGCGAAAGGGCTGCAAAGCAGCCCCCGCGCCCTCCCCCGCCATACCCCTCCCCTTGCACCCCCCCCTAACCGAACTAAGCTTGTTGCCTCAGTGGGCTTCGCTGCCAATTCAGCGAAGCAGACGCGGCGCATAGCCTGGCGCCGTCCGACAAAAAAAGCCTGACCGATCGATCAGAAAAATATGAAAAATGGTACACATTACAAATATTTATTTGTGTACAATCGTTCAGACCCACCACCGCTGGACACAGGTGAACGGGCTTGGACACGGGTCGGCGTACCAAAGTTGCGTTGCGGTAACCCGAGGGGTTATCGATACTGGCGCCGATTTTTCGACCAACAAGAACATCAAAACCGTGGAACCTTAGAATGAGCACAGCAATCAGTCCGACTGCTTATAACTATAAGGTCGTCCGCCAGTTCGCCATCATGACGGTGGTCTGGGGGATCCTTGGCATGGGCCTCGGCGTTTTCATCGCCTCGCAACTGGTATGGCCGCAACTGAACCTGGACCTGCCCTGGACCAGTTTCGGCCGCCTGCGCCCGTTGCACACCAACCTGGTGATCTTCGCCTTTGGCGGCTGTGCGTTGTTCGGCACCAGCTACTACGTGGTGCAGCGCACCTGCCAGACCCGGCTGATCTCCGACAGCATGGCGGCCTTCACCTTCTGGGGTTGGCAAGCGGTGATCGTCGGCGCCCTGATCACCCTGCCGATGGGCTACACCACCACCAAGGAATACGCCGAGCTGGAATGGCCGCTGGCGATCCTCCTGGCCATCGTCTGGGTGACCTACGGGCTGGTGTTCTTCGGCACCATCGTCAAGCGCAAGACCAAGCACATCTACGTCGGCAACTGGTTCTACGGCGCCTTCATCGTGGTCACCGCGATGCTGCACATCGTCAACCACATCTCGCTGCCGGTCAGCCTGTTCAAGTCGTACTCGGCCTACGCCGGTGCCACTGACGCGATGATCCAGTGGTGGTACGGCCACAACGCGGTGGGCTTCTTCCTCACCACCGGCTTTTTGGGGATGATGTACTACTTCGTGCCCAAGCAGGCCGAGCGGCCGATCTACTCGTATCGCTTGTCGATCGTGCACTTCTGGGCGCTGATCACCCTGTACATCTGGGCCGGCCCGCACCACCTGCACTACACCGCACTGCCCGACTGGGCGCAGTCGCTGGGCATGGTGATGTCGATTATCCTCCTGGCGCCAAGCTGGGGCGGCATGATCAACGGCATGATGACCCTGTCCGGTGCCTGGCATAAATTGCGCACCGACCCGATCCTGCGCTTCCTTGTGGTGTCGCTGGCGTTCTACGGCATGTCCACCTTCGAAGGCCCGATGATGGCCATCAAGACCGTGAACTCGCTGTCGCACTACACCGACTGGACCATCGGCCACGTCCACGCCGGCGCCCTGGGCTGGGTGGCGATGATCTCGATTGGTGCGGTGTACCACATGATTCCCAAGCTGTATGGCCGGGCGCAGATGCACAGTGTCGGCCTGATCAACGCGCACTTCTGGCTGGCGACCATTGGCACCGTGCTGTACATCGCCTCGATGTGGGTCAACGGCATTACCCAGGGCCTGATGTGGCGCGCCATCAACGATGACGGCACCCTCACCTACTCCTTCGTCGAAGCCTTGCAAGCCAGCCACCCGGGCTTCATCGTCCGTGCGCTGGGCGGTGCGTTCTTCGCCTCCGGCATGTTGCTGATGGCCTACAACGTGTTCCGCACCGTGCGTGCCGCCAACCCGGTACAGGCCGAGGAAGCCGCCAAGATCGTCGTCGTGGGAGCGCACTGATGAAGCATGAAGCCGTCGAGAAGAACATAGGCCTGCTGGCCTTCTTCATGGTCATCGCCGTCAGCATCGGTGGCCTGACCCAGATCGTCCCGCTGTTTTTCCAGGACGTCACCAACAAACCCGTTGAAGGCATGAAGCCGCGCACCGCGCTGGAACTTGAAGGCCGCGACATCTACATCCGCGAAGGTTGCGTGGGCTGCCATTCGCAGATGATCCGCCCGTTCCGTGCCGAGACCGAGCGCTACGGCCACTACTCGGTCGCCGGTGAAAGCGTGTGGGACCACCCGTTCCTGTGGGGCTCCAAACGCACCGGGCCGGACCTGGCCCGCGTGGGTGGCCGCTACTCCGATGACTGGCACCGTGCGCACCTGTACAACCCGCGCAACGTGGTACCCGAATCGAAGATGCCGTCCTACCCGTGGCTGGTCGAGAACAAGCTCGACGGCAAGGACACCGCGAAGAAGATGGAAGTCCTGCGGACCCTCGGCACACCGTACACCGATGCCGACATCGCCGGCGCGCGTGACGCGGTCAAGGGCAAGACCGAGATGGACGCCATCGTCGCGTACCTGCAGGGTCTTGGCACCATCATCAAAAGCAAACGGTGACGCTGATGGATATCGGGATGATTCGCGGCCTGGGCACCGTCGTGGTGATGGTGGCCTTCGTGGGCCTGGCGCTGTGGGTGTTCAACCCACGGCGCAAGCAGGAGTTCGACGAGGCGACCCGGTTGCCCTTCGCGGATGATCCCGAAGCCACCCGACACGTCGAGCAAGCGCAAGCAAAAGCTTCTGGGAGCAAAAAACAATGACAACCTTCTGGAGTCTGTACGTCACCGTTCTGACCCTGGGCACCATCTTCGCACTGACCTGGCTGCTGCTGTCGACCCGCAAGGGCCAGCGTGAAGAGGTCACCGACGAGACCGTCGGGCATGCCTTCGATGGCATCGAAGAATATGACAACCCACTGCCGAAATGGTGGTTCTGGCTGTTCGTCGGCACCATCATCTTCGCCCTGGGCTACCTGGTGCTGTACCCCGGCCTGGGTAACTGGAAAGGCATCCTGCCGGGCTATTCGTACCTGGATACCGACAAGCAGGCCGAGTTTGCCGACGGCCAGCCGGGCTGGACCGGCGTGCACGAGTGGGAGAAAGAAATGGCCAAGGCCGATGCCCGCTTCGGGCCGATCTTCGCCAAGTTCGCGGCCATGCCCATCGAGGCAGTCGCCCAAGACCCGCAGGCATTGAAGATGGGCGCACGGCTGTTCGCCTCCAACTGCTCGGTGTGCCACGGCTCCGACGCCAAGGGCGCCTACGGCTTCCCCAACCTGACTGACAGCGACTGGCGTTGGGGCGGCGAGCCGGAAACCATCAAGACCACCATCATGGGCGGGCGCCACGGCGTGATGCCGGCCTGGTCCGAGGTGATCGGTGAACAGGGCGTTGCCGATGTCGCGGCCTTTGTGGTCAGCAAGCTCGATGGCCGCACCCTGCCGGAAGGCGTCAAGGCCGATGCCGAGAACGGGCAGAAGATCTTCGCCGCCAACTGTGTGGCCTGCCACGGGCCGGAGGGTAAAGGGACCCCAGCCATGGGCGCGCCAAACCTGACCCATCCGCAGGCGTTCATCTACGGTTCGAGCTTTGCCCAGTTGCAGCAGACCATCCGTTATGGCCGCCAAGGGCAGATGCCGGCGCAGGAACAACTGCAGGGTAATGACAAGGTGCATTTGCTGGCGGCGTATGTGTATAGCCTGTCGCATCAGCAGGAGCCCGCTAAGGCCGAGTAAGCAAGTTCGGCCTCTTCGCGGGGCAAGCCCGCTCCCACAGATAACCCACCCCTAGGTTACCTGTGGGAGCGGGCTTGCCCCGCGAAGAGGCCCGCCAATTCAGCACAAGATGACCTGGATCAATTGACACCCGCCATATCACGATTCACACCACGAACCCAACGCGACTAAAGGTCGCAGTGCAACCCTTGAGCGCCATCACAGGCGTATCATGGGTCGCAGAGCGCTAGCAGATTGCGCGAGACTGCGGCCGGCACGCACTGGCCGCGGCATTTCTCCACTGCCGTGGGACTTGATGATGAGCAAGCAAATTCCGGTACATGACGTCACCCCGCCTGCCAACAAAGGGAAGGATTCCGTCGACCTCTACGCCTCCCGCGAGAAAATCTACACCCGCGCCTTCACAGGCATCTTCCGCCGCCTGCGCATGGTCGGCGGTGCGGTACTGTTCCTGCTGTACTTCGGCACCGTGTGGCTGAACTGGGGCGGTCACCAGGCCGTGTGGTGGAACCTGCCCGAGCGCAAGTTCTACATCTTCGGCGCCACCATCTGGCCCCAGGACTTCATCCTCCTGTCAGGCATTCTCATCGTCGCCGCCTTCGGCCTGTTCTTCGTCACCGTCTATGCCGGCCGGGTGTGGTGCGGCTACACCTGCCCGCAAAGCGTGTGGACGTGGATTTACATGTGGTGCGAAAAAGTCACCGAGGGTGACCGCAACCAGCGCATGAAGCTGGACAAGGCGCCCATGAGCGGCAACAAGTTTTTGCGCAAGTTCGCCAAGCACAGCCTGTGGCTGCTGATCGGCTTCGTCACCGGCATGACCTTCGTCGGCTACTTCTCGCCGATCCGGGAGCTGGCCATCGAATTCTTCACCGGCCAAGCCGATGGCTGGGCCTACTTCTGGGTCGGCTTCTTCACCCTCGCCACCTACGGCAACGCCGGCTGGCTGCGCGAGCAGGTGTGCGTGTACATGTGCCCCTATGCCCGCTTCCAGAGCGTGATGTTCGACAAGGACACGCTAATCGTCTCCTACGACCCGCGCCGTGGCGAAACCCGTGGGCCGCGTAAAAAAGACATCGACTACAAGGCTCAGGGCCTGGGCGACTGCATCGACTGCACCATGTGCGTGCAGGTCTGCCCCACCGGCATCGACATCCGCGACGGCCTGCAGATCGAATGCATCGGCTGCGCCGCCTGCATCGACGCCTGCGACACCATCATGGACAAGATGAACTACCCCAAGGGGTTGATCAGCTACACCACCGAGCACAACCTGTCCGGGCAGAAAACCCACATGCTGCGGCCCCGGCTGATCGGCTACGCACTGGTGCTGCTGGTAATGATAGGCGCCCTGGCCACCGCCTTCGCTACCCGCTCGCTGGTCGGTTTCGACGTCAGCAAAGACCGCGTGCTGTACCGCGAAAACGCCCAGGGCCGGATCGAGAACGTCTACAGCCTCAAGGTCATGAACAAGGACCAGCGCGACCACGTCTACGTGCTCGACGCGGCCGGCCTGCCAGACCTCAAGCTCGAAGGCCAACGCGAAATCCGCGTGGCAGCCGGCGATATCGTCAGCCTGCCTGTGCAACTGTCGATAGCCCCCGAGAAACTGCCATCGACCACCAACGAAATCACCTTCATCCTCAAGAGCGCCGATGACAGCGACGCCCAGGTTGAAGCCAAGAGCCGCTTCATCGGCCCACAGATCCGCTGAGAGAGACTATCGACAATGCCTGCCGCCACCGCCGCCAGCCCTTGGTACAAACACCTCTGGCCCTGGATCATCATCGGCATCCTCACCACCTCGGTGTGCCTGAGCCTGACCATGGTCAGCATTGCCGTGCGCAACCCAGACAACCTGGTCAACGACAACTACTACGAGGCTGGCAAGGGCATCAACCGCTCGCTGGACCGTGAGCTGCTGGCGCAGACTTTGAACCTCAAGGCCAGCGTGCACCTCGACGAGCTCACCGGCGAAGTCGACCTGCGCCTGACCGGCAACAGCGACCCGCAGACGCTTGAGCTGAACCTGATCTCGCCCACCCAGCCAGACAAGGACCGCAAGGTGCTGCTGAGCCGCGCCGAGGCCGGGCGCTATGTCGGGCAATTGGACGACAAGGTCGAAGGGCGGCGTTTCGTCGAGTTGCTGGGCAGCCAGCAAGGGCAGGTGTGGCGGTTGTTCGAGGAAGAGAAGGTGGAGCATGGTGTGACCCTGCAGCTGGGCGATGAAGCGTTGCTAGGCGCAGAACACAAATAGTCGCGACACCACTACCCCTGTGGGGCGGGCTTGCCCGCGAATGCGCCAGACCTGAAAACCGTAATGCCTGACCTATCGCATTCGCGGGCAAGCCCGCTCCCACAGGGTTCGATGCAAACCAGCTGATTTGTGTAAGGCAACAGCCCAATGACCCAACCCACCCCCTGCTACCACTGCGCCCTGCCCGTCCCCGCCGGCAACCGCTTCACCGCCGTGGTCCTCGGCGAGCCCCGGCAGTTCTGTTGCCCGGGTTGCCAGGCGGTGGCCGAGTCGATCGTCGCCGGGGGCCTGGAGCACTACTACCAGCACCGCAGTGATACCAGCGCCAACCCCGAAGCCCTGCCCAGGCAACTGCAGGATGAGCTGGCGCTCTACGACCGCAGCGACGTGCAAGCCACCTTCGTCCGCCACGAAGGCCAATTGGCCGAAGCCACCCTGCTGGTCGAGGGCATCAGTTGCGCCGCCTGCGGCTGGCTGATCGAAAAGCACCTGCGCAACCTGCCCGGGGTCGCCGAAGCCCGCCTGAACCTGTCCAATCATCGCTTGCTGCTGACCTGGGACGACAACCAGCTAGCGCTCTCGCGCCTGCTCGCCGAACTGCGCCAGATCGGCTACGCCGCCCACCCCTACCAACCCGACCAGGCCGCCGAACAGCTGGCCCGGGAGAACCGCAGTGCCTTGCGGCGCCTGGGTGTCGCCGGGTTGCTGTGGTTCCAGGCGATGATGGCGACCATGGCCACCTGGCCAGAATTCAACATCGACCTCTCGCCCGAGCTGCACACCATCCTGCGCTGGGTGGCGCTGTTTCTCACCATCCCGATCGTGTTCTACAGCTGCGCGCCATTCTTCAAAGGCGCGGCGCGCGACCTGCGCACCCGTCACCTGACCATGGACGTCTCGGTCTCGCTGGCGATCGCCCTGGCGTTCGGTGCCGGGATCTGGACCGCGATCAGCGGCAGCGGCGAGCTGTACTTCGATACTGTGGGCATGTTCGCCCTGTTTCTGCTGACCGGCCGCTACCTCGAACGACGCGCCCGCGAGCGCACCGCGGCGGCCACCGCGCAACTGGTCAACCTGCTGCCCGCTTCGTGCCTGCGCCTGGACGTGATCGGCCGCGCCGAGCGCATCCTGCTCAGCGAACTGCAGCGCGGCGACACGGTGCAAGTGCTGCCCGGCGCGGTAATCCCTGCCGATGGGCGCATCGTCGAAGGCCGCTCCAGCGTCGACGAATCACTGCTGACCGGCGAATACCTGCCGCAACCGCGCCGCGTCGGTGATCGGGTCACCGGTGGCACCCTGAACGTCGAAAGCACCTTGAACGTGCACGTCGAAGCCCTCGGCCATGATTCGAAGCTGTCGGCCATCGTCCGCCTGCTGGAACGTGCGCAGACCGAAAAACCGCGCCTGGCCGAAATCGCCGACCGCGCCTCGCAGTGGTTTTTACTGTTCACCTTGGTAGCCGCCGTCGCCATCGGCCTGTGGTGGTGGCACCTGGCCCCGGACCGCGCCTTCTGGATCGTCCTGGCCATGCTGGTGGCAACCTGCCCCTGCGCACTGTCGCTGGCCACCCCTACCGCCCTCACCGCCGCCACCGGCACCCTGCACAAACTCGGCCTGCTGGTGACCCGCGGCCATGTGCTAGAAGGCCTCAACCAGATCGACACCGTCATCTTCGACAAGACCGGCACGCTCACCGAAGGCCGCCTGACCCTGCGCAGCATCCGCCCGCTGGGTGCCTCGGCCGCCGACCGTTGCCTGGCCCTTGCTGCGGCGCTGGAGAATCGCTCCGAACACCCGATCGCACGCGCGTTCGGCCGCACCGCCGCGCCTGCGGACGATGTGCAGACGGTGCCCGGCCTGGGCCTGGAGGGGCAGGTTGACGGCCAGCGCCTGCGCATCGGCCAGGCCACGTTTGTGTGCGCCTTGAGTGGCGCCGAAATCCCCGCCGTGCCAGAGCCGCGCGGCCAATGGCTGCTGCTGGGTGATCGCCAGGGGCCGCTGGCGTGGTTCGGCCTTGATGACCGCCTACGCGATGACGCCCCGGCCCTGCTTGCCGCCTGCAAGGCGCGGGGCTGGCGGACGCTGCTGCTGTCCGGTGACAGCTCGCCGATGGTTGCCGAGGTGGCGGCGCAACTGGGCATCGACCAGGCCATCGGCGGCTTGCGCCCCGACGACAAACTAGACCGACTCAAAGCACTGCAGGCGGCGGGCCGCAAGGTGCTGATGCTGGGCGACGGGGTCAACGACGTGCCGGTGCTGGCGGCCGCCGACATCAGCATCGCCATGGGCAGCGCCACCGACCTGGCCAAGACCAGCGCCGATGCCGTGCTGCTGTCCAACCGCCTGCAAGCACTGGTGCAGGCCTTCGACCTGGCCCGTCGCACGCGCCGCAACATCCTCGAGAACCTGCTGTGGGCGACCCTGTATAATGGCCTCATGTTGCCGTTTGCCGCGCTCGGCTGGATCACCCCCGTGTGGGCCGCCATCGGCATGTCGGTGAGTTCGCTGATCGTGGTCCTCAACGCCCTGCGCCTGACCCGGCTGCCAGGCGCACCAGCCACCGGCAGCCACCCGCAACCCGCCACCGCCTGATCAGGAGCCGCCCATGCCTGCCCTTTATGTCATGATCCCGGCCGCCCTGCTGCTTGTCGGCGTCGCCGTTTACATCTTCTTCTGGGCGGTGGACAGCGGCCAATACGACGACCTCGAAGGCCCCGCCCACAGCATCCTGTTCGACGACCAGGACCCACGCCACCAAGCCGCGGTCAAACCGGACGACGGCAAGGCCGAAGACGACAAGGAACCCCCACCCCGTGCCTGACCTGCTTCCCCTGCTCGGCTCGGCGCTGATCCTCGGCCTGCTCGGTGGCGGCCACTGCCTGGGTATGTGCGGCGGCCTGATGGGCGCGCTGACCCTGGCCATCCCGCCTGAGCAACGCGGCCGGCGCGTGCGGCTGCTATTGGCCTACAACGTCGGGCGCATTCTCAGCTATGCCTGCGCCGGCCTGCTGGTAGGCCTGGCGGGCTGGGCCGTGGCCAGCAGCCCGGCGGCCTTGGCGCTACGGGTGGTGGCCGCCTTGCTATTGATCGCCATGGGGCTGTACCTGGCGGGATGGTGGAGTGGGTTGACCCGTATCGAGGCCCTGGGTCGAGGGTTGTGGCGGCATATCCAGCCAGTGGCCTCGCGCCTGCTGCCGGTATCCAGCCTGCCGCGCGCCTTGTTGCTGGGCGCCTTGTGGGGCTGGCTGCCGTGCGGGCTGGTGTACAGCACATTGCTGTGGGCTGCGAGCCAGGGGAATGCGGGGTATAGCGCGGCGCTGATGCTGGCATTCGGGCTGGGTACCTGGCCGGTTTTGCTGGCCACGGGCTTGGCAGCGGAGCGCGTCAGCAGCCTGTTGCGCCGGCGCAGCGTGCGCATGGCGGGCGGCTTGCTGGTCATCCTGTTTGGCCTGTGGACGTTGCCCGGGCCGCACCAGCATTGGCTGATGGGCCACTGAAGCGGGCTGCAGTGCAGCCCTAATGGCTCTTGATACAAATCAACACAGATTCCTACAGACCGCCATAGACTCCGGACACTGCTCGCTCTATCCGGGGACCGCCCACATGCTCGACGACCTACGTTGGGATACCGACCTGATCCGCCGCTACGACCTGGCCGGACCACGCTACACCTCCTACCCGACCGCCGTGCAACTGCACAGCGAAGTAGGCTCGTTCGACCTGCTCCACGCCCTGCGTGAGAGCCGCCGGGCGGTGCGCCCGCTGTCGCTGTACGTACACGTGCCGTTCTGCGCCAACATCTGCTACTACTGCGCCTGCAACAAAGTCATCACCAAGGACCGCGGCCGCGCCGCGCCCTACCTGCAACGCCTGGAGCAGGAAATCCAGCTGATCGCCTGCCATCTGGACCCTAAACAACGGGTCGAGCAACTGCACTTTGGCGGTGGCACGCCCACCTTCCTCAGCCCCGTGGAACTGCGCCAGCTGATGGCCACCCTGCGCCAGCACTTCAACCTGCTGGACGACGACTCCGGTGACTACGGCATCGAAATCGACCCACGCGAAGCCGACTGGTCGACCATGGGCCTGCTGCGCGAGCTGGGCTTCAACCGTGTCAGCCTGGGCGTGCAGGACCTCGACCCGGCCGTGCAGCGTGCGGTCAACCGCCTGCAGAGCCTGGAACAGACCCGCACCCTGATCGAAGCCGCGCGCACCCTGCAGTTTCGCTCGATCAACCTGGACTTGATCTACGGCCTGCCCAAGCAGACGCCAGAAGGCTTCGCCCGCACCGTCGATGAGGTCATCCGCCTGCAGCCCGATCGCCTGTCGGTGTTCAACTATGCCCACTTGCCGGAGCGTTTCATGCCCCAGCGCCGCATCGACAGCAACGACCTGCCGTCCCCGGCGGCAAAGCTTGAGATGCTGCATGCCACCATCGACCAACTCACCGCCGCCGGCTACCGCTACATCGGCATGGACCACTTTGCCCTGCCCGACGATGAGCTGGCCATGGCCCAGGAAGAAGGCACCCTGCAGCGCAACTTCCAGGGCTACACCACCCACGGCCACTGCGACCTGATCGGCCTGGGGGTGTCTGCCATCAGCCAGATCGGCGACCTCTACTGCCAGAACAGCAGCGACCTCAACACCTACCAGGACAGCCTCTCCAACGCCCAGCTGGCCACCCAGCGCGGCCTGCTGTGCAACCACGACGACCGCCTGCGCCGGGCTGTGATCCAGCAGTTGATCTGCCATTTCGAACTGGACTTCGAACCGATCGAACAGGCCTTCACCATCGATTTTCGCAGCTACTTCAACGACCTCTGGCCAGAACTGCTGACCTTGCAGCGTGATGGCCTGATCAGCCTGGACGACAAGGGCATCCGCATCCTGCCTGCCGGCCGCCTGTTGGCGCGCTCGGTATGCATGGTGTTCGACGCCTACCTGGCGATGCAAAACCGCCAGCGCTTCTCACGGGTCATCTGAACAGCGAGTCGTTCAACCGCATGGACAAGTAGGCTTGTGCGGCACACTATGGGTACACGAAAGGCCTCGGCGCGCACCCGCCGAGGCTTCGCCAGCACGCACCACAATAGCGCACGCTGGCCTACAACCTACGCCGTGAGTTACCCTTACGTCTTATGTGTGCTTTCCCACAAGGATCGATTGAAAATGTCCGAGCCAGTTAAACTGCGCCCACATACCCAGGCCCATTGCAAGGATTGCAGCCTGGCCCCCCTGTGCCTGCCTCTTTCGCTGAACCTGGAAGACATGGAAGCACTGGATGAAATCGTCAAACGTGGCCGGCCGCTGAAGAAAGGCGAGTTCCTGTTCCGCCAGGGTGACAATTTCGGCTCGGTCTATGCAGTACGTTCCGGCGCCCTCAAAACCTTCAGCCTCAGCGACAGCGGCGAAGAGCAGATCACCGGTTTCCACCTGCCCAGCGAACTGGTCGGCCTGTCCGGTATGGACACCGAAGCCTACCCGGTGTCGGCCCAGGCCCAGGAAACCACCTCGGTGTGTGAAATCCCCTTCGAACGCCTCGACGAGCTCTCGGTACAACTGCCGCAGTTGCGCCGTCAACTGATGCGTGTGATGAGCCGCGAGATCCGCGACGACCAGCAGATGATGCTGCTGCTGTCGAAGAAAACCGCCGACGAACGCATTGCCACCTTCCTGGTCAACCTGTCCGCACGCTTCCGCGCCCGCGGCTATTCGGCCAATCAGTTCCGCCTGAGCATGTCGCGCAACGAAATCGGCAATTACCTGGGCTTGGCGGTGGAAACCGTGTCGCGGGTGTTCACCCGCTTCCAGCAAAACGGCCTGATCCGCGCTGAAGGCAAGGAAGTGCATATCCTCGACCCGATTCAGCTGTGCGCGCTGGCCGGCGGTGCAATAGAGGCCTGAGCCTTTGTTAACGGGTATACTGGCGCATACGTTTTCCCAGGATACCCGCAACAATGCATAGCGCAGCCTTCGACCTCAAAGCCCTGATCCGCCCGGTAGTGGACTTCCCCAAACCGGGCGTGATTTTTCGCGACATCACCCCGCTGTTCCAATCCCCGCGCGGGCTGCGCTATGTCGCCGACCAGTTCATCGAGCGTTACGTGGAGGCTGAGTTCAGTCACATTGGCGCCATGGATGCGCGCGGCTTCCTGATCGGCTCGATCATCGCCCACCAGTTGAACAAGCCGCTGATCCTGTTCCGCAAACAGGGGAAGCTGCCGGCTGACGTGCTGAGTGAGGGTTATCAGACCGAGTACGGCGAGGCCTTCCTCGAAGTGCATGCCGACAGCCTGTGCGAAGGCGATTCTGTGTTGATTTTCGATGACCTGATTGCCACTGGCGGCACCTTGCTGGCGGCAGCCAACCTGGTGCGTCGTACCGGGGCTCAGGTATTTGAAGCGGCAGCGATCATTGACCTGCCGGAGCTGGACGGTTCGCGCCGGCTGCAGGCGGCGGGGGTGCCGACCTTTTGCCTGACCGAGTTTTCGCTTAGCGAAAATTGAGTTACATACCGGGGCTGCTTTGCAGCCCATTCGCGGGGCAAGCCCGCTCCCACAGGTTTTGTGCAGGCCTTACAGGCACCGCAGCACCTGTGGGAGCGGGCTTGCCCCGCGAATGGGTCGCAAAGCGGCCCCAATATCTGAAATCAAAGCGAAATCGGCCGGCGCCCGGCAAAGGCATGGACCAGTGTCCCGCCATCCACCAACTCCAGTTCGCCACCCAGCGGCACACCATGGGCAATGCGCGACGCCACCAAACCTTTCTCGTGCAGCAACTGCGCGATGTAATGCGCCGTCGCCTCCCCTTCCACCGTCGGGTTGGTCGCCAGGATCACCTCGGTAAAGGTCCCCTGCTCTTCGATCCGCGCCATCAACTGCGGTACGCCAATCGCCTCAGGCCCCAGCCCGTCGAGCGGCGACAGATGCCCCTTGAGCACAAAGTAGCGGCCGCGATAACCGGTCTGTTCCACCGCATACACATCCACCGGCCCCTCCACCACACACAACTGCGTGTCGTCACGGCGCGTATCAGCGCATTGCGGGCACAGCTCCTGCTCGGTCAAGGTGCGGCACTGGCGGCAATGACCAACCCCTTCCATCGCCTGGGTCAGCGCCTGAGCCAGACGCAGGCCGCCGCTGCGGTCACGTTCGAGCAGCTGCAGGGCCATGCGCTGGGCGGTTTTCTGGCCGACACCCGGCAGGGTGCGCAAAGCATCGATCAGTTGGCGGATCAGGGGGCTGAAGCTCATGTAGGCAGGCCTGCAAGTCGGGGGATCAGAATGAACAAGGGAGCAACGGCCCCAAGGCCGTTGCTCCCCATTTGACGCGAAAGGTGAATCAGAACGGCATTTTGAAGCCTGGCGGCAGCTGCATGCCGGCGGTCATGCCGCCCATTTTTTCCTGGCTGCTCTGCTCGACTTTACGGACCGCATCGTTCAGTGCTGCAGCGATCAGGTCTTCGAGCACTTCCTTGTCGTCTTCATCGGTCGACATCAGGCTTTGATCGATGCTGACGCGCTTCACGTCGTGACGGCCAGTCATCACCACACTCACCAGGCCACCACCGGATTGGCCGGTCACTTCTGCGTTGGCCAGTTCTTCCTGCATCTTGGCCATCTTTTCCTGCATCTGCTGGGCCTGCTTCATCAGGCCAGCCATGCCACCTTTCATCATGGGGGTATACCTCGATTGGGTCATGTGATGCGGCCCGGCGCCGGGCCGGCCGCATGGTTATCCGTTACTGGCCCTGATTGGCCAGGGCCTCTACAGGCTCGATTGTATCCTGTCGCACCTTGGCACCGAACTGCTTGATCATCTGCTGGATCAACGGATCCTGCTCAATCGAAACAACCGCGTCTTGCTGGCGCTCGGCACGCTTGCGCGAGGCCGCCTGGGCCGGCGTTTCCTGTTCAGGGCGAATCAGCTCGATACTCAGGTTAAGGGTGCGCCCCAGGTGCTGATTGAGCGCGTCGTTCAAACGCCGCTGCTGGGTGGCGTTGAACAGCGCGCCTTGGCCAGGGTCCAGGTGCAGCAGCCAGTCGTCGCCGTCGGCGGCAATCAACGTACAGTTTGCCGCGATGTTGCCTGTCATACCGGAGACAGGCAACTGTGGGAATAATTCCAGCCATTGCAGGGCCAGGCCGGTGGCCGGCTGGGCGGCCGGCAGCGGTTCGACGGCCGGTTTGGGCTGCTCTTCCTGGACGTGCTCAGCCAGTTCATCGAGGTAACTGAAACCGACCGGGTCGCTGTCACCCACGTAGTAATCTTCGTCCGCCGGCGGTTCGTCGTCGCGGTCCATACCCGCTGCCGCATAAGCGGACGGGTCGAATGGCGGCTCGTCGTACGCTGGCTGACTGTGCTGCGGCTCGGCAACGGCTGGCTGGGGCGCAGCCACCGGCTCGGGCGTGGCGGCCACCGGCACGGGCGGCGCTACGGGCTCTTCCCAGGGCAGGTCGATGACTTCTTCAACAGGCTCTGGCGCCGGTGCAGCGGTTTCTGCTGGCGCCTCAGCGACGGGTTCTGGCAGGGAAGCGGCAGGCGCCTGCTCGACAGCAGGCGCAGCCGGGGCCGGGGCCTCTACCGCTGGCGCGACAGCCGGCTCGACACGCTCGACCACTGGCGGTTGGGTAGCCACCACCGCAGCTGCCACCGGGTTTGCAGAATCAGCTGTGGCCTGGCTGATCCCCACCGGCTTTAGCACCGGTTTCGGTGCATCGTCGGTGTCGGCCGGGCGGAACGCCAGCATCCGCAGCAGGACCATCTCGAAGCCGCCACGCGGGTCTGGCGCCAGAGGCAGGTCGCGACGGCCGATCAGGCCCATCTGGTAATAGAACTGCACATCCTCGGCCGGTAACGCCGAGGCCAGCGCCAACACCCGGTCGCGGTCGCCCTGGCCGTTGTCCACCGCCTCCGGCAGTGCCTGGGCAATGGCGACACGGTGCAGCACATTGAGCATTTCGGCCAGCACGCCACTCCAGTCCGGCCCTTGCTCGGCAAGGTTGCGCACGGCCTCCAGCAGTGCCCGGGCATCGCCTTCGAGCAGTGCCTGCAGCACACCGTAGACCTGGCCATGATCAAGGCTGCCGAGCATGGCACGCACATCGGCAGCCAGTACCTTGCCCTCACCGAAAGCGATGGCCTGGTCAGTCAGGCTCATGGCATCGCGCATCGAGCCGTCAGCAGCTCGGCCCAGCAACCACAGGGCATCTGGCTCGAACGGCACGCTTTCGGCGGTCAGCACATGGCTGAGGTGCTCGACCACCCGCTCCGGGGTCATGTTTTTCAGCGAGAACTGCAGGCAGCGCGACAGGATGGTCGCCGGCAGCTTCTGCGGGTCGGTGGTGGCAAGGATGAACTTGACGTAGGGTGGCGGCTCTTCCAGCGTCTTGAGCAAGGCGTTGAACGAGTGCGTCGAGAGCATGTGCACTTCGTCGATCAGGTAGACCTTGAAGCGCCCACGGCTCGGGGCATATTGCACGTTATCGAGCAGCTCGCGGGTGTCTTCGACCTTGGTGCGGCTGGCGGCGTCGATCTCGATCAGGTCGACGAAACGGCCCTCGTCGATCTCCCGGCACACCGAACAGGTGCCGCAAGGCGTCGAGGTGATGCCGGTTTCGCAGTTCAGGCATTTGGCGATGATGCGGGCAATGGTAGTCTTGCCCACGCCGCGGGTACCGGTAAACAGGTAGGCATGGTGCAGACGCTGGTTGTCCAAGGCATTGATCAAGGCCTTGAGCACATGGGCCTGGCCGACCATTTCGCGGAACGAGCGCGGACGCCATTTTCGTGCAAGAACCTGATAACTCATCGAAAAACCATCGTAGCCTGATCGAGCGGAAGATCGCTAATGCTAGCGGAGCGGGGCCGAAATTGCACCCTGCGCGACTGGTCTAAGCTATGAAACTGGCGCGCTATCCAGGGAGGATGTGCCTTGCGAAGACTGTTGCCCTTGCTAATGCTGTGGACCACCCACAGCCTGGCCGACCCACCCGTGCTGCGTTTTTCCGTCGCCGAGAGCTGGAGCATGCCGCTGATGCGCGTCGAAGGCGAGCAACCGGTGGAAGGTTTGCTGTTCGACCTGATGCAGGCCATTGCCCGGGAAGTGGGTATGCGCCCGGAGTATCACGTACTGGCACGCCTGCGCCTGCAGGAAGCCATGGAAAACGGCGATATCGATGTGCGCTGCTATGTCAGCCCCCAGTGGTTTCATGATCGGCCGGGCAATTTTGTCTGGAGCATCCCTTTGATTCACCAGCGCGACGTGTTGGTTGGCGGCGCTGACGCAAGCAACCCTACCCGCCCAGAGCAACTGGCGCCACAAGCCATCGGCACCGTACTGGGTTATGCCTATGGCACCTTGCAACCCCTATTCGAACAGGGCCGACTGCACCGCGAAGACAGCCGCAGCCAACTGCTGGCCCTGCAGAAGCTGCACGCGGGGCGGTATCTGCATGCGGTGAGCAACGAGCTGTCGCTGCAGTGGTTCAACCAAGGCTTGCCGGCGGGGCAGCAGTTGCAAACGCTGGCAGTGCTGGAGGAGCAGGACCTGGGGTGCATGGTGCGCAGTGACCCAGGGGTGCCGACGCAGGGGGTGCTCAGGGCGCTGGTGCGCATGAAACAGTCTGGGGAGATCGAGCGGATTAGCCAGCGGTATGGGGGTGCGGGGTATGCTGGGGATGCCGCAGCGGCAAGGCCGTGATGATGCAATTGCGGCCTTGCGTCGCGAAAAGGCGCGCACAGCCCCCTGCGCGACGACCTTCGATCAGCGCCGGCGCTCAACAGCCAACGTCACGGCATCCGCCTGGCCCCAGGCGATTTGCATGGCGCGCAGGCCATGCTCCAGTAGCTGTCGCGTTTCTTCGTCCTGGATGCGTTCAAGCGCTCGACGGCTGTCGCTGTAGGCGAACATCAGGTAATGGGAGACATTCATCAGCGCGAACTCTATCGGCACGATGCCTTCGCTGATGGCGCGGGAAAGGGATTTGCCGGGGGGCAGGTCGAAGGTATGGGGTGGGTCGGGGACGATTTTTTTCATGCAGGCTCCATGTGACATGAGCTGCACCCTTTTGCTTCCACGCATTAGGGTGACAACTGTACGCGGGGTGGAAGACCAGGCACATGGAAAACCCGGCAGATACAAGTACCTCCCGCGCACAGCTGTCATAACAGACAACTGCTCCAAGTCGTTCCCGGGCTTCCACACCCGATCGCTGAACTGACAGCGACCGTAAAAGCCTATTGGGTGGGGTTTCCAAGGACAATCAGACGGGAGTCGACGGGATGCGTAGGATATTTCTAAGAGCCTTACAGATGCAGCAGGAAATCGGCTATACGAGAGTAGGATCCTTCCTTAGTTGGCAATTGGACTACAAAATCTGGTGTATAGCGCGATTCCGATCTCTCGCCTGATGGCGCACAATTATCGCCACCCCTCAAAAAGACACCTCCCGATGCTCCAAGATGATCGAGACAATCTGGAACTCGACAAACTACAGATCGAGAATCGCAAGCTAGCTGCAGAAGCACTCAAATTCATGGCTGAAGAGCGCAAGCTTAGACAAGAGGCGTTCTGGCACCCCTTCGCAACTGGCTCGGTCATTTTGACTGCCATTGCGGGTATCATGGCGCTGCTGGTTAAACTCTGAGCACTCCCGTTTTCGGCAAGAGGAAAGATCATGCCCCGTTCCACTCAAGATAGGGTTGAGCAATCCCATCGCGAAGTAGAGGCCCTGGCCGAAGACATGCGCAAGGCCAGAGCCTTTTCTCCTTGGTCAGCGCTTTTGCCGTTCAGCCTAGGTGCGGGCTTTGCTTTGGCATTACTTCTCGCCGGCCTCTTGATCTTGCGACTGCTGTAATCCCGAGCGCTGCCTTCACACTGCCGCAATCAAATCGGCACTCAAGAACAACCCAACCCCAAACACCGAGTGCATAACCAGACTCTTCAGGCAATTACGCCCAGGCGTCGGCGTCCTGGAGGCAAAGAACCCCGCCCCCATCATCGGCTGCATGAAGCACAGCGGCGCCACCACCGTAGCCATACCCCAAATCAGCGCAGGCCACAGCGTCGGCGCACTCAGCCAGCCCTCCCCGACCATCCCCACCAGCATCACCGCAAACAGCACGCCAATCCCATAGTGGATAACCCACCCCCAAGCCATCTCGTTCGCGACCGGTTCGGCCTTGGCGATAGCTTCGTGCTGCGCCTGCCCCCTCATCAAGTGACCCGCCCAGCGCCCTACCATGGCGAAATTCAAAGTAGGGATGCCCATGCGCCGCAGCAACATCCCCCACAGGTCCATGACCACGGTGGCTCCGACCCCGATCAGCAAAGCGGCTTTTAGCATGGCAAGCGTCATTGATTCACCCCTCGAAGATTTGACGTTCAGCAACATGCCGCGCAGCATAGAAGTTGAAGTCAACTTCAAGTCAAGGGCCACCATGGACATTGCCGATGTCGCCAAACGCACAGGCGTACCCGCGTCAACACTGCGCTATTACGAAAAGAAAGGCTTGCTCAAGTCCCTCGTAGCGCCCGGCCAGCGGCGACAATTTGCCGCCGACGTGGCGGACCGCCTGGCCCTGATTGCCCTAGGGCAGGCCGCAGGGTTCTCCCTGGATGAAGTGGGCGCGATGCTGGTGGACCTTCAGGTCGATCGGCAAATGCTGATTGCCAAAGCGGACGAAATCGATGCACGGATCAAGCGCTTGCAGGCAATGAGCAAAGGCCTGCGGCATGCGGCGCAGTGCCCAGAGGACGATCATCTGGCCTGTCCGAAATTTCAGCGTATGTTGAAGCTTTCAGCAGCAGGGGTGCTGGGAGAAACGCCCTTACGCCAGAGCAGGCTTGTAAAAACGCGAAGCAAGCCATCGACCCGTACTCAGCCCAACGACCACAAGCGCAACGCCTTCAATGCTGAGCATCATCGCGTTGATACCTAGCTGCGTGATCAATTGGCTGGCGACATAGGGAAACCCGAACACGCCGATGAAATACGACAGGCTGAAAAGCAGCAACGCTTGCGCCGTAAGCCCTGCCGGCGCCTCGTTGGCAGCGAGCCCGTTGATCACCGAGTAATTCAAGCCATACCCCACGCCCAGTAGCATGGCCATGGCCAAATAGCTCTCAGCGCTGTGCACCCACTGATCAAACCCCAGTACGGCGGTGGCCATGATCAAAGTCAAAACCCAGGAGGTCGCTAGCGGCTGTTGCTTCACAACCCAGCCGGCCAGCAAGAGCCTGCAGGCAATCGCAGCGCCCATGAAGCCAATGAAGAAGAGTGAATAATCAAGCCCGAGGCGGTCGGCATAGCTGGTCTGGAAACTGCCCATGGTGCCGAAAATCGCCCCACCCAGCCCTACCATCAGGATCGACAAACCTGAACGCGAACGCATCACTTTGAGCGCGGACGCCAAATCGATCTGCACCTTCTCAGCCGGCCGCTGCCCATGAGCGGTCGAACCGAGCCAAGCGAAGTACAACCCCGCCACCCCGGCAGCACACGCCGCTACCCAAAAAGCGAACTGAGTCGGCAAAGCCACAAGGGCAGCGAACTTACCCAGCAATGGCCCGGTACCTATGCCTGTCAACATGCTGCCGGAGAGCAATGCAAAACAGTGGGTGCGCCGTGATGGCTCGACCATTTGCGCAACCATGATCGGCCCTATCGTGTAGAAGAGCCCCCAGCCGATCCCGAGCATCAGGCCACACGCCAATAAGGCGACGCCCAGACCGGGCACCAAGGCAAAGCCTACTGACGCCACGACCAGGCAGAGCGCCCCAACCGCGATAGCGCGAGCAGCGCCAACGCGCTGCAACAGATGCCCCGAACCCACCACAGACAGCAGCGTACTCAGCATTGCGACTGCAAACACCTGCCCTGCATCGCTCGCCGCCCCACCCAACGCCTTTACCAGCATAGAAAGCAAAAACGTCGAGCCGTAGCTGATCGACAGCAGGAAACAGGCAATGCAGAACACGGCAAATTGCCGAGACCGAGGCGTGGGTACAGACGACATGTAAGCAGTCCTTGCTGAAAGGGTCTGTTTTCTATCACGACAAGGCACTGGCAAAGGCAAGCATTTGCTGACGTTGAGATCGCCACTTCAGTACCTAAACGACCGCCCTCCGTCCACGCCACTCATCACGGCTCAGTTCCCAGGTCTCTTTAGCCACGGCACCACAGACGAAATGCCCCGCTTCAGTGCCAACCAGGCGCATGCCTTCGTGCACGGAAACACTGCGCGATCTGTCGTTGCTCGCCGCCTTGGGCACCTGCATGACACAACGCCCAAGCGTCTCGAACCAGTAGTCGTTGATCACCACACAGGCCTCGCGGATGTAGCCGTTTTTCTGCCATGCGGTGGCAAGCCAGAAGCCTCGGTTGTTACCCGGCTGGTCATAGAGGCTGATGCTGCCGATGATCTGCGCCGGCGCCGTCTTCAGGCGGATCATCCAGTGCCATTCACACCCAGCGTTCATGGCGGGTAATGCGATGTCTCGGACATAGACGAGCGCGCCGTCTTCGGGATAGGGCCATGGCACGCGGCTGTCCAGGTAGCGGACAATGTCCCAGTGCGGGAACAGTTGCTGAATAGCGGGGGCATCGCCCAACTGCAGCGGCGTGAGTATCAGGCGCGAGGTTTCGAGGGTAGGAAGGCTGTCCATTGCGCAGCGTCCGTTCTGGAGGCGATATGGCCTTCTGGCATTCTCACAGAGCAGGGGTTGGAACGTCGAGACGTCATGTGCTTTGACCATAAGACAGCCATTGTCATGCTAACCGTTGCTCGAAAGTGCTACGCACGTATTGTGAGAATGCATCCTGAAGCGCTTTTCGTGCTTCGTGTGTCGGCTGACTTCGCTCATTAAGCAGAGGTAAATATTGCTTTATTGCAGCGTCTTCAGCTGCCGGGAGCAAGGGGCTTGGCAGGCGCTGGAAAAACAGGTCAAGCCGTGCTTGCGGGAAAAACTCAGAAAGGTAGCACTGAAACGCTTGAAGCTTAAAGTCGTTTGGAGAATGTGGCTGAAAAGGATTGGAGTACTCCCTCATACGGCGAGACAGTGCATTAGTCCTCCCAAGGTAAATCTTGAATTTCATCCCATCAAGGCTCATAAGGAAGAAGTAAAGCCCTTCCCCATGCATTGCATACTGCGTGCCGGTGGTACGAGCACCCTGAAGCTGGAGGTGCACATTCTCCTCGACAAGCTCGAATGACGATGTGATTGAACAAAGATCAAGCTCAGTGGCCAGATACCGACTCAGACCAGTCGGGAATGGGATGTCAGACATAAATCCAAATGACCTCACGTGGGGCGGTAACGTTTTCTCAGGCTTGATTTATAACATCTCCGTCCGCCCGCCTAATACAGAGTGTGTGTATGTCCAATACTCAATTGTGCGTGCTTCATGCACCACAAGCGAAGTGGCTGGAAACCCGCTCAAAGCGCCCTTGAAATTGTGTCATTAAATACCTTTACCTACCTTATGTGACACAGCAGTATGTGACACACCCAAACTATCACAGAGCAACCTACTATGTTCATCCGTGCTTATCTTCGGGCATCGACGCGACACGGGCAAAGCAATCGTTGATCGACTTCGCCGCTGCGCAAGGCCATAAGATCGCAGCCTTCTACATCGAGAACGCCAGTGGCGCCAAACTTGAACGCCCCCAGTTGTTCCGTCTTCTGGACGACAGCCACGAGGGTGACGTGCTGTTGATCGAAGGGGTAGATCGGTTATCCAGGCTCAGCCAAGATGATTGGGCACTGTTGAAAGCCAGGATCGCGGCAAAGAAGGTGACTGTAGTATCCCTTGACCTAAGCACCAGCCAGGCAGCCTTGAAATCCGCCGAGGGAATGGACGATTTTACCAAAGGGATGATTGCAGCTGTGAATGGCATGTTGCTCGACATCTTGGCCGTAGTAGCACGCAAAGATTACGAAGACCGTCGCCGTCGTCAGGCCCAGGGCATCGCTACAGCCAAGGCAGACGGTGCATACAAAGGCCGCCCAGCTAACCTCGACCTGCACAAGCGGGTTAGCGAACTGCTAGCAGATGGAAAAAGTATCCGTAAGGTGGCCGAACTGTTGAAGTGCATTACCACGACGCTGCAGAAGGTTAGACAGTTGAACGCGCTTGAGGCGGCTCATGAAGCGTTCCGGAAGGAATACGCAGTCCTAGATGAGAAGATTGAGCAATCCAACATGCCTAACGGCCCTGACCTCACAGAAGCGGATTACCTGCCCTGGATGGACAAGAAGGAGGCCCTGGAGAAGGCCGGACAGCTACCCCAGGAGTAAGGGGCCAGAATCAAAAACCACTGGAGCAAGGCGCTCCAAGCCCCTACGCTGCGGTATCTGCCCTAGAGTGAGGGGACCATGGAAGATCGGGACGCAGCAATAGCAAACACGTTGGAGTTGCTCCATATGAACCAGACCGCCTTGAGGGCAGCGATAGAGGAAGTCAGTACATGGATCAGGCAGCGAGGCTCCGTGAACAGCCACGACAGCACAATAGCCTGCCCCCAGGCCCTCGACACTAACGCGGATGCCATTACGTCTGCGATAGAGCGCCTTCGCAGCTAACCCCGCCACGGCGGGGGTTTTCTTCGCCTCTGATATTTCATTTTTTCAGGTCAGGCCCCGTCCTTGGCATAGGAATGGCTCTTAACCTCGACCGCCTGTTGCAAGGTTTTTACCGATTTCCCGCTCCCGCCTTGATAGTTTGGCCCACCTGTTCGGATGCCACTTTTGCCAGAGCAATGTGTCCAGAAATAAATTTCACGTTTTCCGGCTTTGCAAAATACCACGCTAGGCTTAGTGAATCCCTGGTATCGGAAGCTCCCCCTTATGGCCAGCGGCGCTTTCTGAGTACGGAGCTGCGGTCATCCCAAATCCAATCTACGAACTCTCCCATCAAGGGCACTGGCGGGCTGGAGAAGCCATTATGGTAAAATGCTGTTTGGCTAATGCCGCTAAGCAAATCCCGGATCGGCGCAAGGATTTTGATTAGGCGGAAAATTGCAAAACGAGCGGCTTGCTTGTGTAGCCCAGGGAGAGCCAAAGCTTTCTCCAGGGTTAGCGGCTCCTTACTCAGCCCCATCATATCTATGTGGGTTTTATCAGAGATTGCTGCCGAAACAAAATTAGCCTCGCGTAAAATCTTGTCTGTGCACCGAGTTGTAACATCAGCCTCGACGACTCTTGACAAAATGTCATCCCAGAACTCCAGAGGATCAAGATTGCTTGTCGGAGCACTCAACGAATCAAGGTTATGATATCGACTCATTAGGGCAAAGTCGTTAAGCGAGCGCAGCACATCTTGGTCAATCGCATCAAACTCCGCATATGGCTTTATGTGAATCCCTCGCTTAGCCGAAATACCAACGCAAGTAACGTGCAGATCCAGGATGTTATGACCATAAGACTTAAGAATCTTCGTCATTGGTGCTTTCATGTTGTGCTCAAGCATGTGATCAATTATCACAACTGCTTTCATCAGTCGCTCCAAACCGATTGACAAATTAAAAAGCGCCGTATAAAAAGCCCCCCCTTATGGTGCACGTCGGCTTTTCGGAGTTCAGTTAAACCTGTAGCAAGACAGGAGCTAATTAAATAACCCTCCTGAGCCAACAAGGAATAAGTATTAACTCTATTCATAATCTCCGCCGCTCCTTGCGTGTAAATGAATTATCGACTAGCTTCGTTATCGGGTAGACGACTATACCCCATACAGCTTGATCGGGAGTGTACCTCGGGCGAACAGTCTCAGCACATCACTAACTCCCTTAACCCTGTACAGCCACCGACATAAGGGAATCACCGACATGGACGACAAGGCCGCAGCCACTGCTGATGCCCTTGAGCTGCTGATAAATCAAACCGCTTTGATAGCTGCTATCGAGGAGCTTAGCACCTGGGTCCGTCAGCGCGACTCAGTGAACGTCCACGATAGCGCGATGACCTGTCTACAAGCACTCGATACAAATGCCAGCCGCATTGCCTATGGCATTGAACGTCTTCGGGCTAGCTGCGACGGCGAAAACTGAATATTACGACATAAGTTTTCTTACAAATTTGCCTCCCCTGCCAAGGTGCATCAGGGAAACTTACACATAATCGCCCAACCAAGGAAAGTTAAGATGCCAAGGAAAAAACCCGATCAGGAAAAGAAAACCCCAAGGGATCACTGGATTATTGGACACTCATCAGAACTCGTATCAGAGCTTACTGTAACTTACGACCCCATTACTGGAACACCAAGCATCAAGGAACTTGATCCAGCTTCACTTCGAAGCCAGATATCTCACCCCCGCGACAATGGCAAAGACAAAGTAATTTCGTCAATGCCAGTTGACGGATTTGATTCTTTAGGTGAGGACTTCCTTGCAAGGATGCAGCGCCAGTTTGACTACATCATAGCAGTTGACACAAACACCAACCAGGAGCGCATTAACGGACTTAAGGTAAGCACGTGCCTCATCTGCTGCATAGTTGAACCACTTTCGCAACTCAAAGACCCAATAAGGTATCAGCACTTGGCGGCATATCTCATCCTTGACCAAGAGGACGAAGGTAATGCCGAACGAATTGGCTGGCACTTAGTAGCAACTGTACACTTGAATACGCCATATCTCAAAGGCAAGCGTATTGGCATTGTGACTGACAGCGAATTGGGTGAGCACATTGACATCAACTCAAGAACGAAACCTTATTATCGAGACCATTTCTTACCTGCAAACATGTCACTCGTTTACGCCAGGGACAAGGGCGACAATTTTACAAATAAAATGATCCAGATGAACGACACCAATGGCAGGCATTTCATGAAGTTTGTAAAGGACAAAGGTTTGTCAAATTTGCCGCTTGGCGAAGGGTTACAGATGGGGACTGCGCGATGCCATTACGTACATCAATCTGCGAAGAAGAATGACCGCATACACACCTGACTGCTCCCTCAACAGCACCTGATTTTCGGGGGGGGTGAGCGAGCCAGGCATCGACCCTCCTCCGGGCAGATCCCGTAGGCCGAACCTACGTACAATCCAAAAACGAAAAGCCCCGCAGACCTTGATCTGCGGGGTTTCACGTATAACGGCAGAGATAGGTAGTTTTAACCAATCAGCTCAGCCATTCCAATTATGAGCTACAGGCTGCACATTGAATGCCGCTCTTTGAGGCTTTATGGGGAACTCAGCGTTGCACCCAGTACAGCGGAACTTACCTCGGGCAGTCCGGTTGTCTTGTAGCGGGTGGATTTCCTTTTTGTTGAAGCAGCTTGGGCAGGCGTAATGGGGCGTTTCGTCATTCGAAATAAACACAACTGCACCGCCTGCTGTTTGAGTAAGCTTGTAGGCGGCTGCTCGCTGCTGCCATGAGTCAGCAGCATCAAGCTTCTTCTTCAAGCCATCCCGTTCTAGCTGGAGCCTATGGAGGTCTTCCCGCAGATTGAACATCCCATCTTGCACGTCCCCCAGTTTTTCAAGGACTTCACCTATCTTCGCTTTAGCCTCAGCATCCACCTTGCCATCAAACGCAGCCTTGGCGAGTTGCTTGGTTAGGTTGACCGCCTGTACCACACCGTTGAGTGCTGCAACATCCATGCTACTGCCCTGTAGTGAATTGGAAATCTAACATTAGAGCAACCGAGCGGACGCGACCAGTGCCGAGGCGACACGGGCAGGAGCCTAGATTGGAAAATTAGAGTGGGCTAGAATCCTCAGCACGGTGCACAACTTAGGTGTACTACGGCACTGGTCCACTTCGAGATTTCTGAGCGAGAAAGCCTTGAGAATTCAAGGACTTGCGTAATGGAGGCAGCCCCACCAGCCACACCCCGGCACTCGATGTTCCCGCTATGGCTGCTCCCTTCCGGGCCTGACCAGGTTAACGGGTAATCAATGCGGGGGGACCGATGGGGCCACCACTGACGCAACTCGCTAAGCAGCGAGCCGCGCCATTGTACCGGTCTGAGGCGAAGTTACAACCTCTGATGGGAGAAAAAGTCATCATTTCTCAATGACTTGATCGAAAGGCTGGTCAGACGGCGATGCCCTGCTCGCCCAGGAAGACGATGAACGCATCTTCGTCCAGCACCTTCACACCCAGTTCACTGGCCCTGGCCAGCTTGGAGCCCGCGCCGGGGCCTGCGACCACGCAGTGGGTCTTGCCGGAAACGGAACCTGCCACCTTGGCGCCGAGGCTTTCCAGTTTTTCTTTGGCAATGTCGCGGCTCATGCGCTCCAGGGTGCCGGTCAATACCCAGGTCTGCCCTGCCAACGGCAGGCCTTCGGCGACTTTTTTCTCGCTGTTCCAGTGCATGCCAAACGCCAGCAACTGGGCTTCGATGTCCCGCGCCAGCTTCTGGTTCGCTTCGTCCTTGAAGAACTCGCGCACCGCCTCGGCCTGCTTGGTGGCCAGGGCCTGACGCAAGTCGATACCATCGGCGGCGATGATCTTGTCCAGGCTGTCGAGCTTGGCCACCAGCTTTTCAGCGCCAGTCGGGCCGACCGAGGGGATATCGAGCTTGGCGATCATCCCGGCCAGGGTGGTGCTGGCGGCGAACTCGGCGGCCAGGTCGCCTTCGTCCTGCAATTGCATGCCACAGGCGAGCAACTGCTCGATGACTTTGCGGTTGTGCTCGTCTTCGAAGAAGTTGTGGATTTCGTAAGCCACTTCAAGCCCGATGTCCGGCAAGTAGGTCAGCACCTGCGGCAACGCCTGCTGCACCCGCGCCAGGCTGCCCAGCGAGCGCGCCAGGACCTTGGCGGTCTCTTCACCCACATCCGGGATGCCCAGGGCGTAGATGAAACGTGCCAGGCTCGGGCGCTTGCTGGCTTCGATGGCATCCAGCAGCTTCTTGCTGGACACCTCGGCGAACCCTTCCAGGCCAACGATCTGGTCGAACTCCAGTTTGTACAGGTCTGCTGGCGAGCCGATCAACCCTTCGTCCACCAACTGCTCGACGCTCTTTTCGCCCAGGCCGTCGATATCCATCGCGCGGCGCGAAACGTAGTGGATGATCGCTTGCTTGAGCTGGGCACCACAGGCCAGACGACCGACGCAACGGTACACCGCACCTTCGCTGGTGGTTTCCTTGCCCTTGCTGCGCTTGACCAGCTGGGTGCGCTCGACGTGCGAGCCACACACCGGGCACGCGCTCGGCACTTCAACCGGGCGGGCATCTTCGGGGCGTCGCTCGAGCACCACTTGCATGACCTGCGGGATCACGTCGCCAGCACGGCGGATGATGACCGTGTCGCCAATACGCAGGCCCAGACGGGCGATCTCGTCCATGTTGTGCAGTGTGGCGTTGGACACGGTCACGCCGGCCACCTTGACCGGTTTCAGCCGCGCCACAGGCGTCACCGCCCCGGTACGACCCACCTGGAATTCGACATCCAGTACTTCGGTCAGCTCTTCCATGGCCGGGAACTTGTGGGCAATCGCCCAGCGCGGCTCGCGGGCGCGGAAGCCCAGTTCACGCTGGGACGCCAGGCTGTTGACCTTGAACACCACGCCGTCGATCTCGTACGGCAGGCTGTTACGGCGCTCACCGATGTCGCGGTAGTAAGCCAGGCATTCTTCGATGCCTGCGGCATGCCGGAGCTCACGGCTGATCGGCAGGCCCCAGGCCTTGAGCTGCTCGAGGACGCCAATGTGGCTGTCGCCGATGCTTTCGGACACCTGGCCTACGCCGTAGCAGCAGAATTCCAGCGGGCGACTGGCGGTGATTTTCGAATCCAGTTGGCGCAGGCTGCCGGCTGCGGCGTTGCGCGGGTTGGCAAAAGTCTTGCCCCCGGCTTCTGCCTGGGCGGCATTGAGCCGGTCGAAACCGGCCTTGCTCATGTACACCTCGCCGCGCACTTCCAGCACCGCCGGCCAGCCTTCGCCCTGCAGCTTGAGCGGAATGTTGCGCACAGTGCGCACGTTGGCACTGATGTCTTCGCCGGTGGTGCCATCGCCGCGGGTGGCACCCTGCACCAACTGGCCGTCGCGGTACAGCAGGCTCACCGCCAGGCCATCGAGCTTGGGTTCGCAGCTGTAATCGACCGCACCCGGCTGATCGAGGCCGTCGACCACGCGGCGGCCGAATTCATGCAGGTCGGTTTCTTCGAAAGCATTGCCCAGGCTGAGCATGGGCACTTCGTGACGCACCTGGCTGAACGCGGCCAGGGCCTGGCCGCCGACGCGCTGGGTCGGCGAGTCAGGCGTCACCAAGTGCGGGTGTTCGGCTTCCAACGCCTTGAGCTCGTTGAACAAGCGATCGTATTCGGCATCGGGCACGCTAGGCTCATCGAGCACGTAGTAGCGGTAGTTGTGCTGGTCGAGCTCGGCGCGCAGGGCGTGGATTCGGGATTCGGCGGTCATTCGTTTGTCTTCTCTTGCAAAGCAAAAGAGCAGCCTGGGGGACGTTGTCTGGGGTTCTGGATCTTTAGTTGCTGATCCGGCCCTTTCGCGGGCAAGCCCACCCCCACAGGTACTCCACGGCGCTCAAAGGCAGTGGGGTAACTGTGGGGGCGGGCTTGCCCGCGAAAGGGCCGGGACCAACAACATCAAATCCCGAACCGACCAGCACGCCCCGCAGGCTGCTCTTTCGTCTGGATCTATCAGCGCTTCTGGGTCAGCGCACGGCGCTCGAACTCGACGATGCGCTGGCGATAATGCTCGATGGTCTGGGCGGTCAGCACGCTGCGCTGGTCGTCCTTGAGTTCGCCATTGAGTTCATGGGCCAACTTGCGCGCCGCTGCAACCATCACGTCGAAGGCCTGTTTAGGGTGACGCGGGCCCGGCAGCCCCAGGAAGAAGCTCACCGCACGGGTGCTGAAGTGGTCGATGTCGTCCAGGTCGAAAATACCGGGCTTCACGGCGTTGGCCATGGAGAACAGCACTTCGCCGTGGCCCGCCATGCTCTCGTGGCGGTGGAAGATGTCCATCTCGCCAAAACGCAGGCCGCTCTCGAGAATGTTCTGCAGCAGTGCCGGCCCCTTGAAACCACCCTCGTCGCGGGAGATGACGCTGATCACCAGCACTTCTTCAGCGGGGGGCAATTCCTTGACCGTGTTGTTGCTGGACGCCGTACCGCTGTTGCGGTTGTTGTCGGCAGCAAAATCATCATCGGCATCGGCAAACAGATCGGGCTCGCGCGCCTCGGCCACCAGGTTCAGGTCACCCTGCGGCACTTCTGCGGCACGCTTGCCACGCTTGCTGGCCTTGACCGGCTTTGGCTCGCGCTCGCGATCACGCGACGACGCGCTGAGCGAGGGCAGGTCGCTCTCGTCCAGTTCTGGTTCCTTGTGGTTATCCAGCACCCGCGATGGGCCGAGCACTTCGGCACCGCCCTCTTCCTCGGGGGTATTGGAATAACTGCGATCCAGACGGAATTTCAACTTGCCTTTCCCGCCGCGCATGCGGCGCCAGCCGTCGAAAAGAATACCGGCAATGACAATGATGCCGATGAGGATCAGCCACTCGCGCAGACCGATTTCCATGTAATCCCGTGCCTCTATAAAAATATGCTTGAAAACAAAGGGTTCAAAGCCCTTTAACACGTGGCGCCAACTCTATGTTCTGACAGGCGTTTTACCCACGCAAAAAACGAGTGACATTAAGCTAGCACGACCAAAGACAACTTTACACCGTCTGTCGCACATGGCGGGGCCATTTCGCTACAGAATGTGCCCTATCTTCGCGTATCAGGCGTCGACCATAGCCATCGCCTCCTCCACATCCACTGCAACAAGGCGTGAGCATCCTGGCTCATGCATCGTCACCCCCATCAATTGATCTGCCATCTCCATGGCAATCTTGTTATGGGTGATGTAGATGAACTGCACACTTTCACTCATTTCTTTCACCAGCCGGGCGTATCGCCCGACGTTGGCATCGTCCAGCGGCGCATCGACCTCGTCGAGCATGCAGAACGGTGCGGGGTTCAACTTGAAGATGGCGAACACCAGCGCCAGGGCGGTCAGTGCCTTCTCGCCACCGGACAGCAGATGGATGGTGCTGTTCTTCTTGCCCGGTGGTCGCGCCATGATCGTTACCCCTGTATCGAGTAGATCTTCGCCCGTCAGTTCCAGATAAGCGCTGCCACCACCGAAAACTTTTGGAAAAAGTGCCTGTAATCCGGCATTTATCTGATCAAAGGTATCCCTGAAGCGATTGCGGGTTTCCTTGTCGATCTTGCGGATGACGTTTTCCAGGGTCTCCAGCGCTTCGACCAGGTCGGCGTTCTGGGCGTCCAGGTAGCGTTTGCGCTCAGACTGCTGCTCGTATTCTTCGATAGCAGCCAGGTTGATCGCGCCCAAACGCTGGATACGCGCCTCGGTCTGCTCCAGCGCCTGCTCGGTACTCTGTTCGGTGTCGTCGGCTTCGAGGGTGGCAAGCACGCCTTGCAGGTCGTAGCCATCGGCCAGCAACTGCTCTTGAAGGGTCTTGCGCCGCACATCCAGGCCCTGGCATTCCAAGCGCAGTTGCTCCAGCTGGCCACGCAGCAACTGAGCTTGCTGCTCAGCCTGGGTGCGGCGCTTTTCGGCGTCGCGCAGCGCACGGTCGGCTTCGTCCATGTGCAGGCGCGCCTGGCGCATTTCTTCGTCGACGCTCATGCGCCGCTCCAGCAATTCTTCAAGCTTGAGGCGCAGCTCTTCGAGGGGCGCTGCGCCTTCCTCCAGGTTCAGGCTCAGCTGTTCCTGGCGCTCGGTCAGACGTGCCGCCTGTTGCTCCAGGCGTTCCAGGGCCTGACGGGTGGAATCGTGTTGGGCGCGCAGCGAGCCCAGGCGCACAGCCAACTGGTGGGCATGGTCCTTGTGCTGGCGGGCCTCCTGGCGAATGCGGTCGAGGCCTTCGCGCAGGGTATCGCGACGGGCCATCAACTGCTCACGCTGCTCGGTGTCCTGGGCCATCAGGTCCAGGGCCTCTTGCAGCACCAGGCGCGCCTCACCCAGTTGCTCGTGCTCCAGAGCACGCTGCTCCTGCAACTCGGTCAGCTCTTCCTGCAGACGGCGGCGACGCAATTCGACTTGCTCGGCGCGGGCGCGGCTTGCCGACAGGCTGGCCTTGAGCTCGCCATGTTGGCGCCCCTCTTCCTGGGTACGCCGGCGCAACTGCTCGCGCTGTTCTTCCAGGCCCAGCTGCTGTTCGCGCAAACCTTGAAGCTGTTGCTCAAGGTGCTCCAGGGCGGCTTCCTGCTCCAGCTGTTGCTGGCCCAGGCGCTCGATCTCCTGGCCACGGGCCAACACGCCGCCTTCGGCCTCGCCGCCTCGGCTGACCCGCAAAAAATGCCGGCCAACCCAATAACCGTCCCGGCTGACCAGGCTCTGCCCTTCGCCCAGGCTCGCACGCAGCACCAGCGCCTGGGCCAGGTCATCGACCGGTTTCACCTGCCCCAACCAGGGCGTCAGGTCGGTGCGCCCTTCGACTTTGTCCAGCAGGCTGCCCGCCAGCCGCGCGCCCTCGCCGCTTGCCAGCAGCAAACGCAACTCGCCTTGTTCCAGATCGGCAAAATCGAGGCTGCTGAAATCATCGACCAGTACGGCTTGCAGATCAGCGCCCAGCACCGTCTCCACTGCCAGCTCCCAGCCCGGCTCGACCCAAAGCCCTTCAGCCAGGCGCGGTCGCTGTGCCAGGCCTTGCCCATGCAACCAGTCTGCGGCACCTACGCCCGGCTCCAGCGCGGCCTGCTGCAAGGCCTCAAGCGAGGCCAGCCGCCCGCCCAGACGCTGCAGGTCGCCCTGTGCCTGCTGTTGCGCCTGAGTGGCCTGTTGCAATTGCTCGCGGGTGCCGTCGAGCCGCTCGACCACTTGCTCTTCGGACAGCTGCAACTCTTCCAGCAGCATTTCGCTGCTGGCCAACTGCTCGGCCAGCTCAAGCATGGCGGCGTCCTGCGGCTCGGCAGCCAACAGGTCGCGCTCTTCACCCAGCTTGCGCTGACGCTCCGACAACCGCTCCAGGCTGGCTTCCAGCTGTTGCAGCCGCGCCTGTTGCACTTCAGCCTGACGACGAGGTTCGGCGGACCGGGTGTTGAAGCTGTCCCACTGCTCTTGCCAGCCGTGCATGCCTAGCTCGGCTTCTTCAAGGGTGGCAGCGGCCTCTTCAGCAGCCGCCAGGGTCATTTCCTGTTCAGGCTCCAGCATCACCAGCTCTTCGCCGAGGGTCGCCAGCAAGGTGCGGTCATGGCCCAGGTGCGATTCGGTCTCCAGGCGCGTGCGCTCGGCTTCCTTGAAATCGTCCTGCAATTGGCGCAGGCGCTGCTGGCCGTGCTGGATACTCTGCTCGACCCGGGCGATATCGCCTGCCACCGTATAGAACCGGCCCTGCACCTGGTTGAAGCGTTCGGACAATTCGTGGTGGCCATCGCGCAGGCGCTCGATGCTTGCATCGGCATTACGCTGCTCAGCCACCAAGGCTTCGTGGGACACGTCCTGATCACCGATCACCGCTTCGCGCTGACGTACGCGTTCGTCCAGGTCACGCCAGCGCAAGGCCGACAAGCGGGCTTTCAGCTGACGCTCCTGGGCCTTGTACTCGCGGTACTTCTCGGCTGCCTGGGCCTGACGGTGCAGGCGTTCGAGCTGGCGCTCCAGTTCGTCACGCAGGTCGGTCAGGCGGGCCAGGTTTTCCTGGGTGCGGCGGATACGGTTCTCGGTCTCGCGGCGGCGCTCCTTGTACTTGGAGATGCCCGCTGCCTCTTCGATGAAGTTGCGCAGCTCTTCGGGCTTGGCTTCGATCAGCTTGGAGATCATGCCCTGCTCGATGATCGAGTAGCTGCGCGGCCCGAGGCCGGTACCGAGGAAGATATCGGTGATATCGCGGCGGCGGCACTTGGTGCCATTGAGGTAATAGCTGTTCTGCGCGTCGCGGGTCACCTTGCGGCGAATGGAAATCTCAGCGTAGGCCGCGTACTCACCAACCAGGGTGTTGTCGCTGTTGTCGAACACCAGCTCGATGCTGGCCTGGCTGACCGGTTTGCGACTGGTGGAGCCGTTGAAGATGACGTCGGTCATCGACTCGCCGCGCAGGTTTTTTGCCGAACTCTCGCCCATCACCCAGCGCACCGCGTCGATGATGTTGGACTTGCCGCAACCATTGGGGCCTACCACGGCTGCCATGTTGCTGGGGAAGTTGACCGTGGTTGGGTCGACGAACGACTTGAACCCGGCCAGGCGAATGCATTTGAGGCGCATCGTCAGGCCCGGGCCAACGCCGCCAGCACCAGCTCGCAGCTGCGCTGGCAGTAGGCGGTGAGTACCTCGCGAATGCGCGGCAGGTCGCGCGCGACCACCGCTTCGAGCAGGCGGGCGAACAGCTCCAGGTAGTCGTCGGTACTGGCCTGGCGCTGATCCAGGGCCAGGTAGTAGGCGCGGCTCATGGCCGGCTGCAGGTTTTCGACGGTTTCCTGCAGGTAAGGGTTGTCGGCGAACGGGTAAGCCGCACGCATGACGGCGAAGCTTTCGGCGACGAAGGCCTTGATGTCTTGCTGGTCACGGGCCTGCTGCAAGCGCTGCTGGATCTCCAGGAACGGGCGCAGGTCGGCCTCCAGGCGCCATTTTTGTGCAACGGCGTTGCCCAGCAGGATGTAGAACTCGCCCATCAGGTCGCACAGGCTGCGCACGCTGCGCTCATCCAGCCTGGTCACATGGGCGCCACGACGCGGCAAGATGGCGACCAGATGCCGACGTTCGAGGATCAGCAGCGCTTCACGCACCGAACCGCGGCTGACATTCAGCGCCTGGGTGACCTTTTGCTCCTGGATGCGCTCGCCGGGCTCCAGCTCGCCGCGAATGATGCGTTCGGCCAGGTAGTCGGCAATCTGCTCTGAGAGGCTGTCCGGGGCCTTGAACGTCATGGTTTTCCTTCAAAATCATTGAACTGTGCACAAGGGGCGGATTGTAGCGTACTTGACCTGCACTCGCGCAGAGGGGCCTTGCGCTTTATTTGGCTTGCCAGGCAGCCACCTGCACGGCGCGATCTATGCTTGTGATATGGGCAATGTGTTCTGCCGGGTGTAGACATAGGCATTTTCCTGACCTTTGAGTCAGAAAAATATTGACCAGCTCGTCAGGTCTGCTTATTGTCCGCCCAACAACAATAAAACCATTGCGAGGCCATCCCCGTGATCCAGTTTCTCGTCAACCAGGAGCTGCGTAATGAGCATGCCCTGGACCCGAACATGACGGTGCTGCAATACCTGCGCGAGCACCTGGGCAAACCCGGCACCAAGGAAGGCTGCGCCAGCGGCGACTGCGGTGCGTGCACTGTGGTGGTCGGCGAACTGACCCAGGACGACCAGGGCAACGACACCCTGCGCTACCGTAGCCTCAATTCTTGCCTGACCTTCGTTTCGTCACTGCACGGCAAGCAGTTGATCAGCGTCGAAGGCCTCAAGCACCAAGGTGAACTGCACAGCGTGCAAAAAGCCATGGCCGACTGCCATGGCTCGCAATGCGGCTTCTGCACCCCAGGCTTCGTCATGTCGCTGTTCGCCCTGCAGAAAAACAGCCAAGGCGCCGACGTGCACCAGGCTCAAGAAGCCTTGGCCGGCAACCTGTGCCGCTGCACCGGCTACCGGCCGATCCTCGATGCCGCCGAGCAAAGCTGCCGCCAGCCTTGCCGCGACCAGTTCGACGCCCAGCAAGCGCAGACCATCAGCCGCCTCAAGGCCATTGCACCAACCCAAACCGGCGAGCTCAACAGTGGCGACAAGCGCTGCCTGGTGCCGCTGACCGTGGCCGACCTGGCCGATCTGTACAGTTCGCACCCCGAAGCACGCCTGCTGGCCGGTGGTACCGACCTGGCGCTGGAAGTCACCCAGTTCCACAAGACCCTGCCGGTGATGATCTATGTCGGCCATGTGGCCGAACTCAAGCGCATCGACACGACCGACAGGCATCTGGAAATCGGCGCGGCCACCTCGCTCACCGACTGCTATGAGGCGCTCAACGCCGAGTACCCTGATTTCGGCGACCTGCTGCACCGCTTCGCCTCGCTGCAGATCCGCAACCAGGGCACCCTGGGCGGCAATATCGGCAACGCCTCGCCGATTGGCGACTCGCCGCCCCTGCTGATTGCGCTCGATGCCCAGGTGGTCCTGCGCCAAGGCGAACGCCAGCGCACCCTGGCGCTGGAGGATTACTTCATCGATTACCGCATCACCGCGCGCCAGGACAGTGAGTTCATCGAGAAGATCATCGTGCCGCGCGCCAGCAATGACTGGGCCTTCCGCGCCTACAAAGTGTCCAAACGCCTGGACGACGACATCTCTGCCGTGTGCGCAGCCTTCAACCTGAGCATCGACAACGGCGTGGTCAGCGGCGTGCGTATCGCCTTCGGCGGCATGGCTGCGATTCCGAAACGCGCCCGCGCTTGCGAAGCGGCCCTGCGCGGCAAACCGTGGAACCAGGCCAACATCGAGCGCGCCTGCCAAGCCCTGGCCGAGGACTTCACCCCGCTCAGCGATTTCCGCGCCAGCAAGGAATACCGCCTGCTGACTGCGCAAAATCTGCTGCGCAAGTACTTCATCGAACAGCAAACGCCGTACATCGAAACCCGGGTGACCGCTTATGTCTAACCATCACGTAGCCAAGAGCCAGGCCGAGATGGCCGAACTGTTCAGCCAGGACCTGACCACCGGGGTCGGCCGCAGCGTCAAGCACGACAGCGCCGACAAGCACGTGGCCGGCGAAGCGGTGTACATCGATGACCGCCTCGAATTCCCCAACCAGTTGCACGTCTATGCGCGCACCGCCGACCGTGCCCACGCACGCATCCTGCGCATCGACACCACGCCATGCTATGCCTTCGAAGGCGTACGCATCGCCATCACCCACGAAGACATCCCCGGCCTCAAGGACATCGGCCCGGTGGTGGCCGGCGACCCGCTGCTGGCCATCGACAAGGTCGAGTTCTTCGGCCAGCCGGTGCTCGCCGTCGCTGCCCGCGACCTGGAAACCGCCCGCCGCGCCGCCATGGCGGCCATCGTCGAGTATGAGGACCTGGAGCCGGTACTGGATGTGGTCGAAGCGTTTCGCAAGAAGCACTTCGTGCTGGACAGCCACACCCACCAGCGTGGCGACGCCGCCACGGCCCTGGCCAGCGCCCCGCACCGCCTGCAAGGCACCTTGCACATCGGTGGCCAGGAGCACTTCTACCTGGAAACGCAGATTTCCTCGGTAATGCCCACCGAAGACGGCGGCATGATCGTCTACTGCTCCACGCAAAACCCCACCGAGGTGCAGAAGCTGGTGGCCGAAGTGCTGGACGTGCCGATGAACAAAATCGTCCTCGACATGCGCCGCATGGGCGGCGGTTTCGGCGGCAAGGAAACCCAGGCCGCAAGCCCCGCGTGCCTGTGCGCAGTGATTGCGCGCCTGACCGGCCAGCCGACCAAGATGCGCCTGCCGCGCGTCGAAGACATGACCATGACTGGCAAGCGCCACCCGTTCTATGTCGAGTACGACGTCGGTTTCGATGACAACGGCCGCCTGCACGGCATCAACTTCGACCTGGCTGGCAACTGCGGCTATTCACCCGACCTGTCCGGCTCGATCGTCGACCGGGCCATGTTCCACTCCGACAACGCCTATTACCTGGGCGATGCCACCGTGCATGGCCACCGCTGCAAGACCAACACCGCTTCCAACACGGCTTACCGTGGCTTCGGCGGCCCGCAAGGCATGGTCGCCATCGAGCAGGTAATGGACCATATCGCCCGCCACCTGGGCCGCGACCCGCTGGCCGTGCGCAAAGCCAACTATTACGGCAAGACCGAGCGCAACGTCACCCACTACTACCAGACCGTCGAGCACAACATGCTCGACGAGATGACCGCCGACCTTGAAGCCAGCAGCGACTACGCCGAACGCCGCGAGTCGATTCGCCGCTTCAACGCCAACAGCCCGATCCTCAAGAAGGGCCTTGCGCTGACCCCGGTCAAATTCGGCATTTCGTTCACCGCCACCTTCCTCAACCAGGCCGGTGCGCTGATCCACATCTACACCGACGGCAGTATCCACCTGAACCACGGCGGCACCGAGATGGGCCAGGGCCTGAACACCAAGGTCGCCCAGGTGGTCGCGCAGATCTTCCAGGTCGATTTCGACCGCATCCAGATCACCGCCACCAACACCGACAAGGTGCCCAACACCTCGCCTACCGCTGCTTCCAGCGGCGCCGACCTGAACGGCAAGGCGGCGCAGAACGCCGCCGAGATCCTCAAGAAGCGCCTGACCGAATTCGCCGCGCGGCACTACCAGGTGACCGAGGAAGACGTCGAGTTCCGCAACGGCCATGTGCGCATGCGCGACCAGATCGTCAGCTTCGAGCAACTGGTGCAGCAGGCCTACTTCGCTCAAGTGTCGCTGTCGAGCACCGGCTTCTACCGCACCCCGAAGATTTTCTACGACCGCAGCCAGGCCCGTGGCCGGCCGTTCTACTACTTCGCCTTCGGCGCAGCCTGCGTGGAAGTGATCGTCGATACCCTGACCGGCGAGTACAAGATGCTGCGCGCCGACATCCTGCATGACGTGGGCGACTCGCTGAACCCGGCCATCGACATCGGCCAGGTCGAAGGTGGCTTCATCCAGGGCATGGGCTGGCTGACCACCGAGGAACTGGTGTGGAACGCCAAGGGCAAACTGATGACCAACGGCCCGGCCAGCTACAAGATTCCGGCGGTGGCCGACATGCCGCTGGACATGCGCGTGAAGCTGGTGGAAAACCGCAAGAACCCGGAGGACACGGTGTTCCATTCCAAGGCCGTGGGCGAGCCGCCATTCATGCTCGGCATCGCCGCCTGGTGTGCGATCAAGGACGCCGTGGCGAGCCTGGCCGACTACCGCGTGCAACCGAACATCGATGCACCGGCGACCCCAGAGCGGGTGTTGTGGGGGTGTGAGCAGATGCGCAAGGAAGTGGCTGCAGCGCAGCCTGCCGAACAAGAACTGGAAACCGTGACTCACTGACATCGTGTAACCCTGTGGGAGCGGGCTTGCCCCGCGAATACGATGGTGTGGCCACTGCCGCATTCGCGGGGCAAGCCCGCTCCCACAAGGACAATGTCAGCCTTCAAGAGAGGTTGAATCATGCACCAATGGATCAACGCCCTCGCCGACCACCAGTCCCGTGGCGAACCCTGCGTACTGGTCACCATCATCGAGGAACGCGGCTCCACCCCGCGCAATGCCGGCTCGAAAATGGTCGTCAGCGCCTCGGCACTGTTCGACACCATCGGCGGCGGCCACCTGGAATACAAGGCCTTGCACATCGCCCGGCAGATGCTCGAAGAACAGCGCACCACCCCGCACCTGGAGCGCTTCAGCCTCGGCGCCAGCCTCGGCCAGTGCTGCGGCGGCGTGACCGTGCTGCTGTTCGAACCGATGGCTGCGGTGCAGGCGCAAATCGCGGTGTTCGGTGCAGGCCATGTCGGGCGTGCTCTGGTACCCTTGCTCGCGGCGCTGCCCTGCCGGGTGCGCTGGATCGATTCGCGCGAACAGGAATTCCCCGAGCTCATCCCCCCAGGGGTGACCAAGGTGGTCAACGAGGAGCCGGTCGATGAAGTGGCCGAGCTGCCAGCCGGTTGCTACTGCATCGTCATGACCCACAACCACCAGCTCGACCTGGAACTGACCGCAGCCATTCTCAAGCGCAATGATTTCACCTGGTTCGGCCTGATCGGCTCGAAGACCAAGCGGGCCAAGTTCGAGCACCGCCTGCGCGAGCGCGGCTTTGATGATGCCGTGATGGCGCGCATGCGCTGCCCGATGGGCATTGCCGAGGTCAAGGGCAAGCTGCCGATCGAGATCGCCGTGTCCATCGCCGGGGAAATCATTGCCACCTACAACGCCTGCTTCGGCCAGCACGACGCTGCCGCCAACGCTGGCCCCATTGCCCAGTTGCTGCCGCCCTCCCGGCGCAGCCAAGCCATTTGACGAGCGCTTTATGACCGCAACCCGCAAAGCCTACCGTGCCGCCATCCTGCACAGCATCGCCGACCCGGCCGAGGTCGGCCTGGAGGCCTCCCATGAATACTACGAAGACGGCCTGCTGGTGGTCGACGATGGCCGCATCAGCGCCATCGGCCACGCCAGCGAGCTGCTGCCGACCCTGGAGGTCGGTATCGATGTGGTGCATTACCAGGATGCCCTGATCACCCCAGGCTTCATCGACACCCACATCCACTTCCCGCAGACCGGCATGATCGGCTCCTACGGCGAACAGCTGCTGGACTGGCTCAACACCTACACCTTCCCGTGCGAGAAACAGTTCGCCGACAAGGGCCATGCCGACCAGGTCGCGAAAATCTTCCTCAAGGAACTGCTGCGCAACGGCACCACCACCGCCCTGGTGTTCGGCAGCGTGCACCCGGAATCGGTCAACGCCCTGTTCGAAGAGGCCGAGCGCCTCGACCTGCGGATGATCGCCGGCAAGGTGATGATGGACCGCAATGCCCCTGATTACCTGACGGACACGGCCGAGTCCGGTTACGCCGAAAGCAAGGCACTGATCGAGCGCTGGCACGGCAAGGGCCGCCTGCATTACGCGGTCACCCCACGCTTCGCGCCGACCAGCACCCCGGAGCAACTGACACTGGCCGGCCAGTTGCTCAAGGAGCACCCAGGCGTGTACCTGCACACGCACCTGTCGGAGAACCTCAAGGAAATCGACTGGGTCAAGTCGCTGTTCCCGGAGCAGAAGGGTTACCTGGACGTTTACGACCACTTCGAGCTGCTTGGCGAGCGCTCGGTGTTCGCCCACGGCGTGCACCTGTGCGACGAGGAATGCCAGCGCCTGGCCGAAACCGGCTCGGCCGTGGCCTTCTGCCCGACTTCCAACCTGTTCCTGGGCAGCGGCCTGTTCAACCTGCCCCAGGCCGAGCGCTTCAAGGTCAATGTGGGCCTGGGCACCGACGTGGGCGCCGGTACCAGCTTCTCGCTGCTCAACACCCTCAACGAGGCGTACAAGGTCATGCAGCTGCAGGGCGCACGTCTGCACCCGTACAAGTCGCTGTACCTGGCCACCCTCGGCGGCGCCCGCGCGCTGCGCCTGGACGACCGCATCGGCAGCCTGCGCGCCGGTAACGATGCCGACTTCGTGGTGCTCGACTACAAGGCCACGCCGCTATTGGACTACCGTATCCAGCAGTCCAACAGCATTGAAGAGACCCTGTTCGTGCTCACTACCCTGGGCGATGATCGCACCGTGCGTGCAACCTACGCCGCCGGGCGTTGCGTGCACCAGCGCTAAGGCTCTTTCGCCAGGCCCCGGTACAACGCGCCGCCGATCGCAGCCCCGATCAGCGGCGCCAGCCAGAACAGCCACAGCTGCTGCAGGGCCCAGCCACCGACGAACAGTGCCGGCCCCGTGCTACGCGCGGGGTTGACCGAAGTATTGGTCACCGGGATCGAGATCAGGTGGATCAGGGTCAGGGCCAGGCCGATGGCAATCGGCGCGAAGCCTGCTGGCGCACGGGCATCGGTAGCCCCCATGATCACCACCAGGAACATGGCCGTCATCACCACCTCACTGACAAACCCCGCCCCCAGCGAATAACCGCCGGGCGAGTGGTCGGCGTAGCCGTTAGACGCCAACCCCGACGACAGCTCGAAACCGGCCTTGCCACTGGCGATGAGGTAGATCACCGCAGCCGCGAGGATGGCGCCGATCACCTGGGCGATGACATAGGGCAGCAGCTCTTTGGCCGGAAAGCGCCCACCCACCACCAGCCCGAACGAAACGGCAGGGTTGAGATGACAGCCAGAGATATGACCGATGGCGAACGCCATGGTCAGCACAGTGAGACCGAACGCGAAGGCGACACCGAGAACGCCGATGCCGAGCGGGGAACTGGCTGCGAGTACCGCACTGCCACAGCCGCCGAGGACCAGCCAAAAGGTGCCGATCAGTTCGGCCCCCATGCGTTTACCGAGGGACATGCTCATGAATCCTTTCCTCAAGAAGTTGAACGCAACGAATGCGCAAGCCCAACTGCTTGATGAAGGTTTGCTCACAAGAATTTAGCAGACGTTTAGCCAATGGCCAGTAATAACCAAAGGGCCGCTTCGCACCCCATCGCAAGCAAGCCAGCGCCCACAGGTATGCACTGCCCTTGAGGCTGGCGTCATTCTGTGGGCGCTGGCTTGCCTGCGATGGGGCGCGAAGCGGCCCCTTGTTCATGCAAGCAAACGATCAACCCTTGGCCGAAACCTTGGGCTTTTTCAACAGATGCGAAAACACCGCATGCAGATCGTCCGAGGCACTTTCCTCGTCCAGGTTCAGCTTGCTGTCGATGTGATCCATGTGATGCATCATCAGGCTCACCGCAAGCTCAGCGTCACGCGCTTCGATGGCATCGATCAGTTGCATGTGCTCGTCATACGAACAATGCGAGCGGTTGCCGCTTTCGTACTGGGCGATGATCAGCGAAGTCTGCGACACCAGGCTGCGCTGGAAGCTGACCAGCGGCGCATTACCTGCTGCTTCGGCCAGCTTGAGGTGGAATTCGCCGGAAAGGCGGATGCCCGCACCACGATCGCCACGGGAGAAGCTGTCACGCTCCTCGCGCACCATCTGGCGCAGCTCGTTGAGCTGCTCGAGGGTGGCGTGCTGCACGGCCAGTTCGGTGATGGCGCGTTCGACCATGCGCCGCGAGAAGAACACCTGGCGTGCCTCTTCTACCGTCGGGCTGGCCACCACCGCACCGCGGTTGGGCCGCAGCAGCACCACGCTTTCGTGGGCCAGGCGCGACAGGGCGCGGCGGATGATGGTGCGGCTGACGCCAAAGATCTCGCCCAGCGCTTCCTCGCTCAACTTGGTGCCCGGAGCCAGACGCTGTTCGAGGATCGCCTCGAAAATATGTGCGTAGACGATGTCGTCCTGGGTACCGCTGCGCCCGGCCTTGCCAGTGCGCACAGGTTTTTTCAGAGGTTGCAGCTGTTCGTTCATGGGCACTCGAGCACGTGGATCCACCAGTCGGACCTTGACTGTAACGCGTGTCAGAGGGTGGCTGGCAAGTCCTGAAAAAGGGATGAAGGACCAAAGTATGGCGCCATTGTACACAGGCTGAGCCGTTTCTGCAGGTGGCCTTTTACCTATATAGCCGTTGTACGACGCATTGCGCACACAAAATATAAAACATTATTTGCATTCTTTGTACACAAAAGCATAATCCACCGTGCAACTTCCTGACCCATAAGTCAACAAAACGGTCAGACGTCTGCCTTCCCTCGCGGAGCCGCCAAGTGCATGCGCAGGACAATGGCTCCAAAACAACAAGAAAGACTTGAGGAGTACCCGCTGTGGAAAGCCGCAAATCCGAAGCCCCTACGCTGGATCTCGCCCCACCGCTCGAAACGAGCTGGCTGGAACGGATTTTCAAACTCAAGCAACATGGCAGCACCGTCAAAACCGAAATGATCGCCGGGGTGACCACCTTCATCACCATGGCCTACATCATCTTCGTCAACCCCAACATCATGGCCGACGCCGGCATCGATCACGGCGCGGCATTCGTCGCCACCTGCATCGCCGCCGCGCTGGGCTGCCTGCTGATGGGGCTGTACGCCAACTGGCCGGTGGGCCTGGCGCCGGGCATGGGGCTTAACGCCTTCTTCACCTACACCGTGGTCGGCACCATGGGCTACAACTGGGAAACGGCACTGGGCGCAGTGTTCGTCTCGGGTGTGCTGTTCATGTTCCTGACCTTGTCAAAAGTGCGCGAATGGCTGCTCAACAGCATCCCAGTGAGCCTGCGCCATGCGATGGGGGCCGGCGTCGGATTGTTTCTCGGGCTGATCGGCCTCAAGACTGCTGGCATCATCGTCGACAGCCCGGCCACGCTGATCAAGCTGGGCTCGCTGCATGAACCCGGCCCACTGCTGGCGGCAGTGTGCTTCCTGTCGATTGCCATCCTCAGCTACAAACGGGTATTCGGCGCGATCCTGATCAGCATCATCGGCGTCACCCTGGCCGGTTGGGGCCTGGGCCTGGTGAAATTTGGCGGGGTGATGTCGATGCCGCCAAGCCTGGCGCCCACCTGGATGGCCATGGATGTGGCCGGCGTGTTCAACGTCAGCATGATCAGCGTGGTGCTGGCATTCCTGTTCGTGCACATGTTCGACACTGCTGGCACGCTGATGGGCGTGGCGCAGCGGGCCAACCTGGTGGCAGCGGATGGCCGCATCGAAAACCTGTCGCGGGCATTGAAGGCCGACAGTGCTTCAAGCGTGTTCGGTGCCGTGGTAGGTGTGCCGCCAGTGACCAGCTATGTGGAAAGTGCTGCGGGGGTTGCGGCGGGTGGGCGTACGGGCCTGACTGCAGTCGTGGTCGGCCTGCTATTCGTCGCTGCGATGTTCTTCGCCCCGCTGGCGGGGATGATTCCTGCCTATGCCACCGCCGGTGCGCTGATCTACGTGGCGATGCTGATGATGGGCAGCATGGCGCACATCCACTGGGACGAAGCCACCGACAGCATTCCGGCCATCGTCACAGTCATCATGATGCCGCTGACCTTCTCGGTGGCGGACGGTATTGCGCTGGGCTTCATCACCTATGTAGCGCTGAAGGCGGGTACCGGCAAGTACAAAGAGATCTCGGCCAGCCTGTGGGTGCTGTGCGCGATTTTCATTGCCAAGTTTGTGTTCCTCTGACCTCCACTCGGTCGACAAAGGGCGCTTCGGCGCCCTTCGTTCATCGCTCATTCTCTGCAAATACGCCCCTGTGAGAGCGGCCTTGCCGGGGTGTTCCCACAGCACCGGACTGGTAATTGTACTAGCTGTGAAGTCCTTCGGAACTTGATACAAACGGCACAGGCGTCATTTCCAGAAGATACCCAATGAACATCATCACTCTGCGCATATGCGCTTACACCCCTTATGGCCACTCAGAGGCAGGCAAAAGCCCGATTGGTTTCAATGGCGAGTTCCGGGATCCGGTTTCCGGGTCTTACCCTCTCGGTAAAGGCCACAGGGTATTCCGCCCCATGCTGATGAGGTTCTTGAGCCCTGACAGTTACAGCCCATTTAGAGAAGGTGGCGTGAATGCTTATGCCTATTGCCTGGGAGACCCAATAAACCTCACCGACCCCGAAGGAAGGAGCCCTTTTTTAAAAGGCGTGTCTAAAACGATGAAGAATATATTCATCACAGGCGATATTCCGGTTGAACAGTTCTCCCCTACACGCAAACAGCTACACGAGCAGGTCGACACGTCTTCCCGATGGGGGCAAGCCACAGCGTCCATCAACAAGGCATTGGGTAGCAACGGGGATAGCAGCATTCCTAGCTGGAAAGCGGACAGCTATATCCAGCGATCACAGAATGCCTCAGCCAGTTTGAACGCAAACAAGAAAAGCAGTTTGAGCGAGCCGACGCTGTTCTTCGGTTCGAGTTTCGAGTGGGGCCAAGTGGCAGTAGATGCCTGGCAACGCGGTAACATTGAACAGGTGGGGGCTGCAGTGGTGGGGCTCACCTTCAACTCTGCAGGTGGGATCATGGTAGGTGCTGCAGTTCACTCAGACTACAAAACAGGCCGGATACTGTCCGCGCCAACAAATCAACGAACCGCCATTCGCCAATAAAAAAAGCCCGCCAGTGTGAGAGCGGGCCAAAGGACCTACGAAGATTCTTCTAGCGACCAACTAGCTTCCGCGATAGGTCGAATAGCTATACGGCGAGATCAGCAGGGGCACGTGGTAGTGATCTTGCTGCTCGTCGATGCCAAAGCGCAGCACGACAACATCCAAAAACGCCTGGGCCGGCAGTTGCACACCGCGAGCGCGGTAGTAATCGCCAGCGCTGAACTGCAACTGATAAACGCCAGTACGGTAATCGTCACCCTGCAACAACGGCGCATCGACGCGGCCATCGCTGTTGGTCAGGGCGGTGTTCACCAGCTCCAGCTGCTGGCCTTCGACACGGTACAGCTCGACCTTGATCGAGCTGCCCGGGCAGCCATGCGCGGCATCCAGTACGTGTGTGGTCAAACGTCCCATTGCTTGTCGCCTCTTGTTCAATCTGTGGGCAAAAAATACACGGCCATCATCACGCCAACCGGCCTGCGATGTGCGGGAATGACGTTATTAAGACATTCCATCGCTAAATTGTACACAATTTTTTGAACCCGTCTGTCGCGCCCTTGGCAAAGCCCCTATCCGTCGCAAATACAGGCACCATGCCGACGTCGACGTCATTAGCTGACCAAGCAGGCAGGTTTATTGCAAGGGATTCTCAAGCGACAAAAGGGAAGAAATGCGGAAAAACAGGCTTACAAAAGATTTCAGAAGTTGTATACAATCAGCCCATCCGGTGGTGCGACATACCGACGCGGTCCGCCCACCCCCGCACTAACGCACAAGAAGGAAGACTGCAGTGAGCGCTGACTATCCTCGCGACCTGATCGGTTACGGCAACAACCCACCTCACCCGCAATGGCCGGGCAACGCCCGCATTGCGCTGTCTTTCGTCCTCAATTACGAAGAAGGTGGCGAGCGCAACATCCTGCACGGTGACAAAGAGTCCGAAGCCTTCCTGTCCGAGATGGTCGCCGCCCAGCCGTTGCAGGGCCAGCGCAACATGAGCATGGAGTCGCTGTACGAGTACGGCAGCCGTGCCGGCGTGTGGCGCCTGCTCAAGCTGTTCAAGGACAGCGGCGTACCGCTGACCGTGTTCGCCGTGGCCATGGCCGCCCAGCGCCACCCCGACGTGATCCGCGCCATGGCCGAAGCCGGCCACGAGATCTGCAGCCACGGCTACCGCTGGATCGACTACCAGAACATGGACGAGGCGCAAGAGCGCGAGCACATGCTCGAAGCCATCCGCATCCTCACCGAACTGACCGGCGAGCGCCCGGTGGGCTGGTACACCGGCCGCACCGGCCCGAACACCCGCCGCCTGGTGATGGAGGAAGGTGGCTTCCTCTATGACAGCGACACCTACGACGACGACCTGCCCTACTGGGAGCCGAACAACCCGACCGGCAAGCCGCACCTGGTGATCCCCTACACCCTGGACACCAACGACATGCGCTTCACTCAGGTACAGGGCTTCAACTGCGGCGAGCAGTTCTTCCAGTACCTTAAAGACGCCTTCGATGTGCTGTACGAAGAAGGCGCCGAAGCACCGAAGATGCTTTCCATCGGCCTGCACTGCCGCCTGGTCGGCCGCCCAGCGCGCCTGGCCGCGCTCAAGCGTTTCGTCGACTACGCCAAAAGCCATGACCAGGTCTGGTTCGCCCGTCGCGCGGACATCGCCCGCCACTGGCACACCACCCACCCGTACAAGAAAGAGAACGCCTGATGACCGCCTTCAAGACCCTCAAGCCATCGACCCTGGGCCGTGACGCGTTCGTCGCCACCTTCGCCGACATCTACGAGCACTCGCCGTGGGTCGCTGAAAAAGCTTATGACCTGGGCAACCTGAGCGAACTGGACGAAATCGAGGCACTGCACCAGCGCATGAGCGACATCCTGCTCAGCGCCAACCACGCCGACCAACTGGCCCTGATCAACGCTCACCCGGACCTGGCCGGCAAAGCCGCCATCCAGGGCGAGCTGACCGAATCGAGCACCAACGAGCAGGCCGGCGCCGGTATCCACCAGTGCACCGCCGAAGAGTTCGCCCGTTTCACCGAGCTCAACGACGCCTACAAGGCCAAGTTCCAGTTCCCCTTCATCATGGCCGTGAAGGGCAGCAACCGGCACCAGATCCTCGCCGCTTTCGAAAAACGCATCCACAACGACAGCGATGCCGAATTCAAGGAAGCCTTGGCGCAGATCAACCTGATCGCCCTGTTCCGCCTGCTGCAGCTGTAAAACGCCGCAGCAACGTTAGAGCCTTATCCAGAATAACGAACTTAGAAGAGATAACCGCATGCGCACCCTGATGATCGAGCCCCTGACCAAAGAAGCCTTCGCCCCGTTCGGTGACGTGATCGAAACCGATGGCAGTGACCACTTCATGATCAACAACGGCTCGACCATGCGCTTTCACAAGCTCGCCACGGTCGAAACCGCCGAGCCTGAAGACAAGGCGATCATCAGCATCTTCCGCGCCGACGCGCTGGACATGCCGCTGACCGTACGCATGCTGGAACGCCATCCGCTGGGCAGCCAGGCTTTCATCCCGCTGCTCGGCAACCCCTTTCTGATCGTGGTCGCGCCCGTTGGCGATGCACCTGTATCAGGTTTGGTCCGCGCCTTCCGCAGTAACGGCAGGCAGGGCATCAATTACCATCGCGGCGTCTGGCACCACCCGGTGCTGACGATCGAAAAGCGGGATGATTTCCTGGTGGTTGATCGCAGTGGTTCTGGCAACAACTGCGATGAGCATTACTTCACCGAGGAACAGATGCTGATCCTCAATCCCCACCAATAAGAAAAGGTCGATCATCGTAAGGTGATCGGCAGAGGTACATACTGTGGAAGCACACCTTCACGAATGGCTGAACCTGAGCATTCGCTGGGTTCACATGATCACCGGTGTCGCCTGGATCGGTGCATCGTTTTACTTCGTCTGGCTGGAAAACAACCTGAACCGGAGCAATCCGCGTGACGGGCTGTCGGGTGACCTTTGGGCCATCCACGGCGGTGGTATCTACCACCTTGAAAAGTACAAGCTGGCACCCCCGAAAATGCCCGAGAACCTGCACTGGTTCAAATGGGAAGCCTACTTCACCTGGATGTCCGGTATCGCCCTGCTGTGCGTGGTGTTCTACTGGAACCCGACCCTGTACCTGCTGGCCCCTGGCAGCACCCTGAGCGGTGCCGAGGGCGTGGCCATTGGTATCGGTTCGCTGGTGGCCGGCTGGTTCATCTACGACCTGCTCTGCGACTCGCCGCTGGGCAAGCGCCCGATGCTGCTGGGCGGCGTGCTGTTCGTGCTGATCATCGCTGCCTGCTGGGGCTTCAGCCTGGTATTCAGCGGCCGTGGCGCGTATCTGCACACCGGCGCGATCATCGGCACCATCATGGTCGGTAACGTGTTCCGCATCATCATGCCTGCCCAGCGCCAGCTGGTAGCCGCGATCGAAGCCAACACTACCCCCGACCCGCGCCTGCCGGCCAAGGGCCTGCTGCGTTCGCGTCACAACAACTACTTCACCCTGCCGGTGCTGTTCATCATGATCAGCAACCACTTCCCGAGCACCTACGGCAGCCAGTACAACTGGCTGATCCTGGCCGGCATTGCAGTGGCTGCGGTATTGATCCGTCACTACTTCAACACCCGCCATGACAGCGCCAAGTACGCCTGGACCCTGCCCGTCGGCGCCCTGGCGATGATCTGCCTGGCCTACGTCACCGGCCCGAAGCCGATGGCCGTCAGCCCTGAGCAAGCTGCTGCGAAAGTCGAGTACCAGCCGCTGCCCGCCACCGCCGTCGGCGGCAAGACCGCTGCCGAACTGCGCGCCGAGGAAGCCACCAAGGCCGCCGAAGCCCCCGCCGCGGCACCAGCGCAAGCCACTGCCCAGGCAGGCGGCGACAGCTTCGACAAGATCCACAATGTCATCCAGGAACGCTGCACCGTGTGCCACTCGTCCAAACCGACCAGCCCACTGTTCAGCGCCGCCCCTGCCGGTGTGATGTTCGATACCCCGCAGCAGATCCAGGCCCAGGCCGCGCGCATTCAGGCGCAAGCGGTTGCCAGCCAGATCATGCCGCTGGGCAACATCACCCAGATGACCACCGAAGAGCGCAAGCTCGTCGGTGACTGGATCGCCAAAGGCGCCCCGGTCAACTGATGCACCGGGCACACTCCGCTCCCTGTGGGAGCGGGTTTACCCGCGAAGAGGCCGGCATGTCCGGCCTCTGCTTCAAGGCAATACGCAACTAGCAAGCATCGAGCGCCCAGGCCTGCAGCCTGGCGCTTGGATCCGAGAATAAAAACAAAACTCGAGGTGCTGCATGTCCGAGTCACGCATGGCGTACATCCCTGTTGCGCCGCCGCGAGAGCCTCTGCCCCTGTTCCAACTGATCCTGGTTGGCCTGCAACACGTTCTGCTGATGTACGGAGGCGCGATTGCCGTGCCTTTGATCATTGGCCAAGCCGCCGGATTGTCCCGTGAAGAAGTCGCTTTCCTGATCAACGCCGACCTGCTGGTCGCGGGCGTCGCCACCATCATCCAGTCGTTCGGTATCGGCCCGGTAGGGATTCGCATGCCAGTGATGATGGGCGCCAGTTTCGCGGCCGTCGGCAGCATGGTGGCCATGGCCGGCATGCCCGGCGTCGGCTTGCAGGGGATTTTCGGAGCGACCATCGCCGCCGGGTTCTTCGGCATGCTGATCGCGCCGTTCATGTCCAAGGTCGTCCGCTTCTTCCCACCGCTGGTCACCGGTACCGTCATTACCTCGATCGGCCTGTCGCTGTTCCCGGTGGCAGTCAACTGGGCCGGTGGCGGCCATGAGGCAGAAGCCTTCGGCTCGCCCATCTACCTGATGGTCGCAGGCCTGGTACTGGCCGTGATCCTGCTCATCAACCGCTTCATGCGTGGCTTCTGGGTCAACGTGTCGGTGCTGGTGGGCATGGGCCTGGGTTACATCCTGGCCGGCTCCATCGGCATGGTCGACCTGACGGGCCTGAAAGACGCACCGTGGCTGCAAGTGGTCACCCCACTGCACTTCGGCATGCCGACCTTCAGCCTGGCACCGATCCTGTCGATGTGCCTGGTGGTGGTGATCATCTTCGTCGAGTCCACGGGCATGTTCCTGGCCCTGGGCAAGGTAACCGATCGTGAAGTCACCCCAGGCATGCTCCGCCGTGGCCTGCTGTGCGACGCCGGTGCGTCGTTCATCGCCGGGTTCTTCAACACCTTCACCCACTCCTCGTTCGCGCAGAACATCGGCCTGGTGCAGATGACCGGGGTACGCTGCCGCTTCGTCACCATCGTGGCTGGCGCGCTGTTGATCCTGCTCAGCCTGCTGCCCAAGGCGGCCTTCCTGATCGCCTCGATCCCGCCTGCGGTACTGGGCGGCGCGTCCATTGCCATGTTCGGCATGGTCACCGCCACCGGGATCAAGATCCTTCAGGAAGCGGACATCGGCGACCGTCGCAACCAGTTGCTGGTTGCGGTGAGCGTCGGCTTTGGGTTGATCCCAGTGGTGCGCCCGGAGTTCTTCGCACAGATGCCGCAGTGGATGGAACCGATCACCCACAGTGGCATCGCCATGGCCACGGTCAGCGCCCTGGTGTTGAACGTGCTGTTCAACATCTTAGGTGGTGCCGACCGCGCGGCGCATAACGACGCCTGTCACCAGCACTGAGCCAGACGGGGCGGCGCAATGGCCGCCCCTCACTCACACCCGCAGTAACCGCTATACCGTCGGCCCGCCGGAATGGGCCGCTCGGGGCGCCCCTGCGCGCTAAAAAAACCGCCAACAAAAACAATAAGTCCGGGAATCACGACATGAAGCGCATCACCACGTCCCTGTTGTTGGGCAGCAGCCTGCTGGCCACCCTCCCCTCGCATGCAGGCGAATGGCTGCAATGGCACGGCGAAAGCCTGAGCTACCTGTACGGCAAGGACTTCAAGGTCAACCCTGATATCCAGCAGACCATCACGTTCGAGCACGCCAACAAATGGAAGTACGGCGACACCTTCATGTTCGTCGACAAGATTTTCTACAACGGCAAGGCCGACCGCAGCAAAGGCGTGACCACCTACTACGGTGAGTTCAGCCCACGCCTGTCGCTTGGCAAGATGACCGGCCACAAGTTCGAGTTCGGCCCGATCAAGGACGTGCTCATCGCCATGACCTACGAGCGAGGCGAAGGCGACAACGAGGCCTACCTGATCGGCCCAGGCTTTGACCTGGCCGTCCCCGGCTTCAACTATTTCACCCTGAACTTCTACCTGCGCAACACCGAGGGCAGCCGCCCTGGGGACAATGTCTGGCAGATTACCCCGGCCTGGTCGTACACCATTCCCGTGGGCAGGTCCGACATCCTCATCGATGGCTACATGGACTGGGTAGTGGACAACGACCAGACCCGCCGTGGCACCTACCACGCCAACCTGCAGTTCAACCCACAGGTCAAATACGACCTGGGCAAAGCCCTGAACCTGGGCGCCAAGCAGTTGTACGTGGGGTTTGAATACAGCTACTGGAAGGACAAGTACGGCATCGACAGCCGCGGCAATGTGGACAGCAACCAGAGCGTCGCAAGCGCCCTGGTCAAAGTCCACTTCTAATAACCTGACCAAACGCACAAGTTTGTTTCACCACGCTCCAGGACGGAGCACTTGAGGACCGGCGCGCAAGCCAGTAATCTGCGCGCCCCCTCGATCAGGGCAGAACGGATTCTGCCTGCGTTTACTGACCGCTCAGTCAATGAATACGGGCGGTTGGCCAACGTGTTGCCAGCCTGAAAGACCCTTTTCATCCGTTCAGAACGAAGTCGAGCAGGAAGGTTGTGCCAACCCGGAAAAGTTGGCGCAACTCTTGCCAAACAGCTGTGGCCTATCGAAAAAAGCTGACTCAAAAGACAAAAACAGCGCCACCACCGAGCGCTGACAACAGATCAATCAAGGGAGCGACAATGCGTACCATCAACAGCCTGATCCTCGCGGGCGGCCTGCTGGCCTGCGGCACCACCTTCGGCGGCGACCTGCTGCAGTGGCAGAACAACAGCCTCACCTACCTGTGGGGCAAGAACTTCAAGGTCAACCCCGAAATCCAGCAAACCGTCACCTTCGAGCATGCCGATGGTTGGAAGTACGGCGACAACTTCATTTTCGTCGACAAGATCTTCTACCAGGGCAAGAAAGACTCGGGTAACGGCCCGAACACCTACTACGGTGAAATCAGCCCACGCCTGTCGTTTGGCAAGATCTTCGACCAGAAGCTGGCGTTCGGCCCGGTCAAGGATGTGCTGCTGGCGATGACCTACGAGTTCGGCGAGGGTGATACCGAGTCCTACCTGATCGGCCCTGGCTTCGACCTCGACATCCCAGGCTTCGACTACTTCCAGCTGAACTTCTACCAGCGCACCACCGACGGCAGCCGCGCCGGTGACAACGTCTGGCAGATTACCCCGGTATGGTCCTACACCATTCCGGTGGGCTCGTCCGACATTCTTATCGACGGTTTCATGGACTGGGTGGTGGACAACGACGAGAACCGTCGCGGCACCTATCAGGCCAACCTGCACTTCAACCCGCAGGTCAAATACGACCTGGGCAAGGCGTTGCACCTGGGTGAGAAGCAGTTGTATGTAGGTTTTGAATACGACTACTGGAAGAACAAGTACGGCATCAAAGATTCCGACGCGTTCACCACTGATCAGAACACTGCAAGCTTCCTGGTAAAAGTGCACTTCTAACCCGCTGAAACGTGACAGCGTTACCAAAAGGCGACGCTGTTACGCGCCAAGCTGTAAGAAACTTCTTACATTCTTTTAAGAGAAGGCTTACTTAGCAAAGAACTTGCCTTGAAGGTCAAAACAACCATAACCGGCAATACCATGCCGACTATCACCAATGCCATCTCCACCTGATGGTGCTCAAGCATCCGCATGATATCCACCACCAGCATTACCACACTGATGGTCAACGCCACGCCAAACATGGCACACCCCTTGTAGAGGGCCTGCACGTCTACCCCACGCAGCAGGAAACAAAAGCCCAGGCTTACCCAGGCCATCGCCGTGATCAGGTACAGCGCCAAGTGATAGGCGTCGTAGGTCAGTACATTGCCAAACATGTGCACACCTCCTCATCGAGTTTGTAAGCGACAAGGTCCGACTATAAATCCGGCTTTCAATGAACGCACCGCAAAATTTTGACATTTTTTTTGCAACCGCTGTTCTAGCCTGACTTTCTTCGCACAACTAAAAAAGAAAACAGGCCTGATTGATGCGCACTACCCTCGCCGCCCCTTGGCGCTACCTGGTACTACTTTGTTCACTCTGGTTCGGCATTTTCCTGCTGACGCGGTTTGTATTGCTGGTCACCCACCTGGACGAAGTCAGTGGCAATTACTTCTCATTATTCTTAGACGGCGCAATTTACGACCTGAGTTTCCTCGTCTACGCAGCCCTGCCACTGGGTCTGTACCTCGCGCTTTGCCCAACCTCCTTGTGGCGTACACGCGCCCACCGCGGGCTGCTGGCCGGGCTCTTGGTAGTCAGCTTGTTCGTGATGCTGTTCGTCGCAGTGTCGGAATGGCTGTTCTGGGACGAATTCGGCGTACGCTTCAACTTCATCGCCGTCGACTACCTGGTTTACTCCAAGGAAGTACTGGACAACATCCGCGAATCCTACCCATTGCCCACGCTGCTCAGCGCTATCGCGTTGTTTGCGGTGATACTCGCGGTGCTGCTGCGCAAACCGCTGGCCAAGGCCCTGTCAGGCCCCGGCGTAAACCTGCGTCAACGCCTGTTGGGTATTGCCTTGCTGGCGGCCCTGGGAGGCTTGAACGTGCTGGTGATCGACCAGCAGTTTCCGCGTGGCCAGGGCGGCAACGCCTACCAGCGCGAGCTGGCCAGCAATGGGCCGTACCAGTTCTTCGCGGCCTTCCGTAACAATGAACTGGACTACACGCAGTTCTATGCCAGCCTCGACGCCACTGACGTGGGCGCGCACATGCATCAGGAACTGGCCGAACCCAACGCCCGCTTCCAGGGCCAGGAGCCTCAGGACATTCGCCGCCACATCAGCGCCGATGGCCCGCAGCGCACCCCGAACATCATCCTGGTAACCATTGAAAGCTTCAGCGCGAAATACATGGGCAGCAACGGCGACGCGCGCAACCTCACGCCAAACCTCGACGCTTTGCGCCGTGAGAGCCTGTACTTCAACAATTTCTACGCCACCGGCACCCGCACCGACCGCGGCCTGGAAGCCATCACCCTGTCGATCCCGCCAACCCCAGGGCGCTCGATCGTCAAACGCATCGGCCGCGAAAGCGGCTATGCCAGCCTCGGCCAGCAGTTGACGGCCAGGGGTTACGACGCCGTGTTCGTCTACGGCGGGCGCGGCTACTTCGACAACATGAACGCGTTCTTCAGCGGTAATGGTTACCGCATCGTTGACCAAAGCAGCATCGATGAAAGCGAAATCAGCTTCAAGAACGCCTGGGGCATGGCCGATGAAGACCTGTATCGGCAAACCCTCAAGCTGGCCGATGCCGACCATGCCAAGCAACAGCCGTTCTTCCTGCAGCTGATGACCACGTCCAACCACCGCCCTTACACCTACCCGGAAGGCCGAATCGACATCCCCTCAGGTGAAGGCCGTGAAGGTGCGGTGAAATACACCGACCACGCCATCGCGCAATTTTTGCGCGAGGCAAAGGGCAAGCCGTGGTTCGACAACACCCTCTTCATCTTCGTCGCTGACCACACTGCTGGCAGCGCAGGTGTCGAAGACCTGCCGGTGAGCAACTACCAGATCCCGCTGTGGATCTACGCACCGAAGCTCATCGAACCCCGTGAGGACGCCAAGCTGGCCAGCCAGATCGACCTGGCGCCAACCCTGCTCGGCCTGCTCAACATCGACTACACCTCGACGTTCTTCGGCCGCGACCTGCTCAAGGACGATGCCCTGCCACCGCGTGTACTGATTGGCAACTACCAGCACCTGGGCCTGTTCGACGGCAACAACCTGGCTATCCTCAGCCCACGCGGTGGCATGCGCGTGCATGAAGATGCCCTGGGCAACAGTCGCGAAACCACGGTTGGCAACGACAACCTGCTAATACGTCGGGCCATTGCCTATTACCAGAGCGCCGCCTACGGCTTCAACCAGGGCCTGCTTGCCTGGAAACCAGAGGACAGCGGCGTGGCCGTCAGCCCCTGATCGCCCGCCACAACTTCGAAAAAGCGCTGACCACCGCCAGCACCACGGCCCCGGCCACTACACCGGCCAGGCCGTTGAGCAGGGCCACGGTCAGCCCACCACCGCGCCCCTCGCTGAAGGCCTCGATGGCATGATGCAGGGGCGCGATGCCATGCACCAGAATCCCGCCGCCGACCAAGAACATTGCTGCAGTGCCGATCACCGACAGGCTCTTCATCATGTAAGGCGCGGCGCGCAAAATGCCGTTACCCACCGCCTGAGACAGCTTCGATGCCTTCTGGGTCATCCACAGGCCCAGGTCATCGAGCTTAACGATGCCGCCCACCAGCCCATACACGCCAACCGTCATGACGATGGCGATGCCCGACAGCACGATGATCTGTTGGGGCAGAGGAGAATCCGCCACAATCCCCAGGGTGATGGCAATGATCTCGGCCGACAAGATGAAGTCGGTGCGCACCGCGCCCTTGATCTTGGCCTTCTCGAAGGCCACCAGGTCGACAGTGGCGTCAGCCACGGCTTCCTTGCGGGCCTGGTGTTGCGCGTCGTCCTCTTCCTTGCTGTGCAAAAACTTGTGCGCCAGCTTCTCGAAGCCTTCGAAGCACAGGTAGGCGCCACCGATCATCAGCAGGGGCGTAACCGCCCACGGAATGAACGCACTGATCAGCAGCGCCGCCGGCACCAGGATCGCCTTGTTGACGAACGAGCCCTTGGCCACCGCCCAAACCACCGGGATTTCACGCTCGGCGCGCACGCCGGTCACCTGCTGGGCGTTGAGCGCCAAGTCGTCACCCAGCACACCCGCAGTCTTCTTCGCCGCGACTTTGGTCATGAGCGAGACGTCGTCGAGCAGCGTGGCGATGTCGTCGATCAGTACCAGTAGACTGCTTCCTGCCATGTGCCTGTTTCCCGTGAAATGAATGTGCCGGAGTCTAGCCGAAAGTCGCTGCCTTGAGCGCCCGTCAGACGCGGTGCTAACATGCGCGATCCCTCTTAGAGGCGGCCAGACACGAGGAAGATCCCCGACAATGAGCACCATTCGCGAGCGCAACAAGGAACTGATCCTGCGCGCAGCCAGCGAGGAATTCGCCGACAAGGGCTTCGCCGCCACCAAGACCAGCGATATCGCGGCCAAGGCCGGCCTGCCCAAGCCAAACGTGTACTACTACTTCAAATCCAAGGACAACCTCTACCGCGAGGTCCTGGAGAGCATCATCGCGCCGATCATGCAGGCCTCGACGCCGTTCAATGCCGACGGTGACCCGAAGGAAGTGCTGAGTGCGTACATCCGCTCGAAAATTCGCATTTCCCGCGACCTGCCGCATGCCTCCAAGGTGTTCGCCAGCGAGATCATGCACGGCGCGCCGCATTTGTCGCCCAACCAGGTCGAGCAGCTCAACGAGCAGGCGCGGCACAACATCGAGTGCATCCAGGGCTGGATCGAGCGTGGGCAGATTGCCAATGTGGACGCGCATCACCTGATGTTCAGCATCTGGGCGGCGACCCAGACCTATGCCGATTTCGATTGGCAGATTTCAGCGGTGACGGGCAAGGCCAAGTTGGCCGAGAGTGATTATGATGCGGCGGCCGAGACCATCATTCGGCTGGTGCTCAAGGGTTGTGAGCCTGAGGCGGCCTGACAGGGCCCATTCGCGGGCAAGCCCGCTCCCACAGGTTCACCGCAGTTTCCAGCATTGCGGTGACCTGTGGGAGCGGGCTTGCCCGCGAATAGGCCAGTACAGCCAATAGAGGTTTAGGCAGCCACCCCTGCATCCGCCTTCAACCCCACCTCCTCGATCGCACTGATCGCACACTGCTCGTCGATATCCGACGTATCCCCGCTGATCCCCACCGCACCCAGCACCTTGCCGTCCTGATCACGAATCAGCACGCCCCCCGGCGCCGGCACCACCGGCCGCTCCCCCAGCCCATTCAACGCGGCAAAAAACGCCGGCCGCTGCTGCGCATCCAGCGCCAGCAGGCGCGAGCCCTTGCCCAGGGCAATCGCACCCCAGGCCTTACCCGTGGCCACTTCCGGGCGAATCAGGCTGGCGCCATCCTCGCGCTGCAGCGCCAGCACGTGCCCGCCAGCATCCAGCACCGCCACGGTCAAAGGCGCCGCATTGATCTTGCGGCCTGCGGCCAGCGCGGCATTGACCAGGCTTACCGCGACTTTCAGGTTCAGAACGTTCATGAAAAGGTCCTCTTCTTGTTGTGAGAAGCCCTAAGGGCAGTTGAAAACCGATAGCGCAAATAGAACACAACGAAGGATATTTTTGTATACAATATTTTAAATCGATCGTACTCGATCCGACGGAACGCGGTTTTCATGGGCTCTCCGACGAAAGCCATTCTCCCCGATGAAAATCCATTGACCTAAGCAGGCAGGCGTGAATACACTCTGCCGCACAGCAAGTTGTATACAATTACAAAATCGATGAGGCACAACCCATGAGCAAAATGAGAGCAATCGATGCAGCCGTTCTGGTCATGCGCCGTGAAGGTGTAGATACCGCGTTCGGCATCCCAGGGGCTGCCATCAACCCGCTGTACTCAGCCCTGAAGAAAGTCGGTGGCATCGATCACGTCCTCGCTCGTCACGTCGAAGGTGCCTCGCACATGGCCGAGGGCTACACCCGTGCCAACCCAGGCAATATCGGCGTGTGCATCGGCACTTCCGGCCCTGCCGGCACCGACATGGTCACTGGCCTGTACAGTGCGTCGGCCGACTCCATCCCTATTCTCTGCATCACCGGCCAAGCCCCGCGTGCACGCCTGCACAAGGAAGACTTCCAGGCCGTCGACATCACCAGCATCGTCAAGCCGGTGACCAAGTGGGCGACCACCGTGCTGGAGCCAGGCCAGGTGCCTTACGCGTTCCAGAAAGCCTTCTATGAAATGCGCACCGGCCGCCCAGGCCCTGTACTGATCGACCTGCCGTTCGACGTGCAGATGGCCGAGATCGAATTCGACATCGACGCCTACGAGCCGCTGGCCATCAACAAGCCATCCGCCACCCGCGTACAGGCCGAAAAAGCCCTGGCCCTGCTCAATGACGCCGAGCGCCCACTGCTGGTTGCCGGTGGCGGCATCATCAACGCCGATGCCAGCGACAAGCTGGTCGAATTCGCCGAACTGACCGGCGTACCGGTGATCCCGACCCTGATGGGCTGGGGCACCATCCCGGACGACCACGCACTGATGGTCGGCATGGTCGGCCTGCAGACGTCGCACCGCTACGGTAACGCCACCCTGCTCAAATCCGACCTGGTATTCGGTATCGGCAACCGCTGGGCCAACCGCCACACCGGCTCCGTCGACGTCTACACCGAAGGCCGCAAGTTCGTGCACGTGGACATCGAACCGACCCAGATCGGCCGCGTATTCACCCCGGACCTGGGCATCGTTTCGGACGCCGGCAAGGCGCTGGACGTGTTCCTCGAAGTAGCCCGCGAGTGGAAAGCCGCTGGCAAGCTCAAGGACCGCAGCGCCTGGCTGGAAGACTGCCAGCAGCGCAAAGCCAGCCTGCAGCGCAAGACCCACTTCGACAACGTGCCGGTCAAACCCCAGCGCGTGTACGAAGAGATGAACCAGGTGTTCGGCAAGGACACCACCTACGTCAGCACCATCGGCCTGTCGCAGATCGCCGGCGCGCAGTTCCTGCACGTGTACAAGCCACGCCACTGGATCAACTGCGGCCAGGCCGGCCCGCTGGGCTGGACCATCCCTGCCGCCCTGGGTGTGGTCAAGGCCGACCCATCGCGCAAGGTCGTCGCCCTGTCGGGTGACTACGACTTCCAGTTCATGATCGAAGAGCTGGCAGTCGGTGCGCAGTTCAACCTGCCGTATGTCCACGTGCTGGTGAACAACGCCTACCTCGGCCTGATCCGCCAGGCGCAGCGTGGCTTCGACATGGATTACTGTGTACAACTGGCATTCGAGAACATCAACTCGACCGACGCCGCCAGCTACGGTGTGGATCACGTCGCCGTGGTCGAAGGCCTGGGCTGCAAGGCTATCCGCGTATTCGAGCCAGGCGAGATCGCCCCTGCCCTGCTCAAGGCGCAGAAGATGGCCGAAGAGTTCCGCGTGCCGGTGGTGGTCGAGGTGATCCTCGAGCGCGTCACCAACATTTCCATGGGTACCGAGATCAACGCCGTCAACGAGTTCGAAGACCTGGCGCTGGTCGGCAACGACGCGCCAACCGCGATCTCGATGCTCGACTGATTGCCTGACGCCCCCGTGCACCGAGCCCAAGTGGCGCCGGGGGCTTTAATCTGCAAGGAGACAACCATGCCTCGCTTCGCTGCCAACCTGTCCATGCTGTTCACCGAACAGGACTTCCTGGCCCGCTTCAAGGCCGCCGCCGATGCTGGTTTCAGCGGTGTCGAATACCTCTTCCCGTACGATTTCAGCGCCGCCGAAATCAAGCAGCAGCTCGACGCTCACGGCCTGACCCAGGTGCTGTTCAACCTGCCGGCAGGCGATTGGGCGAAAGGCGAGCGTGGCATCACCTGCCACCCCGACCGCATTGAAGAGTTCCGCGCCGGTGTCGACAAGGCCATCGAATACGCCAAGGTTCTGGGCAACACCCAGGTCAACGCCCTGGCCGGCATTCGTCCACAAGGCCTGCAGTGCGCCGACGTACGCAAGACCTTCGTCGACAACCTGAAGTTTGCCGCCGAAAAATTGAAAGCCGCCGGGATCCGCCTGGTCATGGAAATGATCAACACCCGCGACATCCCAGGCTTCTACCTGAACACCACGCAACAAGCCCTGGAAATCCAGGCCGAAGTCGGCAGCGACAACCTGTTCCTGCAATACGACATCTACCACATGCAGATCATGGAAGGTGACCTGGCTCGCACGATGGAAGCCAACCTGAAGCTGATCAACCACATTCAACTGGCCGACAACCCAGGCCGCAACGAGCCAGGCACCGGCGAGATCAACTACCGCTTCCTGTTCGAGCACCTGGACCGCATCGGCTACCAGGGCTGGGTGGGCGCGGAGTACAAGCCACTGACCACGACCGAAGCCGGCCTGGGCTGGCTGAAGACCCATGTGGGAGCGGGCTTGCCCCGCGAAAGCGCCCGCAAGGACACCACCACGGCCTGATCAACCGCATTCGCGGGGCAAGCCCGCTCCCACGGGGTTCAGGGCTACCCCGAGAATCTGAATATACAAATACAAGAGGCACATTCTCATGGCTAAAATCGGCTTTATCGGCACCGGCATCATGGGCAAGCCCATGGCCCAGAACCTGCAAAAAGCAGGTCACAGCCTGTTCGTTTCCACCCACCACGACGCCGCCCCGGCCGACCTGATCGCCGCTGGCGCGGTGGCCCTGGCCAACCCGAAAGAAGTGGCCCAGGAAGCTGAATTCATCATCGTCATGGTCCCCGACACCCCGCAGGTAGAAGCTGTCCTGTTCGGTGAAAACGGCGTGGCCGAAGGCGTCGGCCCGAACAAGATCGTGATCGACATGAGCTCGATCTCGCCTACCGCCACCAAAGCCTTCGCCGAGAAAATCAAGGCCACCGGCGCCGCCTACCTGGACGCCCCGGTGTCCGGCGGTGAAGTCGGTGCCAAGGCCGCGACCCTGAGCATCATGATCGGCGGCTGCCCAAAAGCCTTCGAGCGCGCCCTGCCGCTGTTCGAAGCCATGGGCAAGAACATCACCCGCGTGGGTGGCAACGGCGACGGCCAGACCGCCAAAGTGGCCAACCAGATCATTGTCGCCCTGAACATCCAGGCCGTTGCCGAAGCGCTGCTGTTCGCCGCCAAGAACGGCGCCGATCCTGCCAAGGTGCGTGAAGCACTGATGGGCGGCTTCGCCTCGTCGAAAATCCTCGAAGTGCACGCCGAGCGCATGATCAAAGGCACCTTCGACCCAGGCTTCCGCATCAACCTGCACCAGAAGGACCTGAACCTGGCCCTGCAAGGCGCCAAGGAACTGGGCATCAACCTGCCCAACACCTCCAACGCCCAGCAAGTGTTCAACACCTGCCAGGCACTGGGCGGCGGCAACTGGGACCACTCGGCGCTGATCAAAGGCCTGGAGCACATGGCCAACTTCTCGATCCGCGACGACAAGTAAGCATCCATTGGCCCCTTCGCGGGCAAGCCCGCTCCCACAGGTTCTCTACAAGGCCTGAGGGCCATGACAACCCTGTGGGAGCGGGCTTGCCCGCGAAGAAGCCAACACCGAGCAACACCCGCCCCTGGTTCGGCCTGCACGGAGGCAGTTCCAGGGGCGTTTTCGATTTTGCAGAACAACAATAATTGGGAGCCTGCCATGTCGGTCGATCCGCAAAAAATTCTTCGCGAGCTGTTCGACACAGCCATCGCCGCCGCCCACCCGCGCCAAGTCCTCGAACCCTACCTGCCCGCCGACCGCAGCGGCCGGGTCATCGTCATCGGCGCCGGCAAGGCCGCAGCCGCCATGGCCGAAGTGGTCGAGAAAAGCTGGCAGGGCGAAGTCTCCGGCCTCGTCGTCACCCGCTATGGCCACGGCGCCAACTGCCAGAAGATCGAAGTGGTCGAAGCCGCCCACCCGGTCCCCGATGCCGCCGGCCTGGCCGTGGCCAAACGCGTGCTGGAGCTGGTCAGTAATCTGAACGAAGACGACCGCGTCATCTTCCTGCTGTCTGGCGGTGGTTCGGCCCTGCTGGCGCTGCCCGCCGAGGGCCTGACCCTGGCTGACAAGCAACACATCAACAAAGCACTGCTCAAGTCCGGCGCCACCATCGGCGAGATGAACTGCGTGCGCAAGCACCTCTCGGCGATCAAGGGCGGCCGCCTGGCCAAAGCCTGCTGGCCGGCCACGGTCTACACCTATGCGATTTCCGATGTACCCGGCGACCTGGCCACGGTCATCGCCTCCGGCCCTACCGTCGCCGACCCGAGCACCAGCGCCGACGCCCTGGCCATCCTCAAGCGCTACAACATCGAGGCACCCAAGGCGGTCATCGACTGGCTCAACAACCCAGCGTCAGAAACCGTCAAGGCCGATGACCCGGCCCTGGCCCGCAGCCATTTCCAACTGATCGCCAAGCCCCAGCAGTCGCTGGAAGCCGCTGCGGTCAAAGCCCGCCAGGCCGGTTTCAGCCCGCTGATTCTCGGCGACCTGGAAGGCGAGTCGCGCGAAGTGGCCAAGGTGCATGCTGGCATTGCCCGGCAGATCGTCCAGCACGGCCAACCGCTGAAGGCGCCCTGTGTGATCCTGTCCGGTGGCGAAACCACCGTCACCGTGCGCGGCAATGGCCGTGGCGGGCGCAACGCCGAGTTCCTCCTCAGCCTCACCGAAAACCTCAAAGGCCTGCCGGGCGTTTACGCGCTGGCCGGTGACACCGACGGCATCGATGGCTCGGAAGAAAACGCCGGCGCCTTCATGACCCCGAGCAGCTATGCCCGCGCCGAAGCCCTGGGCCTGTCGGCCAGCGATGAACTGGACAACAACAACGGCTACGGCTACTTCGCCGCGCTTGATGCGTTGATCGTCACCGAGCCGACACGTACCAACGTCAACGACTTCCGCGCCATTCTGATCCTCGAGACTCCGCAATCATGACGCCTGATAAAAAAGTCAAAATCCTCGCCACCCTCGGCCCTGCAACCAAGGGTATTGACGACATCCGCCAGCTGGTCGAAGCCGGGGTGAACATCTTCCGCCTCAACTTCAGCCACGGCGAGCACGCCGACCACGCCCTGCGCTACCAGTGGATCCGCGAAGTCGAGCAGCAGCTGAACTACCCGCTGGGCATCCTCATGGACCTGCAAGGGCCTAAGCTGCGCGTTGGCCGCCTGGCCGAAGGCAAGGTGCAACTGCAGCGCGGCCAGTCACTGCGCCTGGACCTGGACACGACGCCGGGCAACAGCGAGCGGGTCAACCTGCCCCACCCGGAAATCATCGCCGCGCTGGAACCGGGCATGGACCTGCTGGTGGACGACGGCCGCCTGCGCCTGCGGGTGACCGCCAAGCACGCCGACGCCATCGACACCACCGTGCTGAACGGCGGCGAATTGTCCGACCGCAAGGGGGTGAACGTGCCCCAAGCGGTGCTGGACCTCTCCCCGCTCACCGAGAAAGACCGCCGCGACCTGACTTTTGGCCTTGAGCTTGGTGTGGACTGGGTGGCCCTGTCGTTCGTCCAGCGCCCAGAAGACATTACCGAAGCACGCCAGTTGATCGGTGACCGCGCCTACCTGATGGCCAAGATCGAGAAGCCCTCCGCCGTCGAACAGCTGCAAGCGATCGCCGAGCTCTCCGATGCAATCATGGTGGCCCGTGGCGACCTGGGCGTGGAAGTGCCGGCCGAAAGCGTGCCGCAGATCCAGAAGCGCATCATTGGCACCTGCCGCCAGCTGGGCAAACCGGTGGTGGTGGCCACGCAGATGCTCGAATCGATGCGTTTCTCGCCCGCCCCGACCCGCGCCGAAGTCACCGACGTGGCCAACGCCGTGGCCGAAGGCGCCGATGCGGTGATGCTGTCGGCCGAGACCGCGTCGGGCGACTACCCGCTGGAAGCCGTGCAGATGATGAGCAAGATCATTCGCCAGGTGGAAAACGGCCCGGATTACCAAGCCCAGCTCGACGTGGGCCGGCCAAAAGCCGAAGCCACTGTGTCGGACGCCATCAGCTGCGCGATCCGCCGTATCAGCGGCATCCTGCCGGTGGCGGTGCTGGTCAACTATAGCGAGTCGGGCGCCTCGACCCTGCGCGCCGCCCGCGAGCGACCACGGGCGCCGATCCTCAACCTGACGCCAAACCTGAACACTGCGCGCCGCCTCAGCGTGGCCTGGGGTGTGCACTCGGTGGTCAACGACCGCCTGCGCCAGGTTGACGAAATTTGCTCGACTGCGCTGGAGATTGCCCAGGCACAAGGCATGGCCAGCCGCGGCGACACGCTGTTGATTACTGCCGGTGTGCCTTTCGGCAAGCCGGGTTCGACTAATACGCTGCGGATCGAGACCTTGGTCTAACGCCGGGGCCCTTTCGCGGGGCAAGCCCGCTCCCACAGGTGCATCTGGAAATTGAATGCCATGCAGTACCTGTGGGAGCGGGCTTGCCCCGCGAATGGAGGGCAACGCCCTCCCCGAAAACCGATACAACAACCCTGCGGAAAACCCGAGGCCCAAAGAGGCCCACCGCTCAACCCTCAACCTTACCGACTGCCCCATGTACACCAAAAATTTCGTCAACCCGTGCCCTGACTGGGCCACGGCGCTGCTCAACGGCTTCAGCCAGGTGCTGCTGCTGCGCAACCCCCTGTGCGGCCTGTGCTGCCTGCTGGCCATCCTGCTGACCGCCCCTACACTGGTCGGCGGCGCACTGCTCGGCGCCCTCGCCGGCCTGCTCACCGCGCAACGTCGCGGCTATGACCGCGCTGACCGCCAGGCTGGGCTGTACTGCTACAACGGTGTGCTGATCGGCATCCTGATCAGTGCGGTACTGCCTTGGTCGGCGATCATGCCGCCGCTGATCATCGCTGCGGGCGGGTTGTCGAGCATCATTACCCACCAATGGCGCAAGCGTGGCGGCAAGCTGCTGATCGCCTACACCGCGCCATTCGTACTGCTGGGCTGGGGCGCCCTGCTACTGGCCGAACCCTCGGCCGCACCTCATGTGGATGCCGACCCGCTGTATGCACTGCTGCGTGGCGTGGGCCAGATCTTCCTGCTCGACAAACCAATGGCTGGCCTGCTGATCGTAATCGGGATGTACCTTGCCAACCCCTACGCGGCAACCTGGGCGGTGATCGGTTCTACCATCGGCGGTGGTGTGGCCTTGCTGACCGATCAGGCACAGGCTGCCTGGATGGGTTTGTACGGTTTCAATGCTGCATTGGCGGCACTGGCGTTCAGCAGGCAGGGCGAACGCCCGTGGGTGACACTGCTGGCGATTGCACTGGCCCTGTTACTGCAAACCCTGTTCAAATTGCTGCCCGTTGCCGGGCTAACCGCCCCCTTTGTCACCGCTTGCTGGCTTATGCACCTGGGCAACTACCTGGCTGAGCTCAATCAACGGCGTAACACAACGCGCTTGCACGGCTGAAATGCAGCCCCTAGGCTCACCCCATCGCACTTTCTAGCGCCTTGTGGAACGAGCCAATGAATAACCCTGTGAGCCTGCGTGAGCGGCTCTACGTCATCGTCTTCCAGACCGACACCGTGGCCGGAAGACGCTTTGACAAGACCCTTCTACTGATTATCCTCGCCAGCTTGGTCACGGTGATCCTCGACAGCATCGATGAGGTCCACCAGGGCTACGCCGGCCTGCTGGCTGCCATCGAATGGGGTTTCACCGCAGTTTTCCTTGTCGAGTACCTGACCCGCCTGTATTGCTCGCCCAAACCCCTGCGCTATGCCTTCAGCTTCTACGGCCTGGTCGACCTGCTGGCGATCGTCCCCGGGGTCATCGCCATCTACTACAGCGACGCGCAATACCTGCTGATCATCCGGGTCATCCGCATGCTGCGGATCTTCCGCGTGCTCAAGCTTGGCCAATACCTCAAGCAGGCCAATTACCTGATGGCCGCGCTGCGCGGCAGCAAGCAGAAGATCATCGTGTTTCTGGTCACTGTGTCCACCCTGGTGACCGTGTTCGGCACCTTGATGTACGTGATCGAAGGGCCGGAGCACGGCTTTACCAGCATTCCCAAGGGCATTTACTGGGCGATTGTCACCCTGACGACCGTGGGGTTCGGCGACATCGTGCCGAAGACGCCGCTGGGGCAGGTGCTGTCATCGCTGGTGATGATCACCGGTTATTCGATCATTGCCGTGCCTACCGGCATCTTTACCGCCGAGCTGGCCAATGCCATGCGCGGGGAACAGTTGCAGCATGACTGCCCAACCTGCCGCAAGAGCAGCCACGAACATGATGCGTCATTCTGTTCGCGCTGCGGCAATGGGCTATTTCCCAAGCAGTAATGCTGCCTGTACCGGCCTCTTCGCGGGCAAGCCCGCTCCCACTTGGACGGCATGATGTTCAGGCCTGCGCTGATCTTGCGGGAGCGGGCTTGCCCGCGAAGAGGCCGGTACAGGCAGCGGCATAACCAAAGTGTTTTTTGTTCTTTAACCCCTGCAAAGCCACCCGCTATAGTCGCTGGCTATCTGCCCATAACTTCTCAAGAACAAGGAAGCAACGTGAAAAAACTCTTCACCGCCTCGCTGCTCGCCGCAGGCCTGGCCCTCGGTAACCTCGCCCAGGCCGCCCCGACCCTGCTCAACGTCTCCTACGACGTGATGCGCGACTTCTACAAGGACTACAACCCAGCCTTCCAGAAGCACTGGGAAGCCGAGCACAACGAGAAGGTCAATGTGCAGATGTCCTTCGGTGGTTCGAGCAAGCAAGCGCGCGCGGTGATTGATGGCCTGCCGGCCGATGTCATCACCATGAACATGGCCACCGACATCAACGCCCTGGTCGACCACGGCAAGCTGGTGCCGGACAACTGGGTCACGCGCCTGCCGAACAACAGCGCACCGTTCACTTCGGCCACCGTGTTCATCGTGCGCAAGGGCAACCCCAAGGCACTCAAAGACTGGCCTGACCTGCTCAAGGACGGCGTGCAAGTGATCGTACCCAACCCCAAGACCTCGGGTAACGGCCGCTACACCTACCTGTCGGCGTGGGGCTATGTGCTCAAACAAGGCGGTGACGAGAGCAAGGCCCGAGATTTCGTCGGCAAGCTGTTCAAGCAGGCGCCGGTGCTCGACACCGGTGGCCGCGCCGCCACCACTACCTTCATGACCAACCAGATCGGCGACGTGCTGGTGACCTTCGAAAACGAAGCCGAAATGATCGCCCGCGAGTTCGGCCGCGATCAGTTCGAAGTGGTCTACCCGAGTGTGTCCGCCGAAGCCGAGCCACCGGTGAGTGTGGTCGACAAGGTAGTCGCGAAAAAAGGTACCCAGGCCGCGGCCGAGGAATACTTGAAGTACCTGTGGTCGCCAGCGGCACAGGAAATCGCGGCGAACAACTACCTGCGCCCGCGTGATGCAGCGGTGTTGGCCAAGTACACCGACCGCTTCCCGAAAGTGGACTTCCTGTCGGTGGAAAAAACCTTTGGTGACTGGCGCACCGTGCAGAAAACCCACTTCAACGACGGTGGCGTGTTCGACCAGATCTACACCAACCAGTAATTGATGCAGGCAGTACCGGCCTCTTGAGCGGGCTTGCCCCGCGAAAGGGCCGGTACAGGCAGACTCAGGCCTGCCCGAACACCAAGGCCTTCAAGCCCCCAGCCGGGTCGGCATCAGGAAACTCCGGCGGGTTCTCCAACCGCTCGACAAAGGCCAACGCCGGCGCCTGCTCGGCCATGCCTTCGATCAGAAACTCCGGCCCGATCCCCGGGTCGTTGACACACGCCAACACCGTCCCGCCTTCGCTCAACAACTCAGGCAAACGCCGCAAAATCTTCGCGTAATCCTGAGTCAACACGAAGCTCCCCTTCTGGAAGGTCGGCGGGTCGATGATGATCAGGTCATAGGGCCCGTACTTGCGCACCTTGCCCCAGGACTTGAACAGCTCATGCCCCAGGTACGCCACCCGCGATGCATCGTGGCCATTGAGCCGGTGGTTGTCACGCCCACGGGACAACGCCGACTTGGCCATGTCCAGGTTCACCACCTGCTCGGCGCCACCCGCGATGGCCGCCACCGAAAAACCGCAGGTATAGGCAAACAGGTTGAGCACCCGCTTGCCCGCCGCCTGTTCACGAACCCAACGCCGGCCATAGCGCATGTCCAGGAACAGGCCGGTGTTTTGCCGCACGCCCAGGTCCAGCAAGTAGGTCAGGCCGTCCTCGATCACCTCTCGCTGCTGGCATGGCTCGCCCCATAGCCATTGGCCAGGGCTGTCCGGCAGGTAGCGGTGCTGAATGAGGATGGCCTGTCCGGTCCATTGCGGGCGCTGGGCGAGATTACCCAGCATGGCTTCCAGCTCGGCCAGTTGGCCTTCAGCGGGTTCGCGGAACAGCGCCACCGACAGCACGCCTTGCAGCCAGTCCACCGTCACCTGTTCCAGGCCCGGCCAGCAGCGGCCGCGGCCGTGGAACAGGCGGCGGGTTTCCTGGGGGGCGGGGTCGAGGGCAGTAAGCAGATGCTGTTCGAGGGTCTGGATCGGTGAAGTCATGGCGGGTCGCAAGCACGTAAAAGGGGACATTCTACCCTTTGGCCGCGACGGGTGCCGAACGGAACCACCACCCTTGCTGCATCCCGGCCGCTGCAAGCAGAATCAGCGCCACGCCCAACCATTGCAAGGGGGCCAGCCGGTGCCCGAACGCCACCCAGTCAACCAGGATCGCGGCAATCGGGTAAACAAACGACAGCGCACCGGTCAGTGCCGTGGGCAGGCGTTGGATAGCGCTGTACAGCAAGACATACATCACACCGGTGTGAACGATGCCCAGGGTCAACAGGCTGGCCAGTGCCGACGTTTCGCCAGGCAACCCGCCCAGTGTGGCCCACGGCGCCAGCAACAGAACACCGGTGGTGACCTGGATCAACGCAATCAGGTGCGGCGGTGTGCCTTTCAAGCGTTTGATGATCAGCGCAGCGATTGCATACAAAAATGCCGCGCCCAGCGCCAGGGCAATGCCCAGCAGATAATCCTCGCCGCTGCCCTGCCCCGCACCGTGGGCACTGACAATAGCCAGCATGCCCAGGAAGGCAACACTCAACCAGGTGACTTTGGGCAGTGTGATCTTCTCGCCCAGAAACACTGCCGCCAGCCCCACCAGCATGAACGGCTGCACGTTGTACACCGCAGTGCCAATGGCAATCGAAGCGCGCGAGTAGGAGGCGAACAGCAAGACCCAGTTGCCAACGATGGCCACCCCGCTGGCAATCGCCAGCAGAAACGCCGTACGGCTGATCACCCCAGGCTTGAGAAAGCCCAAGGCCGCGCAGATCACCAGCAACGTGCCGGCACCGAACACGCAGCGCCAGAACACCACTTCGAGTACCGGCTGGCCCGACACCAATACAAACCAGCCGATGGTCCCGGAAATCAGCATGGCGGCAACCATTTCCAGCGAGCCACGGCGCAATGAACTGTCCATCTCACACCTCCCGTTGTCGATGGCAACAGTATGCAAAGGAAGGCAGGGGGCCTTCCAGCGGATATCAAAGGCACATCGGCCAACTTGCCTTTACTATCAAGGCTAATTATTGGAATGGCCTGACGAGGTGAAACATGACCGATGCTATCGACCAACTCCTGATCAACGCGTTGATGGACGATTCACGCCGTTCGCTAAAAGCCCTGGCACAGATCAGCGGGCTGTCCGCGCCAAGCGTCAGCGAGCGTTTGCGCCGCCTTGAAGAGCGCGGCGTATTACGTGGTTATACGGTGGATGTCGACCCACGCAGTTTTGGTTACCAGTTGCAGGCGATCGTGCGTATTCGCCCGCTGCCGGGGCAGTTGCAGGAAGTGGAGCGGCAGATCATTGCGATCCCTGAGTTTACCGAATGCGACAAGGTCACCGGCGAGGACTGTTTCATTGCCCGTCTGCATGTGCGCACGATGGAACAGCTCGACACCCTGCTCGACCGGATCAATGTACTGGCCGAGACCAACACTGCAATCATCAAGAAGAGCCCGGTGAAGCGACGCCTGCCGCCGATGGCGTGAGCGTTGCGCGAAAAGGCCGGTACCGTCAGCGCAACATCCTGGTCAAGCGCTCCCCACTGCCACAGGCCAAGGTAAAGCCTAAAGCCCCATGCCCCAGGTTCAGCCACAGGTTCCGGTAAGCCGTAGCCCCAATAATAGGCACCCCGGTAGGCGTCGCCGGGCGCATCCCCGCCCACTCCACCGCCTGCCCGTAGTCCGCCGCATTGGGCAACGTATCACGGGCCAGCCGACGCATGCTGTCGAGCCGGTGCGCATCCACCGATTCGTCGTAGCCGACGATATCCACCATCGCCGCAACCCGCAGTTGGCGGCCCAGGCGCGCATAGACGATCTTGCGTTCGTAATCGGTAACGCTGACCTCCGGTGCCCGATGCTCCTGGGTGATCGGCGCCGTCAGGCTGTAGCCCTTCAGCGGATAAACCGGCAATTTCAAACCCGGTAGCGCCAACCCCGTACTGCGATGCCCCGCGCACAGCACCAGGCGCTGCACATCGACCTGCTCGCGCCCCAGCTGCAGTGCAACCACCTGATCCTGCTGCGCGAGCAAACGCGTCACCGGCCTGCCGAGCAAAAACCGGCACTGCCCCGATGCGCGCAAGCGCTCGGCCAGGCGTTCACAAAAACGATGACAGTCAGCGACTTCCTCATCAGGAGTTAGCACACCCCCCACGAACGGTGCCTCGGCCAATGCTGGCTCCAGGGCCCGGAGTTCGGCAGCATCGAGCACCCGTTGACTGTGCTCATCAAGCAGGCGCCCGCGCCCCTGGGTGAACGCCCGCTCACTGCGATAGGCCACCAGCTTGCCGTTACGCCGCCAGGCAAAATCCGTCAGCCCATCCTCCTCACGCCAGCGCGTCAACGCGGCTTGGCTTTCCAGCGCCAACGCGAGTAGCTGTGCACCATTGCGAGCATTGACACTGCTGCGGCAGGCCATCATGAACGCCAGCAACCAACGCCACTGCGCCGGGTCCACGCGCAACCGCAAACGCAGCGGCGAGTCCCCCTGCAGCATCCAGCCCAACGCCTGCCAGGGCACACCGGCATCGGCCAGTGGCGCCACATAGCGGTATGACAGCTGCCCACCATTGGCAAAACTGGTGGCAGACGCCAGGCTGTCCCGCGCCTCGATCAGCTCTACCGATAGCCCTTCACGCACCAGCGCATAGGCCGTCGCTAGGCCAATCACACCGCCCCCAATGACCGTCACCTTGTGCTTCATGCATGGCCCCTGTTTCGGCTTCCCTGCCAAGACAGTAGCAGCGGATCAGGTCGGGCAGCTATGGGCACCATCGTTGAGGCCCTGCCGCACATTACGGCTGAGCAGGCTGGCCTTGCCGTCGTGCCAGGTCAGGGTGAGTACGTACAAGGTGTCGAAATCGTCGCCGTTCCAGTCCTCGGTGATCACCCGCTCCTCACCCAGGGCCTTGCCGGCCACGGTATTGATGAGCTCTGGGAGGTAACCATGGGACCAAGCTGTGTACACCGTCGCGTTGCGGTACTTGTCGCTCAACAGCTCTTCGGCCAGCTCATCGGTGTCGTTGGCACCGTAGTCGATGTTCACCGGCAGGCCCAGGCGGATGGCACTGGGGGTGATGGTCATCAACGGGCGGATGTAGCTGTAACTCTCGTCCTTGCTGCCTTCCTCGACATGCCGTGATGGGTTGGCGGCGAACACATAGTCGGCATTGCCAAAGCGCTCCGGCAGCAGCGTGGCCAGGTCCAGCGCACGATTGAGGCCTTGGCAGTTGAGTTGCCCCAGCCCTTCTCCAGGCTTCTCGGCGTGGCGCAGGAAGACCAGGGTCTGGGTGCCATCGACCGGCTGCGCACGGCTTTCGACAGCATCCAGCGCCAGCGGTATGGCGACGGCCGTGACCACCAGGCTTAGCAGCAAGTGGCGACGACGGCGGAGAAAGGTTGGCAACTTCATCAAGGCAGGCTCTTGTGGCAGAGAAAATCGGGTTGACCCGCCACGTTGCCCTGCGCCGCAGCCGCAAGGCGTCCTTGTAGTGAGTGCCATCCTTGGCAACGAGTGAGGGTCAGAGTGCGGTCAACCCGTTTGGTTCCTCCCTGAGCGTGATTGCCGTTCCCTAGGCAAGGCCAACATTAGAGGACGTGTGTTGCTGAATTATTTCCTGACCAAGCAAATACACGCGTAAGCAGCCAGCTAAAGAAGCATCGAGAAACCCCTGAGCAAGCTGACTGGCCTGGTTACGGTAACTCTCAAGCTGTGTGGGACTATTGCTGACATCGTGGAAAGGCGCCAGGTCTTCGTCTTTTGGTTCCCTGTCATGCTTGACCTTGAAGGCCTGAATGAATTCGATCTTCTGCCTCTTGTACAGCGAGTAGGCGATGATACCCAGCGTGTCTTGCTCATTTTCTACAAGGACCGAGTAAATAGGGTTGTAGCAGCCATCGGCCATCGGGCTGTTACTCCTTGCGCAAGCGTGAATACGCCGCTTTGAATGCTGCCTTCAATTCCGAGCGGGGTTTTTGCGTACAGGTAAGGACGCCTGCCAATTCGCGCGGCAGCGAAATCTCCAGTCGGGTTCCGGATGCCACCAACAAGGCATTTGCCTCTCGCACCACTCGCGAGGAAAAATGCGATTTCATAGCCAAGCCCTCTTCACTCAAGTCATTTGGAAGAGTAGCCATCCCTGAGTGACCGCTCAATCAGACGGAGGCCGACAAGGTGTGTAATCCTTTTTTCATTTGGCGTAGGACGGGGACTACTCAATCATCCCGCGTCAGTACTTCCAAGAGCTCGATCTCAAACGTCAGGTCCGAATTCGGCGGTATCGCCCCCACACTGCGCTCGCCATACCCCAGGTGCGCCGGCACCTGCAATTTGCGCTTGCCGCCAACGCGCATGCCCATCAGGCCCTGGTCCCACCCTTTGATCACACGCCCCGTGCCGATCACGCATTGAAAGGGTTTGCCGCGTGACCACGACGAATCGAACTCGCTGCCGTCGGCCAGCCAGCCGGTGTACTGGGTGGTGATCAGGGCGCCTTTGACGGCGGCTTTACCCTCGCCTTCGACGAGGTCGATGATCTGCAGTTCGCTGCTCATGGGCATGCTCCAACGCTGAAAAATCAAAGCCGCCCTTTTCTCAGGTATGCACCGGTTTGGCAAGCGCTCGCGGCGTTCTGTGCTGGCGCATGGACCACAGCACGCCACCCATCACCAGGACGATCGCGGCCGCTTCCAGCACGCTCGGCCCGGTCTGCCGCCAAAGGAAAGCGTAGAGCAGGGCAAACAGGGTTTCGAAAACGATCAGCTGGCCACTCAGGGTCAATGGCGGGATAGCGGCCACCAGGAAAACGAAATAGACCAGGTTGCCTTTGCTCATGTCGGCATCAGCCGAACTGGTCGAAGGCCTCCTGCCCCGTCAGTTCTGTAGTCTGGTTGGCAAAGCAATACCATGCAGGCTTCTGTTCTACGAAGATCTGCAAGTCGAAGTCCCAGTCTTCATCGCCATCGAGCAGGCCCACCGGTATAGCGTAGGAATCATTTACCTTGAGGCGGTAGTAGAGATGCGTTCCGCAGCGGTTGCAAAAGCCGCGCTGAGCCCACTCGGACGAATCATAGACCCCAGGGGCGCGCCCTTCGACGACCGGCGGCTGGCTGCAATGCACGACCAGCAGCGGTCCACCCGTCCACTTGCGGCACATGCTGCAATGGCAGGCGCTGATATGAGTGTTGTCGACGGTCACGTGCAGACGGGTTTCACCACAAAGGCATGTGCCTTGTTTTTTCAGGGCCATGGCAGGCTCCTCGATGTGGGCTTGGGCCGATCAGTATAGAGCGCGAACACCGGCGAAGCCGGTGCCAGCGTGACACTCGCTGATCAGATGTACACCTGCCCCCGCAGATACAACGCTGCCCGCCCACTGATGATCACCCGGCCATTGCCCGGCACCTCGCACAGTAGTTGCCCCTTGCGCACCCCACCCTGCTCGCAGCTCAGGACGTTCTTGCCCAACCGCTCGGCCCACAACGGCGCCAGCGAGGTGTGCGCTGACCCCGTCACCGGGTCCTCGTTAACACCCACCCGTGGCCCGAACCACCGCGTGACAAAATCATATCCGCGCCCCGGCGCAGTCACGGCGATACCGCGCACATCAAAAGCCGACAGCGCAACGAAGTCCGGTTTCAGTGGGTCAAGCAGCGAAGCATCATCGATCACCACCACAAAGTCATCGCTGCGATACACCGCACGCGCGCTGCTCAGGCCCAGCGCCTTCAGCAGGCCAGCAGGGGCATCCACCGCTTCCGGCTGCTTGGCCGGGAAGTCCATCGCCAGCAGCCCGTCGGCACCACGGCTGACGCGCAGCTCGCCGCTGCGCGTATTGAACCGCAGCACGTGCGCCTGCTCGCCCAGTTGTTCGAACAGCACATAGGCCGACGCCAGGGTGGCATGGCCACACAGGTCGACTTCAACCGTAGGGGTGAACCAACGCAGGTCGTAAGCCTCCCCGTTGCGCACGAAGTAAGCGGTTTCGGACAGGTTGTTCTCTTCGGCGATGCGCTGCAGCACATCGTCTGGCAGCCAGCTTTGCAGCGGGATGACTGCCGCCGGGTTGCCACCGAACGGTTCGGCGGAAAACGCATCGACCTGGAAAATCTCAAGTTGCATGCACACACTCCTTGTTGACCGGGCCGCTGCCAGGCATCTGGATGAAAAAGATCAGTTTCGTACCGGGGTCAGCACCGGCTCACCGGCAAAGAACGCCTGCAGGTTGCGCAACACCAGGGTCACCGTGTCCCGCGCGGCCTCCGGCGACTGGCCTGCCACATGAGGGGTCAGCACCGTGTTGCCGAGGGCTTTCAGGGCATCGGGCACTGCGGGTTCGTCGTCGAACACGTCCAGTGCGGCGCCGGCAAGCTGCCCGCTCGACAGCGCCGCCACCAGGGCGCGGGTGTCCACTACGCTGGCACGGGCGATGTTCACCAGGTAACCCTCGGCGCCGAGGGCTTCGAGCACGGGTGCATCGACCAGATGACGGGTATGGGCGCCGCCAGGCGTGGCCACGACCAGGATGTCGACGGCATCGGCCAAGTGCAGCGGGCTGTCGTACCAGGTGTATGGCACATCCTGGCGCGGCGTGCGGCTGTGGTAGCTGATGCTCATATCGAAGCCGAGGTGGGCACGCTTGGCAATCGCCAGCCCCACCGCACCCAGGCCGAGAATGCCCAGGCGCTTGCCGCTCACCGAAGGGCTGATTACCCGGTTCCACTCGCCACGGCGGGTACTGGCGTCAGCACGAGGAATGTCGCGCAACAGCGCGAGCACCATCGCCAGGGTGTGATCGGCGACTGCCGCCGCATTGGCCCCGGCGCCGTTGGTGACGGTAATACCGCGCGCGGCGGCGGCGGCCAGGTCAACCTGCTCGTAGCCGGCACCGATCACGCAGATGATCTGCAACGCGGGCAGCGCAGCGATTTCCACGGCGGTCAGGCCTAACGGACCACGGGTAAGCACTGCATCGATTTCGCCGGCGTGACGCTGAACAGCTTCGGCGCGCAGTTGCGGCGACGGTGCGCGGATCAGCCGATAACCCGCCTGCTCCAGCAAGGGCAAGTAATCGTCGACGGTTTCCACCAACACCAGGACTGTCTTGCTCATGCCACCTCCGCGTCTGTACGAGGGGGCATTATGCGGAGTCAGCGGGCGGTACAGTCAATCGGTAATTGCGCCGAAAACTGTACTGTACCGGGGTCAACCTATTGCGCAAAGGCCCGCCCGAGGCCACCCGGCACACCGCTGCTGTCGGTGTCCTGCCACGGGCCATCCGGGCTCAGCGACCAGCTCCAGCCACCGTCATAGCGGTAGTAGGTGCGCTGGCGGTAGAAGGTGTTGGGTTTTTTCTCCAGCACATAGACGCCCAATTTCGGGTCCCAGTGGCTGGCCCCCCCTGGCGGCGGTGCAAAGCTGGCGGACGTGCGCGGCATCGGCTTGGGCGTCGCCGCAGGCTTGCTCGGCTGGGTCGAAGGCTGACCGCCCGGCAACGGCTTGACCACCGGCCCCTGGTGCGGCGGCACGCGCTCGATGGGCGGCGCGGGTTGCTCGTAAGGCTCATGCACCGTACACGCGGACAAACCCAGGGCCAGGGTGATCAGGGTCAGGCGGACGGTGCTGTGCATGGCAATGCTCTCTTACGGGTCAGGGCTGTCGATGGTCAGGTGCTGCGTGGCCTGGGTGGCAGTAGCCAGTGGCGAACCCTGGCCGATCCACTCGCCGTGGGTAGGTTGGCCGGCACGCGAGACACGGGCAACCAGTTGGACTTCAGTAAAGTCCGACAGTTTCATTTGCGGCATCATCGCATCGGCATCGGACAACTCCACCTCGATCGGCAATTGCGCCACGGTCACCCGCTTCGCCGCCAGCGGCATGGGCGGGCCGTTGCTGGCTCGGGCGAAAATGAACACCGTGTCGTCAGGTTTGACCTTGTCCTTGAGCGCCGCCGCCAGCTCCACGCGCACTTTCAGGCGTGCTGCCACCGGTGCGTCCGCTTGCCCAGGCGCATCACCCAGGCGCTCGGCAGCCCGGTCGATACCACCCTGCAAGGCCGCACGCGAGGTATCGCCTTCAGGCAGTTGCGCCAGCAGGCGCTTCCAGTAGTCGATGGCTTCCTGGTAACGCTCACCCTCGAAAGCAGCGATCCCGCGCAGCCCCAGGCTTGTCACTTCGTTCGGGTCGGCCTTGAGGGCTTCGTCGGTCAAGGCCTGCAACTGCGGGCTCCACTGCTTGTCGGCAGCGAAGTACTGCGCCTGGGCCCATTGCCCGAGCAACTCGGGCTGGCGGCCCGCCAGGGCCACGGCACGTTCAAACGTGCGCGCCGCATCGGCCGGACGCTGTTCGGCCATGTAGGCACGGCCAAGGAAGTAGAGGGCCTCGGCCGAATCCGGCTGGGCCTTGACCACACGCTCAAGGCGGGTGGTCATCTCCTCCATGGTCTTGGGCGCCTGGGCAAACTCCTGGGTCAGTTCGACCTTGTCGGCCGCGCCAAAGTGCAGGTACAGCCCCAACGCCATCAACGGCACCAGCACCGCGGCCAGCAGCGGCAAGGCCTTGCCCAGATGGCCCTGGCGCGCAGCCTCGCTGCCTTCGGTGTCGGCCAGCAGCTCGCGAGCCGCTTCGTCACGGCCCTTGGCCAGCTGCGCGTCATCGAGCACGCCGGCGGCCTGCTGCGCCGCAAGTTCCGCAACGCGCTCCTGGTACAAGGCGACGTTCAGAGCGGTGCGGTCTTCCTCTTGCTGACGGCGACGGCCACGCAGGATCGGGATCAGCAGAAAGCTGAGGGCAGCGAGCAGCAGCAGGCCCGCGCTAAGCCAAAATTCAATCATGGGTCTGTTCTTTTTCCAGCAGTTTGGCGAGACGCTCGCGTTCTTCGACGGACAGCTCATTCGCAGGTTGGGCCGCGGCATTGCGGCGTCGGCGAACGATCACCAGCAGCACCACAAAGCCACCGGCCAGCAAGATCCCCGGCCCGAACCACAGCAGCCAGGTGCGCCCGCTGAGCGCCGGCTTGTAGCGCACGAAATCGCCATAGCGGTCGACCATGAAATCGACAATCTGCTCGTTGTTCTTGCCTTCGCCCAGCATGCGGAAGATCTCACGACGCAGGTCGGCGGCAATCGGGGCGTTGGAGTCGGCGATGTCCTGATTCTGGCACTTCGGGCAGCGCAGCTCCTTGGTCAGTTGCTGATAGCGCTCACGTTCGGCGTCATCGCGGAACTGGTAGGTATCGATGGCCGCCCTGGCCACGCCCGCCACGCCCAGGCCAAGGGCCAACCCCAGTATGGCAGCTGCAAGCCCCCGCTTCATGGCTTGGCCTCATCGACCAAGCCCTGGTACAGCGGCGCCAGCTGTTCGCGCCAGACGCTGGCATCGACGATGCCCACGTGCTTGTAGCGGATGATGCCCTTGGCGTCGATCAGGAAGGTTTCCGGCGCGCCATACACGCCCAGGTCCAGGCCGAGCGTGCCCTGCTCGTCGCGGATGTCCAGCTGGTAAGGGTTGTGGAAATCGGCCAGCCACTTCAATGCTGCGCCATTGTCGTCCTTGTAGTTGACCCCGTGGATCACCACGCCCTGCTCGGCCAGCTGGTTCAGGTAGGGGTGCTCGACCTTGCACGACGGGCACCAGGTCCCCCACACATTGACCAGCGCCGGGCGGCCCAGCAGGTCGGCCTGGGTCAGCTTGCGATCGCCCTGCACCGAGGCCAGGGAAAACGCCGGGAATGGCTTGCCGATCATTGCCGAAGGCAGCTCGTCGGGCTTGAGGAACAGCCCTTTGTAGAGGAAAACCGCCACCAGCAGAAACACCGCCAGTGGCACCACCATGATCCAACGCTTCATGCAGCTGCTCCAGACACGCCCAGGACATCACGCACCCGGGTCTTGACCTTGACGCGGTAACGCCGGTCGAGGGCCGCCAGCAACCCGCCCAGGCCGGTCAGCAGACCGCCCAGCCAGATCCAGCGGACGTAAGGCTTGATATGCACGCGCACGGCCCAGGCGCCGTTTTCCAGCGGCTCGCCGAGGGCGACGTACAGGTCGCGGGTGAAGCCTGCGTCGATGCCGGCTTCGGTCATCATCGACTGCTGCACGGTGTACAGGCGCTTCTCGGGGTGCAGCGTGCTCACTTCGCGACCGTCACGGGACACCACCACGGTGCCCTTGTCGGAAATGAAGTTCGGCCCCTCGAAGTGCTTGGCACCCTGGAACAGGAAGTGATACCCACCCAGCTCGACGCTTTCACCTGGCGCCATGCGCAGGTCGCGTTCGGCGCTGTTGTTGCTCGACAGCACCACGCCCAGCGCGCACAGCGCCAGGCCCAGGTGCGCCAGCTGCATGCCCCAGTAGCTACGGGTGAGGCCGCGCATGCCTTTGGCCAGGCCCTTGTGGCGGGTCTTCTCGAGCACATCGCGCAGCCCGCTGAGCACCACCCAGGCCGCCAGGGCAAAGGCCGTCAGCGTGGGCCAGTCGAAGTCGTCGACGATAAAGCCGGCGAGCGGAGCAAGCACTGCGCTGCCGATCAGTACCGGCGTCATCATGCTCGCCAGCCACTTGCCGGGGGTGTCTTTCCAGCGCACCACCACGCCCACCCCGAGCACCACCATCAACAGTGCCATCAACGGCAGGAACAACGCATCGAAGTACGGCGGGCCGACCGACAGCTTGGCCCCGGTCAAGGCATCGAGCACCAGGGGGTACAGCGTACCCAGCAGGATCATCGACGCTGCCACCACCAGCACCAGGTTGTTGGCCAGCAGCAGCGTCTCGCGCGACCACAAGGCAAAACCGACCTGGCTCTTGACCACCGGCGCGCGCAGGGCGAACAGGGTCAGCGAACCACCCACCACGAACAGCAGGAAGATCAGGATGAACACGCCGCGCGAAGGGTCGGCGGCGAACGCATGCACCGACGTCAGCACCCCGGAACGTACCAGGAAGGTGCCCAGCAGGCTCAGCGAAAAGGCCGCGATCGCCAGCAGCACGGTCCAGCTCTTGAATACCCCGCGCTTCTCGGTCACCGCCAGTGAGTGGATCAATGCCGTGCCCACCAGCCAAGGCATGAACGAGGCGTTTTCCACCGGGTCCCAGAACCACCAGCCGCCCCAGCCCAGCTCGTAGTAAGCCCACCACGAGCCTAAGGTGATACCCACTCCCAGGAAAGCCCAGGCAACGATGGTCCACGGCCGCGACCAGCGTGCCCAGGCCGCGTCCAGGCGCCCGCCCAGCAGCGCGGCGATGGCGAAGGCAAAGGCCACCGAGAAGCCCACGTAGCCCATGTACAGCATCGGCGGGTGGACGATCAGGCCGATGTCCTGCAGCAACGGGTTGAGGTCACGACCGTCGGTCGGCACTTGCGGCAGCAAGCGCTGGAACGGGTTGGAGGTGATGATCAAAAAGCTTAAGAAGCCCACGCTGATCATGCCCATCACCGCCAGCACACGGGCCAGCATCACTTGCGGCAGCTGGCGCGAGAACACCGACACGGCGAAGGTCCAGCCCCCCAGGATCCACGCCCAGAGCAGCAACGAGCCCTCGTGCGCGCCCCACACGGCACTGAACTTGAAGTACCAGGGCAAGGCGCTGTTGGAGTTGCTGGCCACGTAAGCGACTGAGAAGTTGTCGGTCATGAAGGCATGGGTGAGGCAGGCGAAGGCAAAGCTGAGGAAGGCAAATTGCCCCCAGGCCGCCGGCCGCGCCAGGCTCATCCACAGGCTATCGCCGCGCCAGGCACCGAGCAGCGGCACGCTGGCCTGCACGGCGGCAAAACAGATGGCCAGGATCATCGCCAGCTGGCCAAGTTCGGGTATCACCAGTGCCGCGTTCATGGTTTGGCCTCCGCGCCTGCGGCGGCTTGGCCGCTTTCCTTCAGGGCCTTGGTGACCTCGGGCGGCATGTATTTTTCGTCGTGCTTGGCCAGCACTTCATCGGCCACCACCACACCCTCGGCATTGAGCTTGCCCAGGGCAACAATGCCCTGCCCTTCGCGGAACAGGTCGGGGAGGATGCCGCGGTAGGTGATCGGCACCGACTTGTTGAAGTCCGTGACCACGAAGCGCACGTCGAGCGAGTCGGCCGAACGCTGCACCGAGCCTTTTTCGACCATGCCACCGGCACGGATACGGGTATCCTGTGGCGCCTCGCCATTGGCGATCTGGGTCGGCGTGTAGAACAGGTTGATGTTCTGCTGCAAGGCGCTCAGGGCAAAGCCGACGGCAATCCCGACACCGACCAGCAGGCCGACGATGAGCAACAGGCGTTTCTTGCGCTGCGGATTCACTGGTTGTTCTCCCGGCGCAATCGGCGCGCCTCTTCTTGCAGGTAGCGACGGCGGGCCAGCAGCGGCGCGGCGACGTTGAGCGCCAGCACCGCCAGGCAGATGCCATAGGCCGTCCACACGTACAGGCCATGGTGGCCCATGGCGAGAAAATCGCCGAACGAGGCAAAACTCATTGTGCGGCCCTCCGCCCCAGGCTGTTCAACACTTCCTCCTTGACCCAACTGGCGCGTGCCTCGCGCTTGAGCACCTCAAGGCGCATGCGCAGCAATAGCACGGCGCCGAAGAAGCAGTAGAAGCCCAGTGCCGTGCACAGCAATGGCAGCCACATCTCGGCGGGCATGGCCGGCTTTTCGGTAAGGGTGAAGGTGGCGCCCTGGTGCAGGGTGTTCCACCACTCCACCGAGTACTTGATGATCGGGATGTTGATCACACCGACAATCGCCAGCACCGCACAGGCCTTGGCCGCGCTGTCACGATTACTGATTGCCTGGCCCAAAGCAATAATGCCGAAGTACAGGAACAACAGGATCAACATCGACGTAAGGCGCGCATCCCACACCCACCAGCTGCCCCAGGTCGGCTTGCCCCAGATGGCGCCAGTGACCAGCGCCACGGCGGTCATCCAGGCGCCGATCGGCGCTGCGCACTGCAGGGCGACGTCGGCCAGTTTCATTTTCCACACCAGCCCCACCACCCCGGCCACCGCCAGCAGTACATAGCAGGACTGCGCCAGCATCGCCGCCGGCACATGAATGTAAATGATGCGGAAACTGTTGCCCTGCTGGTAATCCTGGGGCGCAAAGGCCAGGCCCCAGGTGACGCCCACCAGCAGCAGCACGATGGCAGAAACGGCCAGCCACGGCAGCATGCGGCCGCTGATGGCATAGAACCATTTGGGAGAACCGAGTTTGTGGAACCACGTCCAACTCATTTTCATCAGGGTACATCCAGGGTATTTGCCAGGCTTGAGAGCCCAGGACTCGTTATTCGCCGACGCTGATCTTCAGGCCGGCCGCTATCGCAAAGGGTGCCAGTGTCACCGCCAGGGCCGTGAGGCTGGCGAGCCAGAGCAGATGGCCGGTGGCTGGCATATTCTGCAACGCCGCCTGCAACGCACCACTGCCCAGGATCAATACAGGGATATACAACGGCAGAATCAGCAACGCCAGCAGCAGACCACCGCGTTTGAGACCGACCGTCAGCGCCGCCCCCACCGCGCCCAACAGGCTCAGTACCGGCGTGCCCAGCAGCAGCGAGGCGAGCAGCACCGGCAGGCAATGGCTAGGCAGCCCCAGCATCAACGCCAGCAGTGGGGCCAACAATACCAGCGCCAGCCCGGAAAAGATCCAGTGTGCCAGCACCTTGGCCAGCACCAGTAGCGCCAGCGGATGGGGCGACAGTACCCACTGCTCAAGCGAGCCGTCCTCGAAATCGCTGCGGAACAGGCCATCGAGCGACAGCAGTACGGCAAGCAAGGCCGCCACCCACACCAGCCCCGGCGACAAGGTTTGCAACAATTGGCTTTCAGGGCCTACCGCCAAGGGGAACAGGGCAACGACGATGGCGAAGAACACCAGCGGGTTAGCCAGCTCGGCCGGGCGGCGGAACAACAGCCGCGCTTCGCGGCGCAGCAACAGGATGAATACGCTCATGCCGCCCATTGCCCCAGGTTCAGTTCTCGGTAGCCCGAAGGTTTGCGTTCGAGGCTGTGGTGGGTGGTCAGCACCACCGTGCCACCCTGCTCGCAATGCGCCGCCAGGTGCGCTTCGAGCTGCGCCACGCCTTGCTTGTCGAGGGCGGTGAACGGCTCGTCGAGAATCCACAAGGGCGGGCTGGCAAGGTACAACCGGGCCAGGGCCACACGGCGCTGCTGGCCGGCGGACAAGGTATGGCAAGGCACGTCTTCGAAACCGCGCAGGCCGACCGCCGCAAGCGCCGCCCAGATCGCCTCGGCGCTGGTTGGTTGGTGCAAGGCACAGAGCCAGGTGAGGTTTTCTTCGGCGGTGAGCAGGTCCTTGATCCCCGCCGCATGGCCAATCCACAGCAGGATGCTGGCCAGGGCATGGCGCTGTTCGGCCAACGGCTTGCCACCGAGCAGAACCTGCCCGGCAGTCGGCTGCATCAGCCCGGCCAGCAGGCGCAGCAGGCTGGTCTTGCCGCTGCCGTTGGGGCCGCTGATTTGCAGCATGTCGCCGGGCCGCAGCTCGAAATCGAGGTGTTCGAACAGCAGGCGCCAGTCGCGCTCGCAGGCCAGGCCCGCGGCTTGGAGGTGAAGGGTCACGGTTTCGCCTTATCTCAATAGGGTTCAAGGCCTGCGCGCACCTGTGGGAGCGGGCTTGCCCGCGAAGCAGGCGACGCCGAACTTCAACCCAGTGTCTCAAGTCGCCCCCCTCGCTGCCGTTACAGTGGCAGTGGCGGACGGGCGGCATTATTACATGCACGGCCTCGCTGCCAAGAGGGCGGGTTCGACAGGTTGTATACAATCATGACTGAAATCAATAGTCTCGGCGCACAAACCGCGATCAGCGCCCAGGCCATCAAGGCGGGCATGACCGGCGAACTGCTGCGCCTCACGCAAGCGCAACCCGGCTTGCTGGCACCGGGCGAAACGGCGCAGGCTGAGGTGTTGTCGATGCGTCAGCTGGGCCGGGAATTCCAGTTCGTGCTGCGTCTGATCCTGGCCAACGGCGCCCAGACTCAATTGCAAGCCAGCGCCAGTCAGCCCTTGCCCCAGGGCAGCCAGGTCACCGTCAGCCAGACCGAAGGCAATCGCCTGGCGATCATGTTGCAGCAGGCCAGCGCCAGTAACCTCGCCACCCTCACCCGCCTGGACACGGCCAAGGTCCCGGTCGGCACCCTGCTGCAAGGCAAGGTCCTGACCAACCAGCCCATCCCTCAAGCGCCCGGCCAACCCGCCGGTTACCGTTCGCTGGTGAGCCTGCTCAACAGTGCCCAGGCCGGCGCCACCCTGACCATCGACAGCCCACGCCCACTGCCGGTGGGCAGCCTGCTCAGCGCGCGGGTGCAAGGCGACCAATCGCTGCAGTTCGTGCCGCTCAGCGGCCGGCAAGACCAGCTCAGCATCGCCCAGCAACTGCTCACCCAGCAAAACCGTCAGGCCTCGTTGCCTGGCCTGCTCAGCGCCCTGCAACAGGTAGCCCGCGACCCCGGCGCCGACAGCGACCTGCGCGCTACCGCCGAGCGATTGCTCGCCGGCCTGCCGGACGCGCGTCAGCTCGGCGATGCCAAGGCCGTCGCCCAGGCCCTGAACAACAGCGGCACCTTCCTTGAGGCGAAGTTGCTGGGCGGCCTCCCCGCAAGCGTGGCTACGGACCTCAAGGCCCATCTACTCAGGTTGATCACCCAGGCCTCGGTCACCATGCCCGGCGCACCAGGGTTGGCGCCAAGCACCTTGGCCCTGACCCTTCCAGCCCTGGCTCGCGGCGCCCTGGGCATGCTCGACCGGGTCAGCCCGAAACCTCAGCCAGGGGCGTTTCCGCTGCCTTCACGGCTGCTCAAGGCCATGGAAGACGAAGGCGACCTGCAACACCTGCTGCGCCTGGCCGCTGCGGCCATTTCGCGCCTGCAAAGCCATGCCATGAGCAGCCTGCAGCAGACCGGCAACCTTGAAAACGGCAACCTGCAGACCACCTGGCAAACTGAAGTACCCATCCGCCATGGCCAGGAGTTCATCCCACTGCAGGTCAAGCTGCAGCGGGAAGAGACGCCGCAACAGCAGGCCGATCGCCAGCACGAAGCGCAAGACCCGCTGCAAGCCCTGTGGCGTATCGAGCTGGCCTTCGACCTCGCGCCGCTTGGCCCACTGCAAGTCCAGGCACAATTGAGCCAAGGCCGCTTGAGTGGCCAGCTATGGGCAGAACGCGAACAAACCGCACGGCTGATCGACAGCCAGCTCGGCACCCTACGCGAGCGCCTGCTGGCTCGCGGCCTGGACGTCGGCGACCTGCAATGCCACCCCGGCATACCTCCCCAAGGGCCACGCACGCGGGTCGAACAACGCTGGGTGGACGAAAACGCATGAGTGCCAAGACACCCCGCCAGGCCATTGCCCTAAGCTACGACGGCCAACAGGCCCCCACCCTCAGCGCCAAGGGCGACGATGCCTTGGCCGAAGCGATTCTCGCCCTGGCCCGCCAACACGAAGTGCCGATCTACGAAAACGCCGAGCTGGTGCGCCTGCTGACACGCCTGGAACTGGGCGAACAGATCCCCGAAGCGCTGTACCTGACCATTGCCGAGATCATTGCCTTCGCCTGGCAACTGCGCGGCAAGGTGCCGCCAGGCTTCGACGACACGCCCAAAGGCGAGCGAGACGTGACCGAGCGCTTACCGCACCTGCCCGGCCAGGCGGGCTGAAGCGCCCGGCAAGCATTATGTACCGTCGCACGCCGGGCCCGTCGGTCGATCCTGTGGTTTTCCCCGCACCACGGAGACCCACATGCCCACCCCCCACATCAACGCAGAGGGCGTGCAGTACGTACGCGACCATCTCGCCACCCTCCCCCGGCCCGATCGCGACGCCAAGCGCGCCATCAAGGGCTGGCTTGCGACACAAGGCGTAAACCTGGACCCCGACCAGATCGATGTCGTCACACTGCACCTGCATCCGCACGACATCGACGGTTACCAGGCTGTCGTAATGCAGCGCGTCAGCCTGACACAAGCAGTACTGATGAACTGGCAAGGTGAGTCCAACAACGACTTTTTCGGTGCGCTGTTCAAGGCCCCCTGGGCCGGCACCCTACCCGAGGATGGCCCGATCACCCTGGTCGCCCAACTCCCCCCGCAGCCGATATACGACAACGGCGCGTGGTATGAGGTCTTCAATGGCCTGTTCCGGCGCACCGACCCGGCCCTTTACGACCAATCGACTCTGCTCAACATCCGTGCTGATGAACTGCAGCGCCATATCGAGGCATTGGATTTCCACACCGCTTACAAGACCTCGCTCGACACTTACTGGCACCAGCACCTGGCAAGCTATCGCCTTTGCTGCAAGCTGAACTTCATTGCTACCTGCAACCAACAGGTCAGCGCAGGCAGGCTCAGCGACGCCGCACGCAAACTCGCCTGGCGCGCCGCCGAGCTGATCCCCCGGGGCAAGGGCTTGCGCCTGAGTACCTTGAGCATCTATGGCTACGCCGCCACCGACTTGCTCTACATCCACGACGTCAACTCACAACTCACGCTGCTCTATGCGCCCGGCAATAGCTCACCACTGCTGGAGTTCGCCAATGAAAACCTGCTGAAGGACTGGGTTGGCCAGCAATGCAAGGACGCCGCCAAACGCCAGGCACTCAAACAGCACTTCAGGATGGCCGATGGCCCCAGGGTATCGATTTCAGCGGCCTGGACACTGCTCTGGAAGGGTTGGGCGTTTATCCACGCAACCACAGGCTGCCGCCAGAGCATGGTTTCTTCAATGACGATGGCGCTTGGCCGCCCCGCACCTACGTCAATTACCGGCCAGCCAAGTACAACCCGAGAATCACCGGCGACCTGTTTCAGGCCATGGCCGAGCGCCAGCGCCAACGTTGCTATGACGATGCCGACTTCCTCATCACCAGCAACAGCGAAGTAACCAAGCGCAAGTGGCGCAGCTACCTCAACACCACGCTCAACCTGGTCGCGCCCCTCACCTTTGTGGTACCTGGGCTTGCCCCCTTGCTGGCCCTCGGCGGCATTGTGCAACTGGGCCTGGGCCTGGATCAGGCAATCAACGGCAAGACCTTGCAAGACAAGCGCGAGGGCATCGGCAACATCGCCTATGGGCTGTTGAATGCCACACCACTGGCTATTGAAGCCGTGGTCAAGGGTGATGCCCTGTTCCACTTCCAGCAAGACGGCTTCGTTGTGCCGCGCCGCATCAACGATCAGTGGGGGTACCCGCTAAGCCCTGTCAGCCCACCGCACTTGCCAGAAATGGATATCGCGCCCTTCTTTAACCGCCCTGCCCGCATCGCCCCGCTGGAGGAGGCCAACCCCGCAGTCGCTTATTCAGTCAGGCGCTACCCCCGGTACGATGGCGATGTCGATCGGCTGACCGGCTACTACGAACCCGTACCTGGCTATGCAGAACATCTTGATCTGGTCTATGACATGCAGTCCGACCTGTTCATGACCGAACACGGCACGAACGAGGTCAACCCGACGTTCTACGAAGCCGAGCCTGAAACGGGCAACATGCGCATCGTCGACCCCGCAGGCAGGCCGGTCACTAATCAGATGCGCATGGCATCCCTGCGTGCCCTGGGCATTGATCTACCGCTTCCCGTGCACATGCCCAGCCCGGTTGCAATCGGCGCACACCCCATTCCCAAGCTCATCTCCTCGCTATGGGTCGGGGACAAAGCGCTGGCCCCAGAACTGATAGACACGCTAGCGGCCAATGCAGGAAGGTTGCGCAACAGCCCGTACCAGTACCGGCTGTACCTGTCCAAGGCAAACCCTAAGGCCTTTGCGCACAACCTCGGCGATCTGAGTGCAAAAGCGCCCGGCTTGCAGGTTCTGACGCTGGAAGAGCAGCCTTTCTTCACAGCCTTCGCCCAGAGCGAGTACTTCGCCCAGTACCAGGCGGCCATCGATGGCAATGGCGGCGTGGCTACCAACTTCTCCTCCGCATCAGACGTCTTGCGTTACCCGATGCTGCACAGTGAAGGTGGGCTCTACATGGACGTCGACGACCACTTGCTGGCACAACCGGCGGCCGATGGCACACCGCACACGGGCGCTGCGATCGATACCGTCGAACTGGCAACCAGCGATGACGGGCTGTTGCTGCACCCACCCATGCAGAACGAGAAACTCGGCATGAACTCCCTGTACAACACCAGCATGATCGGCAGCCACGCTGGCAACCCGACACTGATCGCTATTTCAGAAGAAATGCGTGCCCGTTACCTGGTCGATTCGGGCTTCTACCAGTACCGCCCCACGCTGGCCAACGATCCGCAAGGCTTCTACAACTACGCCAACCGTTTGAGTCAACTGAGCGGCCCGGCGATGCTGGACGCCGTGATAAAGCGACTACAGCCGGATCTGTATCGCCTGCGCCAGATTTACAACCTGTACATGATGCCGCGCATCAACAGCTTCATGTATGTCCAGATGGAGACCTTCACTGCCGTGCAGCGTGAGCGCATGCCTCTCAGCCGCCTGGCCAAGGTGGGTGGGATGCATTCATGGGCCAATACCTGAAGCTCGCAGCAGGCACAAAAAAGGCGACCTCAGGGTCGCCTTCTTCTTACTCCGTGCGGTGCAGCTTACTCATCAACTCCGCCTCGGCCTGGGTCAGGCCACAGGTTTCGGTCAGCTCGGACACACTCGCGCCCATGCCGACCAGCTTGGCCGCCTGGCTGAAGGTGACGCTGCTGGGGTCGCGCTGCTCCAGCCGCTCCAGCCGGTCAGGCAAGGTGGCCAAGGTTTCGCCCAGCTCATGAATGGCTTCACCCATGCGCACGGTACCGTTCTGGTAGTCGTCCAGGCGCTTGGCCAGGTCCTTGATGCGCTGATCACGCAGGGCGTCGCCCTCGGCCTGTTGCGCGGCCAGCTCGCGCTGGCGCTTGGCATGGTTGAGGAACATCCACAAGCCCAGCGCCCAGAGCAACGCCAGGAAGATGACAGCAACCTCAAGGATCAACTCAGATGTTCTCAAGCTCGGACCACTCTTCCTCGGTCATCATCTTGTCCAGCTCGACCAGGATCAGCAGTTCGCCGTTCTTGTTGCAAACGCCCTGGATGAACTTGGCCGACTCTTCGTTACCCACATTCGGCGCCGTCTCGATCTCGGACTGACGCAGGTAGACCACCTCGGCCACGCTGTCGACCAGGATGCCGACCACTTGCTTGTCCGCCTCGATGATGACGATACGGGTGTTGTCGGTCACCTCGGTCGACATCAGGCCAAAACGCTGGCGAGTGTCGATGACCGTCACCACGTTGCCGCGCAGGTTGATGATGCCCAGCACGTAGCTCGGCGCGCCCGGCACCGGGGCGATCTCGGTGTAGCGCAGCACTTCCTGCACCTGCATGACATTGATCCCGTAGGACTCGTTGTCCAGACGGAAGGTTACCCACTGCAGGATCGGATCTTCGGAACCTTGTGCAGACGACTTTTTCATTCCCCTACCCCTCAAAATCCGCCATAGGCGGTGTGTTCGGTGTCATTTGTGTTTGGCGTGCATCTGCTTGACCGCGCCACTGGCGATCAGCTCGGCCAGTTCGGCGACGTCGAGCAGGGCACACATGTGTTCGATCACCGTGCCGGCCAGCCACGGACGCTGCCCACGCTGGCTGCGCCACTTGATCTCGGACGGGTCCAGGCGCAAGGAGCGGCTGACCTGGTGCACGGCCAACCCCCATTCATAGCCTTGGACGGAAATCACATACTGCAGGCCCTGACGAAAATCCTCACGGTAGCGGTCAGGCATGACCCAGCGCGCGGTGTCGAGGACCTTCAGGTTGCCGGCCTGGCACGTCAGGATGCCGAGAAACCAGTCCGGTTGGCCAAACAGCGGCGTCAGCTCCTGGCCGGCCAGGTTGTAGATCGAGCCCAGGCATACCAGGGGCACGGCCAGGGTCAAGCCGGCGACGTCGAACAGCAGGCACTCGAAGGGTTCCGCCGCCCAGGCCGGGCGGCCATCGACGCTCGCCGGGGGTACCGGCAGGTTCGGCGCGGGCAGGTGCACATCCACCAGCGGCACCGCCGGTTCCACTGCGTGCTCTTCGATCAGGACCGGGATGCTGGCCTCGACCAGCACTTGGCTCTCGGCCACCGCAACCACCGGTTCTTCCACCGGCAACACGCTGGGCAATACCTGCAGGCGTGGCTCGGCGAAGGGTCGCGGCGCGGCGCTGGCGGCCTGGGCAGGCTGGCGCGCATCAGGCGCTTGTTCCTCACGCACCGCGTCGGCGAATGCTTGCGGCGCTGCCAGCTGCTCGATCAGGTCGTCGGCCTCGGTGGCCTCCTGCAACAACCCATCGAGGTAAGACTGCAGCGCCATCTGCGGCCGCGTGCTGGTTTGCCGGGTCTGGGTCATCAGGCTACCTGCACTGCGGTTTTGTAAGTGAGCAAGTGCTTGAGCAACGCCCGGTAGGCAATCAACCCACGGCTTTTGCCATCGAACTGCGAAGGCGTGACGCCCTTGCGGCTAGCGTCGCGCAAGCGAGTGTCTACCGGGATGTAGCCCTGCCAGACATGCTGCTCGTAGGTGTCGCGCAACAATTTGAGCGTGCCCAGTGAAGCCTGGGTACGGCGGTCGAAAAGGGTCGGCACAATCTGGTAAGGCAACGCCTGTTTACGCGAACGGTTGACCATGGCCAGGGTACCGACCATGCGCTCCAGGCCCTTGACCGCCAGGAACTCGGTCTGCACCGGTATCACCAGTTGCTGGCTCGCGGCCAGGGCATTGACCATCAGCACGCCGAGCAAGGGCGGGCTGTCGATCAAGGCAAAGTCGAAATCCTGCCACAGCTGCGCCAAGCTCTTGGCGATCACCAAGCCCAGGCCGTTTTTCCCCGGTGACTGGCGCTCCAACACCGCCAGCGCAGTGCTCGAAGGCAACAGCGAGATACGCTCATCGCTGGTGGGCAGCAGCAGTTGCCCAGGTAAACCTTCGGGCACGCTGCCCTGGTGCAGAAACAGGTCATAACAGCTGTGTTCCAGCGCATCGGGGTTATGCCCGAAATAACTGGTCATCGAACCGTGCGGGTCGAGGTCGACGACGACCACGCGCTTGCCCGCCTCAGCCAGCAGGCCAGCCAGGGCGATGGTCGTGGTGGTCTTGCCGACGCCACCTTTTTGATTGGCTACTGCCCAGACTCTCATAGGACAACTCTTGACTCATAAATTTAGCGCCCACCCTTGTGGGAGCGGGCTTGTCCCGCGAACACGGGCGTAGCCCGTGCCATCCACCACGTCGCCGGCTTCGCAGGGCAAGCCCGCTCCCACAGGGACCGCGCTCAGCAAGCACGACAACACGCAGTGACGGAGAATTGACGAGTTAGTGACTCGCTGTTGCCGGTGCACTTTGTGTGCCAGCCCGGCGCAATGCCGCATCCGGCGTGGCATTGGCGCTGCCGGAGCCGGTCAGGCTGCGGCGCACTTCGAGGTTGCGCGAAATCACCAGTACCACGCGACGATTGCGGGCACGCCCCTCGGCGCTGTCATTGCTGGCGACTGGCTGATACTCGCCATAGCCCACCGACGCCATGCGCGCAGGGTTCACCCCTTCCATGGCCAGCAGGCGGACGATGCTCGCCGCCCGTGCCGACGACAGCTCCCAGTTGGTCGGGTACTGCGCGGTACGAATCGGCAGGTTGTCGGTAAAGCCTTCGACATGCACCGGGTTGGCGAACGGCTTGAGGATGTTCGCCACCTTTTCGATGATGTCGAAGGCCTTGTCACTGGGCATGGCATCACCGCTGCCGAACAGCAGCGAGGAGTTAAGCTCGATCTCTATCCACAGCTCATTGCCGCGCACGGTCATCTGGTCGGTCTTGATCAGGTCGCCAAAGGCGTCGCGCACGTCATCACTGATGGTCTTCAGCGGGTCGACGTTGGTCTGCGCCAGGCCCGCTTCGGTCTGCTCGCTGTCCCTGACCAGCGGCTCGGCCGGGCGCACGCTCAGCGGTTGCTCATCACCGATGGGGATCGGCTTCATGCTCCGCTCGGGGTCATTGAACACCCCGAGCAAAGCCTGCGAGATGACCTTGTACTTGCCCTCGTTGATCGAGGAAATCGAGTACATGACCACGAAAAACGCGAACAGCAAGGTGATGAAGTCGGCGTACGACACCAGCCAGCGCTCGTGATTCTCGTGTTCCTCGGTATGACGACGGCGACGCATGGTTACTCCATGAAGCCTTGCAGCTTCAGTTCGATCGAGCGCGGGTTTTCACCCTCGGCAATCGACAACAGGCCTTCGAGCAGCATCTCGCGGTAGCGCGACTGGCGCATGACGATTGCCTTGAGCTTGTTGGCGATCGGCAACAGGATCAGGTTGGCGCTGGCCACGCCGTAGATGGTGGCGACGAACGCCACGGCGATGCCGTTACCCAGTTGCGAGGGGTCGGCCAGGTTGCCCATCACATGGATCAGGCCCATGACCGCACCGATGATGCCGATGGTCGGCGCGTAGCCGCCCATGCTCTCGAACACCTTGGCGGCCTGGATATCACGGCCCTCCTGGGTCAGGAAGTCGACTTCAAGAATGCTGCGAATGGCTTCTGGCTCGGCACCGTCGACCAGTAGCTGCAGGCCCTTGCGCGCATACGGGTCGGGTTCGGCTTCAGCGACCCCTTCCAGGCCAAGCAGGCCTTCCTTGCGCGCCGTCAGGCTCCAGTTGACCACCCGGTCGATACCGCCCGCCAGGTCGACGCGGGGCGGAAAGAGGATCCAGCGCAGAATCTGCAAGGCACGCTTGAAGGCCGGCAGCGGCGACTGCAACAGCGCCGCCGCCAGGGTGCCGCCGAGCACGATCAAGCCCGCCGGGCCATTGAGCAGCGCACCGACATGCCCGCCTTCGAGGAAGTTGCCGCCGACAATCGCGACGAACGCCAGGATCAGGCCGATCAGGCTTAGCACGTCCATCAGACGCAGGCCTCAACCAGGTGCTTGCCGATCTCGTCCAGGCTGTACACCGCATCGGCCAGGTTGGCTTTGACGATGGCCATGGGCATGCCATAGATCACGCAGCTGGCTTCATCCTGGGCCCACACGGTACTGCCGCCCTGTTTGAGCAGGCGCGCACCTTCACGGCCGTCGGCGCCCATGCCGGTGAGTACCACCGAGAGCACCTTGTCGCCGTACGACTTGGCTGCCGAGCCGAAGGTGATGTCCACGCACGGTTTGTAGTTCAGGCGCTCGTCACCCGGCAGGATCTTCACCGTGCCACGGCCGTCGATCATCATCTGCTTGCCACCCGGGGCCAGCAGCGCCAGGCCTGGGCGCAACAGGTCACCGTCCTCGGCTTCCTTCACGCTGATCTTGCACAGTTTGTCCAGGCGTTCGGCAAACGCCTTGGTGAAGGCCGCAGGCATGTGCTGGATCAACACGATCGGCGCCGGGAAGTTGGCAGGCAGTTGCGTCAGTACCCGCTGCAGTGCCACCGGGCCGCCAGTGGAGGTACCGATGGCCACCAGCTTGTAAGGCTTGCGTTTGGGCGCCGGGGCATGTGCCGCGGGTGCTGGCGCCGCACGTACCGGCGCCACCGTGCGCGCCGGTGCGGGGCTTGCAAAGCTGCTGGTCGGTGCAGGGCTGCTGGCAGCGACCGGCACGGCGGCGGGCGCTGGGTTGTAGCTGCCGAAACGACGGTTACTGCGCGACAGGGTATGCACCTTCTCACACAGCATCTGCTTGACCTTCTCGGGGTTGCGCGAGATGTCCTCGAAGTTCTTCGGCAGGTAATCCACCGCACCGGCATCCAGCGCGTCCAGGGTTACCCGGGCGCCTTCATGGGTCAGCGAAGAGAACATCAACACCGGGGTCGGGCAGCGCTGCATGATGTGCCGCACCGCCGTGATGCCGTCCATCATGGGCATCTCGTAGTCCATGGTGATGACATCGGGCTTGAGCGCCAGCGCCTGGTCGATTGCTTCCTTGCCATTGGTCGCGGTACCCACTACCTGGATCGTCGGGTCCGCCGAGAGGATTTCCGAGACACGGCGGCGGAAGAAACCGGAATCATCCACCACCAGGACCTTGACTGCCATAAACACTCCATTAGGCGGCGCAACCCGCCAGGGTGCGCCACCGAAATCAAATACGCCGCGCGGCGTAACGCTTGAGCATGCTCGGGACGTCGAGGATCAACGCGATGCGACCGTCGCCGGTGATCGTGGCCCCGGACATGCCCGGCGTGCCCTGCAGCATCTTGCCCAGCGGCTTGATTACCACTTCTTCCTGGCCGACCAGTTGATCGACGACAAAACCGATGCGTTGGGTGCCCACCGACAGGATCACCACGTGGCCTTCATGCTGCTCTTCATGCACCTGGCCCTGCACCAGCCAGCGCTTGAGGTAGAACAGCGGCAGCGCCTTGTCGCGCACGATCACCACTTCCTGGCCATCGACCACGTTGGTGCGCGACAGGTCGAGGTGGAAAATCTCGTTGACGTTGACCAGCGGGAAGGCGAAGGCCTGGTTGCCCAGCATCACCATCAGGGTCGGCATGATCGCCAGGGTCAGCGGCACCTTGATGACGATCTTCGAGCCCTGGCCCTTGGCCGAGTAGATGTTGATCGAGCCATTGAGCTGAGAAATCTTGGTCTTCACCACGTCCATGCCGACACCACGGCCGGACACGTCGGAGATCTCGGTCTTGGTCGAGAAGCCCGGGGCGAAGATCAGGTTGTAGCAGTCCGACTCGCTCAGACGCTCGGCGGCGTCCTTGTCCATCAGGCCCTTTTCCACCGCCTTGGCACGCAGGATATTGGGGTCCATGCCCTTGCCGTCATCGGAGATCGACAGCAGGATGTGGTCGCCTTCCTGCTCGGCCGACAGCACCACCCGGCCGGTACGTGCCTTGCCGGCGGCTTCACGCTCGTCAGGCATCTCGACGCCATGGTCGACCGCGTTGCGCACCAAGTGCACCAACGGGTCGGCCAGGGCCTCTACCAGGTTCTTGTCCAGGTCGGTCTCTTCACCGACCAGCTCCAGGTTGATTTCTTTCTTGAGCTGGCGGGCCAGGTCGCGAACCAGGCGCGGGAAGCGGCCGAAGACTTTCTTGATTGGCTGCATGCGGGTCTTCATGACCGCCGTCTGCAAGTCGGCGGTGACCACGTCGAGGTTCGACACGGCCTTGGACATGGCCTCGTCACCGCTGTTCAGGCCCAGGCGCACCAGGCGGTTACGCACCAGCACCAGTTCGCCGACCATGTTCATGATCTCGTCCAGGCGCGCGGTGTCGACGCGCACGGTGGTTTCCGCCTCGCTGACCGCATGCTTTTCTGCCGCTGGGGCCGGCGCGCGGGGTGCAGGCGCAGGCTTGCTGGCGGCTGTCGGGGCCGGGGCCGGCTTGGCCACCGGCTTGCTCTCGACCTTGGCGGCGACTGGCGCATCGACCGCAACGGCATCGCCCGAGAACTTGCCCTTGCCGTGCAACTGATCGAGCAAGGCTTCGAACTCGTGCTCGCTGATTTCGTCGCTGGTCGTGCTGGCCGGTGCAACGCTTTCGGGCGCTGTCGCCGCCGGCGCATTGGCCGCGGGCAAAGCGTCGGCCTGGAACGTGCCTTTGCCATGCAATTGGTCGAGTAGCGACTCGAATTCTTCATCGGTGATTTCGTCGCTGACGGGCGTCGCGGCGCTTGCCACCGGTTCGGCAGCGACTTCGGCGCTGAACTGGCCTTTGCCATGCAACTGGTCGAGCAGCGATTCGAATTCGGCGTCGGTGATTTCATCACCGGCGCCGCTGACGGTTTCGCCTTGCATCTGCTCATCGGCGGCGGCCTGGGCCTTGACCGCGTCGAGCGAGTCGAGCAGCTGTTCAAATTCGCTGTCGGTGATGTCCGGCTCTTCAGCAGGTGCCGCAGCGACCGGTTCAGCGGCGGCCTCAGGCACTGCGGCGGCGACTTCGTCGGCAGCCGCAGGCTCGGCCAGACGCGACAACGCCGCCAGCAGCTCTGGGGTGGCCGGGATGACCTCGCTGCGCTCGCGAACCTGGCCAAACATGCTGTTGACCGTGTCCAGCGCTTCGAGCACCACGTCCATCAATTCTGCGTCGACCCGGCGCTCACCTTTGCGCAGGATGTCGAACACGTTCTCGGCGATATGGCAGCACTCCACCAGCTCGTTGAGCTGGAGGAAGCCGGCGCCCCCTTTTACAGTGTGGAAACCGCGAAAAATGGCATTGAGCAGGTCGGCATCATCGGGTCGGCTTTCCAGCTCGACCAATTGCTCGGACAGTTGCTCAAGAATTTCGCCGGCTTCTACCAGGAAATCCTGAAGGATTTCTTCATCGGCGCCGAAGCTCATTAAACGTGCTCCTTAAAAACCCAGACTGGACAGCAGATCATCGACATCGTCCTGACCGGACACGACGTCTTCACGCTTATCGGCATGAATCTGCGGACCTTCACCCCGAGTCGGATGTTTTTCTTGATCTTTTTCAGCACGCAGCTGCTGGTGGTCATATTCGATACCGGCAAAACGGTCGACTTGACTGGCCATCAGCACGAGCTTGAGCAAGTTGCTTTCCACCTCGGTGACCAACGCGGTGACGCGCTTGATCACCTGGCCGGTCAGGTCCTGATAGTCCTGAGCCAGCAGAATGTCGTTGAGGTGGCCGGAAACCTTGCGATTGCCTTCGGCGCTGTGCGTCAGAAAACTGTCGACACGTTTGACCAGGTCACGGAATTCCGGCGCGGCAACTTCGCGGCGCATGAAGCGCTGCCAGTCCACGCTCAGGGCCTTGGCCTCGCCCGCCAAGTCGTTGAGCACCGGGGTGCTTTCTTCGACCAGGTCCATGGTGCGGTTGGCCGCACTCTCGGTCAGCTTGACCACATAGGACAGGCGCTCGGTGGCGTCGGTGATCTGCGAAACCTCCTCGGCCTGCGGCATGTGCGGGTCGATCTGAAAGCTGACAATTGCACTGTGCAGCTCACGGGTCAGCTTGCCGACTTCCTGGTACAGGCCGCGGTCGCGGGTCTGGTTCAGCTGATGGATCAGCTGCACCGCCTCGCCGAAGCGCCCTCGTTCCAGGCTTTCGACCAGCTCCTGGGCATGCTTCTTCAGGGTCGATTCGAACTCCCCCAAAGACGTTTCTGATGAATCCATGGCGCGCCCCCTGACGTGACTCAGCCGTTGACGCGTTCGAAGATCTTCTCGATCTTTTCTTTGAGCACCTGAGCGGTGAACGGCTTGACCACGTAACCATTGACGCCGGCCTGGGCCGCTTCGATGATCTGGTCACGCTTGGCTTCGGCGGTCACCATCAGTACCGGCATGGTTTTCAGCTTTTCGCTGGCGCGGACTTTGCGCAGCAGGTCGATACCGGACATGCCCGGCATGTTCCAGTCGGTCACCAGGAAGTCGTAGTGGCCGTTTTCCAGCATCGGCAACGCCGTGGTGCCGTCGTCGGCTTCGTCGGTGTTGGTGAAGCCCAGATCACGTAGCAGGTTCTTGATGATCCGCCGCATCGTCGAAAAGTCGTCAACGATGAGGATTTTCATGTTCTTGTCCAATTAGACCTCCAAGCAGTCTCAGACGCGCTCGGTCCCCGAGCACGCATTCATTCAATTCGGCACAACGTGAAACGACTGCAGCGTCTTCAACGGCGAACGGCGGCGACTAGCGCGCCCGCCATTCACCCAGACGGCTGCGCAAACGTGCGGCGCACTGGCTGTGCAACTGGCTCACGCGCGATTCGCTGACCCCCAGCACCTCACCGATTTCCTTGAGGTTCAGCTCTTCGTCGTAGTACAGCGCCAGCACCAGCCGCTCGCGCTCTGGCAGGTTGGCGATCGCATCGGTCAGGGCAGCCTGGAAGCGCTCGTCTTCAAGGTCCCGCGACGGTTCGACCTGGCCACTGGCGCCGTCCTCGTGCAGCCCTTCGTGCTCGCCGTCCTGCAACAGGTCGTCGAAGCTGAACAGTCGGCTGCCCAGGGTATCGTTCAAAATCCCGTAGTAATCGTCGAGACTCAATTGGAGTTCGGCAGCAACCTCATGATCTTTAGCGTCGCGACCGGTTCTTGCTTCCACGGCGCGCATTGCATCACTGACCATGCGTGTATTGCGGTGCACCGAACGCGGCGCCCAATCGCCCTTGCGCACCTCGTCGAGCATCGCGCCGCGGATGCGGATGCCGGCGTAGGTCTCGAAGCTGGCGCCCTTGCTGGCGTCATATTTGTTGGCCACTTCCAGCAAGCCGATCATGCCGGCCTGAATCAGGTCTTCGACCTGGACGTTGGCCGGCAGCCGCGCCAGCAAGTGATAGGCGATGCGCTTGACCAGCGGGGCGTAGCGTTCGATCAGCTCGTACTGGGCGTCTTTCGACGCCCTGCTGTACATCTTGAAGCCGCTCGCACTCATAGCACCGGTCCTGCGCTGGTGGGCTGCACCAGACGCTCGACGAAGAACTCCAGGTGCCCGCGCGGGTTGGCCGGCAACGGCCAGCTGTCGACCTTCTGCGCAATGGCCTTGAAGGCCAGCGCGCACTTGGAGCGAGGGAAGGCTTCGTACACCGCGCGCTGCTTCTGCACCGCCTTGCGCACGCACTCGTCGTACGGCACCGCGCCCACGTACTGCAGGGCGACGTCTAGGAAGCGGTCGGTGACCTTGGTCAATTTGGCGAACAGGTTGCGCCCTTCCTGCGGGCTCTGGGCCATGTTGGCCAGCACGCGGAAGCGGTTCATGCCGTAGTCACGGTTGAGCAGCTTGATCAGGGCATAGGCATCAGTGATCGAGGTGGGTTCGTCGCAGACCACCAGCAACACTTCCTGGGCCGCGCGAACGAAACTGACCACTGAGTCACCAATACCCGCAGCGGTATCGATCACCAGTACGTCGAGATTGTCGCCGATGTCACTGAAGGCCTGGATCAGGCCGGCATGCTGGGCCGGCGCCAGGTGCACCATGCTCTGGGTGCCGGAGGCCGCCGGCACGATGCGCACACCGCCCGGCCCCTGCAGCATCACATCGCGCAGCTCACAGCGCCCTTCGATGACATCGGCCAGGGTGCGTTTTGGGGTCAAGCCAAGCAATACGTCGACATTGGCCAGGCCCAGGTCGGCGTCCAGCAACATGACCCTGCGGCCAAGCTCGGCCAGCGCCAGAGACAGGTTCACTGAAACGTTAGTCTTGCCGACGCCACCTTTGCCACCGGTGACGGCGATCACCTGTACGGGATGCATGCTACCCATGTCTGTTCTTTACCTTGTCTCGCTGGGACTCAGGCCACACGTGAGGCAATTCTGCGTGCCCCTTGGCATAGCTACTTTGCACACGCTTCATCATCAGCCCGCTCGCCGCGGGTTGTGGTAGAGATCAGCGAACATGTCGGCCATGGCCTCTTCGCTGGGCTCGTCCTGCTGCTGCACATTGACCGCACGGGTGACCAGCTGGTGCGCCCGTGGCAAGTGCAAGTCGTCAGGAATGCGTGGCCCATCGGTCAGGTAGGCCACCGGCAATTCATGACTGATGGCAAGGCTCAGCACGTCGCCGAGGCTTGCCGTTTCATCGAGTTTGGTCAGGATACAACCGGCCAGGCCACAGCGCTTGTAGCTGTGGTAGGCGGCGGTCAGCACCTGCTTCTGGCTGGTGGTTGCCAGCACCAGGTAGTTCTTCGCGGCGATGCCGCGGCTGGCCAGGGTTTCCAGCTGCATGCGCAGGGCCGGGTCGCTGGCCTGCAGGCCGGCGGTATCGATCAGCACCACGCGCTTGCGCAGCAGCGGCTCCAGCGCCTGGGCCAGGGACTGGCCCGGGTCGACGTAGGTCACCGGCACGTTGAGGATCCGCCCCAAGGTCTTGAGCTGCTCCTGGGCACCGATGCGGAAGCTGTCCATGCTCACCAACGCCAACTGCGGCGCGCCGTACTTGAGCACATAGCGCGCGGCCAGCTTGGCCAGGGTAGTGGTCTTGCCCATGCCGGCGGGGCCGACCATGGCGATCACGCCGCCCTCTTCGATCGGCTCGACCTCAGGGACTTCGATCATCCGCGCCAGGTGCGCCAGCAGCATGCGCCATGCCTGGCGCGGCTCTTCGATTTCGGTAGTGAGTTCGAGCAGTTCACGGGCAATCGGCCCAGACAGGCCGATGCGCTGCAGACGGCGCCAGAGGTTGGCTTGCTGCGGTTTGCTGCCTTGCAGCTGGCTCCAGGCCAGCGAGCCGAGCTGCACTTCCAGCAGCTCGCGCAAACCCGACAGCTCCGAGCGCATGGCATCGAACAGCCGAGGATCGACCGGTGCCGGGGTAGGCGCAGCGGCAGGCGCCGGGGCATCCACGTGCGGCTCGACCAGCGGCTCCGAGGCGGTCAGCGACTGACCGGCGAACAATTGGCGGTTGTTGTCGCTGTTGTCGCTGCGCTGGTCCAGTTCGGCCTGGGCCGTGGCGATACGCGTGTGGGTCTTGCGCAGCTCTTCTTCAAGCTCGGCGTTGGGCACGCGCGGGGCCAGGGCGGACAACTTGTAGTCCAGCGCGGCTGTCAATTCAACACCACCGGCGATGCGGCGGTTACCGATGATGGCGGCATCGGAGCCAAGCTCATCCCGGACCAGCTTCATGGCCTGACGCATATCGGCGGCGAAAAATCGCTTAACTTGCATTATCCACTACCTCAGCCGTTAGGGCCCACGGTGGCAACGATGGTGACTTGCTTGTTGTCAGGTATTTCCTGATACGCCAGAACATGCAAATTCGGTACAGCCAGGCGACCAAAGCGCGACAACATGGCGCGGATCGGGCCGGCGACCAGAAGAATGGCCGGCTGGCCCTGCATCTCTTGGCGCTGGGCCGCCTCAATCAGCGAACGCTGCAGCTTTTCGGCCATGCTCGGTTCCAGAAGAACACCGTCTTCCTGACCCTGCCCGGCCCTTTGCAGACTATTGAGCAAAATCTGTTCCAACCTTGGTTCAAGGGTGATCACTGGCAGCTCCGACTCAACGCCGACAATGCTTTGCACGATGGCGCGACACAATCCGACGCGCACCACTGCCACCAGCGCGGCGGTATCTTGACTCTTGCCGGCGTTGTTGGCGATAGCCTCGGCGATGCTGCGGATGTCGCGCACCGGCACTTGCTCGGACAACAACGCCTGCAGCACCTTGAGCAGGCCCGACAAGGAAATGACACCCGGCACCAACTCTTCTGCAAGTTTAGGCGATGCCTTGGACAACACCTGCAGCAGTTGCTGGACCTCTTCGTGGCCGATCAGCTCGTGACAGTGCTTCTGCAAAATCTGGTTGAGGTGGGTGGCCACCACGGTACTGGCATCGACCACGGTATACCCCAGCGACTGCGCCTGGGACCGCTGACCCACGTCAATCCACACCGCCTCCAGGCCAAAGGCCGGGTCGCGCGCGGCAATGCCGTTGAGGGTGCCAAATACCTGACCTGGGTTGATCGCCAGCTCCCGGTCGGGGTAAATCTCCGCTTCAGCCAGGATCACCCCCATCAAGGTCAGGCGGTAGGCACTGGGCTGCAGGTCGAGGTTGTCGCGAATGTGCACGGTGGGCATGAGGAAGCCCAGGTCTTGGGACAGCTTCTTGCGCACGCCCTTGATCCGCGCCAGCAACTGGCCGCCCTGATTGCGGTCGACCAGCGGAATCAAGCGGTAGCCGACCTCAAGGCCGATCATGTCGATCGGGGTGACGTCGTCCCAGCCCAGCTCCTTGGTCTCCAGCGCACGCTGTGGCGAGGGCAGCAGGTCTTGCTGACGCTGCGCCTCCTGCTGGGCCTTGACCTTGACCTGCTGCTGTTTCTTCCACACAAGGTATGCGCCGCCACAGGCCAACAGGCCGAGGCCAAGGAACGCCACATGCGGCATGCCCGGCACCAGGCCCATGACGATCATCAGCCCACCGGAGACCGCCAGGGCCTTGGGCGAGTCGAACATCTGCCGGTTGATCAGCTTGCCCATGTCTTCCGAGCCCGAAGCCCGGGTAACCATGATGGCCGCCGCCGTGGACAACAGCAGGGATGGCAATTGCGCCACCAAACCGTCACCGATGGTCAGCAAAGCGTACACCTTACCGGCTTCGCTGAATGGCATGCCGTGCTGGAGCATGCCGATGAGCATGCCGCCGATGAGGTTGATGAACAGGATCAGCAGGCCGGCAATGGCGTCGCCGCGCACGAACTTGCTGGCACCGTCCATCGAACCGTAGAACTCAGCCTCCTGCGCCACCTCGGACCGGCGGGCCTTGGCCTGGGCCTGGTCGATCAGGCCGGCGTTGAGGTCGGCGTCGATGGCCATCTGCTTGCCAGGCATCGCATCGAGGGTAAAGCGTGCGCTCACCTCGGAAATACGCCCAGCACCTTTGGTGACGACCACGAAGTTGATGATCATGAGGATGGCGAACACCACCGCACCGACCACGTAGTTACCGCCGATGACCACTTCACCGAAGGCCTGGATCACCTTGCCCGCGGCGCCGTGACCCTCCTGGCCGTGGAGCATGACCACACGCGTGGACGCCACGTTCAGCGCCAGGCGCAGCAGGGTCGCCACCAGCAGGATGGTCGGGAACGCGGCGAAGTCGAGCGGGCGCAGGGCGTAGACGCAGACCAGCAGCACCACGATCGACAGGGCGATGTTGAAGGTGAAGAACACGTCGAGCAGGAACGGCGGTATTGGCAGCATCATCATTGCCAACATCACCAGCAGCAACAGCGGCACACCCAGGTTGCCCCGGCCGAGGCCGGCCAGGTTGTGGCGTGCGTTGTTGATTAACTGAGTGCGATCCACCGCGAGTCCTCTTGATGCAAAACTTTGACGCCCAGGGGGCGCCTGGGCGTGGCTCTGCAAGAAGCCTTCCAACTTTTACATTTGCGCGGTCAGGGCGGGCCCTTTCGCGGGCAAGCCCGCTCCCACAGGCATCATCCATGCCCTGAAGTCATGTAGAAAACCTGTGGGAGCGGGCTTGCCCGCGAAAGGGCCAGCAGCCCTGGCACAAAGCTAACTGTCGCGGCGCAAATCCGGCGGGATCGGCAAATCGTCCTTCAACGGCTCCGGCCGCTTGCCCTTGCCCGACCGGTACTGACGAATCTGGAACACATACGCCAACACCTGCGCCACCGCCAGGTACAACCCCGCCGGGATCTCCTGCTCAAGCTCGGTGGAGTAATAGATCGCCCGCGCCAGGGCCGGCGATTCGAGGATCTGGATCTTGTGCTCGACACCAATCTCACGAATCTTCAACGCTATGAAATCGGTACCCTTGGCCAGCAGCAATGGCGCCACCCCGCCCTTCTCCGGGTCGTACTGCAGGGCCACGGCATAGTGCGTCGGGTTGGTGATAATTACGTCTGCCTGCGGTACGGCCGCCATCATGCGCCGCTGCGATGCCTCACGCTGCAACTGGCGAATACGCTGCTTGACCTCAGGCTTGCCCTCCGAGTCCTTGTACTCGTCACGCACTTCCTGCTTGGTCATCTTCATTTTCTTGTGCGTCTGCCACAGCTGGAACGGCACGTCCGCAGCCGCAATCAGCAGCAGCCCCGCCGACATCCACAACGCACTCCACCCCACCACCTGGACACTGTGAATGATTGCCTGCTCCAAGGGCTCATTGGCAATCGACAGCAATGCCTGGCGGTCACCGACCAACACCACCACCGCGACGATCAGGATCACGAAAAACTTGGCCAACGCCTTAAGCAACTCGGTCAAGGCATGCATCGAGAACATGCGCTTGATCCCCGACAGCGGGTTCATGCGGCTGAATTTCGGCTGCAGCAGGCTGCCAGAAAACAGGAAACCACCCAGCATGATCGGGGCTACGAAAGAGATCACGAACAGCAGGATGAGCACAGGCTGCACTGCCCAGATCGCCATCTTGCCCGAGGCCAGCAAAAACGCACCCATGGCGCGCTCGTCGACGATCATGTCACGGGTCAGGCTGAAGTTCATGCGCATCACGCTCAGGAGCGTCTCGGCCAAGTACCCGCCAAACATCAGCAGGCCGCCGGCGCCGGCCAGGGTCACCGCCACCGTGTTCAACTCCTTGGAGCGGGCGATCTCGCCTTTTTCGCGCGCGCTGCGCTTGCGTTTTTCGGTGGGGTCTTCTGTCTTGTCCTGACCGCTCTCGCTTTCAGCCATGCTCAGCGCGCCCTTGCCAGTTCACGCAACCATTGCAGCGCGTCGCTAGCCAATGCCTGGTAATGGGGAAGAATATCGGCCAGGCCGACCCAGAAAATCCCCATACCCATGACCAGGGTCAGCGGGAAACCAATGGAGAAGATGTTCAACTGTGGCGCCGCGCGCGTCATCACGCCAAAGGCGATGTTCACCACCAACAACGCCGCTATCACTGGCAAGACCAGCAACAGCCCAGCACCGAACACCCAACTCAGGCGCCCGACCATTTCCCAGAACTGGTTGACCATCAGCGCATTGCCCACCGGCAAGGTGGTGAAGCTCTCGGTCAGCACCTCGAACACTACCAAATGCCCGTTCATCAGCAAAAACAGCACACTGACCAACATGGTCATGAACTGGCTGACCACCGCGACGTTGACGCCGTTGGCCGGGTCGACCATCGAAGCGAAGGCCATGCCCATCTGAACCGCGACAATCTGGCCGGCGATGACGAAGGCCTGGAACAGCAACTGCAACGAGAAACCGAACAACGCGCCGACGATGACCTGCTCGCCACACAACAACAGGCCCTGCAGGCTCAACGGTTCGAACTCGGGCAAGGGCGGCAGCGCCGGGACGATCACGACGGTGATGGCCACCGCCACGTACAGGCGCACCCGTGCCGGCAGCATGCGCGTGCCGAAGATCGGCATGGTCATCAGCACCGCCGTCACCCGGAACAACGGCAGAATGAAGGTGGCGACCCAGGTGCCAATCTGTGCGTTGGTCAGCTCCAGCATGGCCGTGTCAACCGATCAGCTGCGGGATGCTGGTGTAGAGGGTGGTGATGTACTCCATGAACTTTTGCACCAACCAAGGCCCGGCGACGATCAGCGTGACCAGCATCACCAACAGACGCGGCAGAAAGCTCAGGGTCTGTTCGTTGATCTGCGTGGCGGCCTGGAACATCGCCACCATCAAGCCCACCAGCAGGCTCGGCACCACCAGGATGGCGACCATCAGCGTGGTCAGCCAGAGGGCATCGCGGAACAGGTCGACAGCAACTTCAGGGGTCATGCATGGCTCTCCTTGACGGCGTCAGACGCCGCCGAAACTACTGGCCAGTGTGCCCATGATCAGCGCCCAGCCATCAACCAGAACGAACAGCATGATCTTGAACGGCAGCGAGATGATCAGCGGTGACAGCATCATCATACCCATGGCCATCAGCACGCTGGCGACCACCATGTCGATGATCAGAAAGGGGATGAAGATCATGAAACCAATCTGGAACGCGGTCTTGAGCTCGGAGGTGACAAAGGCCGGCACCAGGATGGTCAGCGGTACCTGGTCGGGGCCTGCGATGTCGGTGCGCTTGGACAAACGCATGAACAGGTCCAGGTCGCTCTGCCGGGTCTGCGCCAGCATGAAGTCCTTGAGCGGCACCTGGGCCTTGTCGATGGCCTGCTGGGCGGTCATCTGCTCCTTCAGGTACGGCTGCAGCGCATCCCGGTTCACCCGGTCGAACACCGGGGCCATGATGAACATCGTCAAAAACAGCGCCATGCCGGTCAGAATCTGGTTCGAAGGCGTCTGTTGCAGGCCCAGGGCCTGACGCAAAATCGAGAACACGATGATGATGCGGGTGAAGCTGGTCATCAGGACCACGAACGCCGGGATGAAGCTCAGCGCCGTCATGATCAGCAGGATCTGCAGGCTGACCGAATACTCCTGTTGCCCGTCCGCCCCATTGGACAGGGTAATGGCCGGGATCGACAGCGGGTCGGCGGCCAGGGCCAACGGCGCGGCCAGCAGCAGCGCCAAGGTCAACATCATGCGCAGCACGCCGGTCATCACTTCTTGTCCTTCTGATCCTTGCCCATCAGCTCCATCAGCCGCTGGGCAAACTCCGGCGCCGCCTGACGGGCAGCAGCGGGCACTTCGACGGGTTCGGCCAGCACATGCAGGGCCTCGATGCTGCCTGGGGTGTGGCCGATCAGGATCTGCTCCTTGCCGACCTGCACCAGCAACAGCCGGTCACGCGGGCCGATGGCCCGGCTGCCGACGATCTCGATCACCTGCCCGCCCTTGACCGCCGCGCCCTGCATACGGCGCAACAACCAGGCCAGGAAGAAGATCAGGCCAACCACCAACAGCAGGCCAAAGACCATCTGCGCCAGCTGCCCACCCAGGCTGCCGGGTGCGGCGGCAGTGCTCGCCGTGGGGCTTGCCGCCGCGAAAGCCAACTGGCTGGCGAACAGCCCGGCAACGGCGGCGCCGGCGCGCATCGAGCCCTTCACTCAGCGCAGCTTCTTGATACGTTCGCTGGGGCTGATCACGTCGGTTAGGCGGATGCCGAACTTCTCGTTGACCACCACCACTTCGCCATGGGCGATCAGCGTGCCGTTGACCAGCACGTCGAGCGGCTCGCCAGCCAGGCGATCAAGCTCGATCACCGAACCCTGGTTCAGCTGCAGCAAGTTGCGGATATTGATCTCGGTGCTGCCCACTTCCATGGAAATGTTCACCGGAATATCCAGGATCACGTCCAGGTTTGGGCCTTCGAGGCTGACGTTCTCGTTCGGCCGCGGCGAGCTGGCGAACTCTTCCATCGGCAGGCGGCCCGCACCGCTGTTGCCGGCGTCGCCACCCAGCAGCGCATCGATATCGGCCTGGCCGGCATCACCGGTTTCTTCCAGCGCCGCGGCCCATTCGTCGGCCAGGGCCTGGTCCTCTGGGGAGGTGATCTCGTTTTCGTTAGCCATGATTTCCTCGACAGGCATTCAATTCGTAGTGAGCGACCGGCACGCCGTCAGCGGCGTTCGATCGGGTCGATGATCTGCAGCGCCAGGTTGCCCTTGTGCGAACCCAGGCGCGCCTTGAACGACGGCACGCCGTTAGCGCGCAGCACCAGGTGCTCGGGCAGCTCCACCGGGATCACATCGCCAGGCTGCATGTGCAGGATGTCGCGCAGCTTCAGCTGGCGGCGGGCGACGGTGGCGGTCAGTGGCACGGCGACGTCCAGCACGTCCTCGCGCAGGGCCTTGACCCAGCGCTCGTCCTGGTCGTCCAGGTCGGACTGGAAGCCCGCGTCGAGCATTTCGCGCACTGGCTCGATCATCGAGTACGGCATGGTCACGTGCAGGTCGCCGCCACCGCCGTCCAGCTCGATGTGGAAGGTCGACACCACCACCGCCTCGCTGGGGCCGACGATGTTGGCCATGGCCGGGTTGACCTCAGAGTTCATGTACTCGAAGTTGACCGGCATGATGGCCTGCCAGGCCTCCTTGAGGTCGACGAAGCACTGGTCGAGGACCATGCGCACCACGCGCAACTCGGTCGGGGTGAACTCGCGGCCCTCGATCTTGGCGTGACGGCCATCACCGCCGAAGAAGTTGTCCACCAGCTTGAACACCAGCTTGGCGTCGAGGATGAACAGCGACGTGCCGCGCAGCGGCTTGATCTTGACCAGGTTGAGGCTGGTCGGCACATACAGCGAATGCACGTATTCGCCAAACTTCATCACCTGCACGCCGCCCACCGCCACGTCGGCGGAGCGGCGCAACAGGTTGAACATGCTGATGCGGGTATAGCGGGCAAAGCGTTCGTTGATCATTTCCAGGGTCGGCATGCGACCGCGGACGATTCGATCCTGGCTGGTCAGGTCGTAGCTTTTGATACTGCCTGGCTCGGAAGCGCTTTCGGTCTGCACCAGACCATCGTCGACACCGTGCAACAGCGCATCGATTTCATCCTGGGACAGCAGGTCCTGTACGGCCATTGCGGACTCCTACTGCAATACGAAATTGGTGAACAGCAACTGGTCGATGACCGGCTTGCCGACTTCCTTCTGGGCGACTTCCTGGACCACGGCGGTGGCTTTCTGACGCAGCATCTCCTGCCCGACCGGGCTGGCGGCCAGGGTGTCGAAGCCTTGCCCAGAGAACATCATCACCAGGTTGTTGCGAATCACCGGCATGTGCACCTTGAGGGCATCCAGATCAGCCTGGCTGCGACCTTGCAGGGTGACGCTCAACTGCATGTAGCGCTGGCGGCCGTTCTGGTTGAAGTTGACCACGAAGGCCGGGGTGAGCACCTCGTAGATGGCTGCAGGCTTGACGTTGGCAGCTGCCGGGTCGGTGGCCGGCGCAGGCTCGCTCTTGTGCATGATGAACCAGGTAGCGCCCACCGACAGGCCGATTGCCAGCACCAGGCCCAGCACCAACAGCAGGATCAGCTTGAGTTTGCCATTTGTGGCGGGGTCTTTTACTGCTTCGGTATTCGCCATGCCAATAATCCGTCGTCCATCGGGGGTTCAAAGGAGGATGACGTGGCTTGAGCAAGTGTTATGCCAGATTTGGCGACCCCAGGGTTTATCCAGGTTTACCGGTGCTGGCCTCTTCGCGGGCAAGCCCGTTCCCGCAGGTACCTCACTGCCCTAGAAGCCAGTACAACACCTGTGGGAGCGGGCTTGCCCGCGAAGAGGCCAGCACAGACAACAGAACATCACGCGTAGTAATCGACCACACTGTCGCCAATCACCACCTGCTGCTCAACCGGTCTTGCACTGTCGACCTGCTCGGCGCCGCCCTGCCCGGCCTGCTGCCGCGCTGCAACGCCCGAGAGATTGCTGCCCTGCTCCTGCGCGTGCTGGTGCTGCTGCCCACGCGACTGGTCAGCAACGTTGACGTCAGGCTGCGCTAGCCCCTGCTGGGCAAACAACTCGCGCAGGCGGTGCACCTGGCTGTCGAGGGCGTCACGCACACCGGCGTGGCCGCTGATGAACGTCACCTGGGTCGACTGGTCCGTCGCAACATTGACGCGGATGTCCAACCGCCCCAGCTCTGCTGGCTCCAGCTGGATATCCGCCGACTTGAGATTCTGGCTGGACAGGTACATGACCCGATTGACCAAGCCCTCGGTCCAGGCGCTCTGGTTCATCGGCAATGGCTGGTGCAAGGGGCTGGTACTCGCTGGCACGGCATTGGCGGTCTTGGCCGTGGCGGCCTGGGTCAGGCTAGCCAGTCGATCGGCGAAATCGTCGATGCGCGTGTCGCTGCTGGCGCTCTTGGTGTCTTTCAAGCCATCTTCGAGCAGCGCGCCGAACGCCTTGTCGCCGGGCTCACCCGCGTCACCCTCGGCATTGTCGATCAGATTCGCCAAGGTATTGACGGCTGCCCGCCCCTCGTCGCCCTGGACCTGCGAAGGGTCCACGGCGTGTGCCGAGGTGGTGCCCTTGGCCTGAGCGCTCTGCTCCAGGGCCAGGCGCAAGGTCGGCAGGTTAGCCAAGGGGTCGGCGTCGGGGTCGAAGGCCTCTGCAGCGAGTGGCTCCTCAGGCAGCTCGGCAAGCGCCTGCGATTGTGCCGTGGCAGCCTGCAGCACCGGCGCCACCGCCTCGGCCTGGGCTTGAATCAATTGCGCCCCAGGTTGCGCATCAGTGACCTGGCCGGCCACCAGGCTGGCATCACGCAACCCCGTGTCGTTTGCGGCTGGCGCCTGATCTTCGGCTGGCAATTTGTTGCCGTCATCGGCAACCGACGGCTTGTCGGCAGCGTGTTTCTTGCCGCCGTGTGCCACCTCAGGTTTATCCTTGGGCTTGGCCTGGGCGACCTTGTCGTCGTGCCCGAACGCTTGCTGCTTGGCCATGACCTGGCCGAAGCCGCCGCCCGCGTCGCCCTGCGCCTGCAACGGCTTGTCGGCAATCGAGCCGGTTGCTCGCGACGATTTGCCTACGGCGCTTGGTTGCAACAAAGGATTGGGTGCGACAGGCATTGAGCGGTCTCCGCGCCAGAAACTGAAAAGTCATCCGGGCAAAGACAGGCAAAACTCGCGCCAACTCGCGCATCAGCCAGCCGAGATACCTTGCCCCTCGCCGCGGTAGAAGCGCCGAACCTCCACATACTCCTTGTCGATGCGGTTGATCAGGTCCTCGATGCCATACAAGGGTGGCTGCCGTACGCGGTCTTCGAGTTGCTGGCACAGGGCGGCCAAGGCGACAGCCCCCATGTTGCTGCTACTGCCCTTGAAACTGTGGGCCGCCGAGCCCAGTTCATCAGCACTCTTGGCGGCGTGCAACTCGCTCAGGCGCCGCTCGGAGTCGTCCAGGAACGTCTGCACCAGGTGCAGGTAGCCATCCTCCATGACCTCACGCAGATCACTGAGCACCTTGTGGTCGATATGAATCTCTGTCACTTGTTCACTCCTTGATCAAGCCAGGGCGTGGCTCTTTATTAAAGCGCTCACCATAAGCGCTCACCACACGAACTCGACCCGCGCACAGCGACCACCCTCGCACCACTGGGCGTCGCTGCAGAGCCGCTGTACCAGGTTCAAACCACGGCCACTCAAGCCGTGCTCCCGGGATGGCCGCGACAGTACGCGCTGTACATCGAACCCTGCACCGCTGTCCCGCACCTCGATCATCAGACGCCCGCCTTCGGCAAGGGGTTCCACCTTGAGGTCGATACGCACGAAGCCGTCGGCCAATTCGCCCAAGCGCCGGGCACGCTCCCGGTAGTAGTCGGCAAAGCCCTGGACATCACGCTTGAGCCGCGAATTCAGGCCCAGCACGCCATGCTCCAGGGCATTGGAATACAGCTCGCTGAGCACGCTGTGCAGATTGCCGGTACGCGACTGCAGTGGGTGAATCTCCTGCAACAACTGCACCAGGTACGGCACCGGATTGAACCGCTTCAGGCTTTCGCTGCGCAGCTCGAAACCGAGCGACCAATCCAGCGGGCTGGGGCGGCCGCTTTCAGCGTAGATCATTGGCGCCGGCACCCGCTCATCAGCCGTGAACATGCGGATGTCACACAGGCTGATGTCATCCCGAGGGCGCCCGCCGAAACGCTCCAAGGCCAGCATCACCTCGTCGAACAGGCACGCCGGGTCACGGTTGTCGGCCAACACCTCATGCAGGCGCTCGACTCCGAACAAGCGCTCCTGATCATCGGCGGTGTCGAGCACCCCGTCCGACAACAGCAACAAGCGCTCGCCCGCCGCCAGCGGCAGCACTTCGGTGCTGTCATCGAAGCGCTCGGGGGCAAGAATGCCCAGCGGCAGATGGCGCGAGGCAAGCGTCGACAGCACCCCGCCGCCCGCCGACAAGCGATAGCCGTCGGGCATGCCGCCGTTCCATACCTCCACCGAACCCCGCTGCACGCTCAGGTTGAGCATCAAGGCACAACAGAACATATCCACCGGGAGGATGCGCTTGAGCTTGGCGTTCATCTCGCGCAGGGTCTGCGCCAGGCCATAGCCTTTGGCCGTCATGCCGTAGAACACTTCGGCCAGGGGCATGGCGCCGACGGCGGCAGGCAGGCCGTGGCCGGTGAAATCCCCCAGCAGCACCTGCATGTCCCCGGAGGGCGTGAACGCTGCCAGCAGCAGGTCACCGTTGAACAATGCGTAGGGCGATTGCAGATAGCGGATATTGGGCGCGGCCAGGCAACCGGCATGGGCCACCTTGTCGAATACCGCCTTGGCCACCCGTTGCTCGTTAAGCAGGTGGTGATGGTGGCGGGTGATCTCGTCGCGCTGGGCGAGCACGGTGGCCTGCAACCGGCGCAGGCGGCCCATGGCGCGTATCTTGGCGGCGAGGATCACCGCACTGTACGGCTTGGCCATGAAGTCATCGCCGCCCGCTTCCAGGCAGCGCACCAGCGCATCTTCTTCGTTCAGCGAGGTCAGGAAAATGATTGGCACCAGCGCCTCGCCGGCCAGGGCCTTGATCTGCCGGGCCGCTTCGAAACCGTCCATGACCGGCATCAACGCATCGAGCAGCACCAGTTGCGGGCGGCGCTCGACAAAGAGCGCCACCGCTTGCTCGCCATTTTCCGCCGTGAACACCTGATGGCCCTGGCGCCGGACGATCTGCGCCAGCAGCAAGCGGTCTGCCGCCCCGTCTTCAGCGACCAGCACGGTCAATGCCTGTTCGGCAGCCATCACCAGGCTCAACTGATATCGAACAGTTTTTCGAAATTGGAGATGGCGAGGATCTTGCGCACATCGGAGCTGGCATGCACCACGCGCACATCCGAGTCGTCGCCGCCCGCGTGATCGCGCAGCAACAGCAGCATGCCGAGCGCGGAGCTATCGAGGTAGGTGGTGTCTTTCAGATCGACCACCACCGAGTCCGGCCGATCAGGCTGGCGCTCGTAGGCGTCGCGAAACTCCTGATGCTTGCCGAAATCGAAGCGCCCCTTGATCTTGATCGTGAGCTTTTTCCCGTCCTGCGAAAAAACAGTCTCGACTGCCATGCTAGCGATTCCTTCGATGATGGCGGATGCAACTCTAAGGTTTAGCAGGCAGGAACGAGGCTGGCAAGACGCGGCATAGATTGCATGCCCACCGCAACGGCAAGCCTACTCAGCCTACCCGCCGTTTTAGCTCATCGCGAATCAACGTTGATGAAATATCCTTGGTCCTCGGCAAATACACCACGTCGCACGCCGTGGCGAGGTAATCAAACTGACCGGCCCAATCATCTCCCATAACAAATACATCAGCGCCGTAACGCCGGACATCTTCAATTTTTTGTTCCCACGTGCTCTCTGGAAAAACCTCATCGACGTACTGCACTGCCTCCAGCACGATCCGCCGATTGCGGTAGTCCAACAGCGAACTTTTATGCTTCAGCGCATTAAACTCGTCAGTGGACAGCCCCACAACCAAACGATCGCCCAACGCTCTGGCCCGCGCCAATAGATGAATATGACCGGCGTGCAGGACGTCAAACGTTCCATATGTGATGATCGTTTTTATGGCGAGATCTCCTGCAGCAGATGGGCCACCAACCGATTGGCATTGCCGTCATCGGTATATTCGAAGAACATCCTTCGCTTTTGAGAATACCGTTCAGATGGTTCAATCACTTCGCCTGCCAAGACAGCCTCCAAAGCAGCCAGTAGCGCGGAGAAATCCGAGCACACGGGGCCTGGGAAAACGTCCTCAAGGTTGTAGAACATTCCACGCTCCTGGGCTTCGTAGCGTGACCTATCATACGCAAAACTGATCTGCGGCCGCCCCGTCAACATAAAGTCGATGAAGCAACTTGAGTAGTCAGTCACTAGCACGTGCGCTTCCCTGTAGAGAACCTCTATTTCAGAAAAACGCTGCCGGTCCAGACTAACAAATGGCCCACCCTGGGACATCAGTGCAGCCGAATAGCTATGCGAGCTGTCCGCCATGTGCTCCCGAATACCCAGGACAGCGTTGTGGCGCTCAAGACACGCTACCCATTCGTCACGTTGCTGCGCACTGAAATTATAATAGGCAGCCGCCTGGCCATTGCGAAACGTCGGCGCAAACAGGACCAGCCTGCGCCCACTCAAGACATCACGAAGGTCAGCCAACTGCTCGATGAAATCTGCAGGAAGGCGATGTTCATCGCACACCACAATGTCGTTTCGCGGTAACCCTGTGATCCATATCTTATCCAGCGGGACAGGATTGAACGCCACCGCCATTGCCAACTGGTCCATTTTTGAGGAAGCGATGACAGCGTGATGCCTTGCATGTTCGCCCTTCAAGCCTTCCACATGGGCAGCGTTATCTAAAGACGCGACGCCAATTCGCTTGAGCGGAATTCCGTGCCACAGGTTGATAAAACGATGAAGCTTTCCGTCCAGCGGATACGGCGCATTAACCGCAGCAGAGTGCTTGACGAAAATATAACCGGCTGCGATCAACGCCTCCTGCCCCTCGCGACTGGCCAAGGGAAGAACAGCAACATTGTCACCGTCGAAAGCACACGGCTTGCTTCGCGTCAGTACAACTTTACGTATATCGTTGCGATAACGTACGGCCTCGAATACAGCACGATCATTACCGGTCAACAAATGATCAAACGCACAAACTGGAAACACCCAAAGCCTTGAATCTTTTTTGACGCGACGGTCCTCAAGCACGAACTGCTCATTCGTCAGCAAGGGGCGCGCGCGCTCGCCACCCGCCTTGGCTTTACGAACCGCACGAATGATGTAATGGCTTGGCGTCGCGTCGGCAATGGCCAGATCAACATCCACCGCTGCTGCCTTTGCAATTTGCCCAATCAACGGCAAAAACGTATCGCTTAATGAGTGGGCCGAACTGAACGGCTGCCCATATTCCATTTCGAAGCCCGTATCGCTCAATAACTGCAGCAATGTTTCACGGGTAAACCAGCGCAGGTAAGAGCGATGCAGCAGCCCCTCTTCCTGGTAACCGAAGGCGCCTGCCGCGAGCTTTACCTGCAACGACCAATGCTGCGCATTGGGCATGCACACCACCACGCTTCCACCCTCTGGCAAATGCGCTTCAAGGGTGCGCAGCAACGCCCACGGGTCGGCAACCTGTGCCAACATTTCACCCAGCAGCCAACAGTGATGCTGTTCGTACCCTGCAAAAAAAGCGTCATTCAGATTATCGACCGCCGCCAGCTCAGCATGATCACAAACCGCTTTGGCCTTGGCATGCACCACCGGGTCGGATGTAATGCACGTATAGGTAATACGCGGAAACGCCTCTCTGACTTTCTGCGCAAGCGATAGCCCACCACTGCCGATCTCAACAATTGAAGACACCCCCTCAGGAATGGCGTCTAGACAACAGGTGTTGAGTTCATCCGAAAGCGGTTGGCCGTGCATAGATAATCCTGAGCGATTTCAATTAAGAGCAAGCAGTATTTTGACACTCCATGTCAGCGAATACATGAAACGTGCCAAGCTCTGCGCCTCACCTCCTCGCTCCGCATACACACACCTGCATGAGCGACACACCACTCGCGTAGTTGGCGAGGCAAACGACTAGATGCGATCCCGCCTCAAGCACAGCTGCGAAAGCTCATCCAACAACCGCTGCTCGCGCTTGTCTTCGGCCCGCCGCGCTTCCTCCAGGTAACGCTGTACCAGCTTGCGCAACCCCTCCACCCGGGCATAGGCCTGCTGCCAGGTGCCGCGGGCGTTGTTCAGGTTGTTCTGGTGCCAGCTCAGGCTCTGGCGCTGCTGGGTCATGGCTGTTTCCAGTTGCCCGAGAAAACGCTGGTAGTTGACCAGCCAGTTGCCATTGACGCCCTGCCCGCCGCGGTTGATCCACTGCAGCTGGTAGTCTTCGCGAAACCGCTCCAGCTCGGCCAACTTGACTTGGGACTGGGCCACCTGCTGCTGGAAATGCCCCAGACGCTGGGCGGCCTTGCGCTCGGCTTCTTCGGCCATAGCCACCACCGGCGCCAGGCGCGCGGCACGTCCGGGCAGCGCCATGGCCTGTTAACCGCCCGCCGGAGGCGTGAAAATCGCCCCCAGCTGCTCGCGGCTCTGCGCCATGCCGACGTTCTCGTCCAGGCCTTGGCGCAGAAAGTCCACCAGCCGTGATTGCAGGGCGATGGCCAGGTCGGTCTCCGGGTCGCCCCCGGGCACATAGGCACCCACGCTGATCAGGTCACGGCTCTGCGACAGGCGCGACCACAGCTGCTTGAACTTTTGCGCCTGACGCAGATGATCGGCATCGACCACCTGGGGCATGACCCGGCTGATCGAGGCTTCGATGTCGATTGCCGGGTAGTGGCCTTCTTCGGCCAAGCGGCGCGACAGCACGAAATGCCCGTCGAGCACACCCCGCGCCGAGTCGGCGATCGGGTCCTGCTGGTCATCGCCTTCCGACAATACCGTGTAGAAGGCGGTGATCGAACCGCCGCCGGGCTCGCCATTACCCGCCCGCTCCACAAGCTTGGGCAGTTTGGCGAACACCGACGGTGGGTAACCGCGTGTCGCGGGCGGCTCACCGATGGCCAGGGCGATCTCGCGCTGGGCCTGGGCAAAACGGGTCAGCGAGTCCATCAACAACAGGACATTCTTGCCCTTGTCCCGGAAGTACTCGGCAATGCGCGTGCAATACATGGCAGCGCGCAACCGCATCAGCGGTGCATCATCGGCAGGCGATGCGACCACCACCGAGCGCTTTAAGCCTTCCTCACCGAGGATATGCTCGATGAATTCTTTCACCTCACGGCCCCGTTCGCCGATCAGCCCGACGACGATGATCTCGGCTTCGGTAAAACGCGTCATCATGCCCAGCAACACCGATTTACCCACGCCGGTACCGGCAAACAGGCCCAGGCGCTGGCCGCGACCTACGGTCAGCAGGCCATTGATGCTGCGAATGCCCACATCCAGCGGCACGCTGATGGGGTCGCGGTTGAGCGGGTTGATGACCGGGCCGTCCATCGGCACCCAGTCTTCGGCCTTCATGCCACCTTTGCCATCGAGGGCGCGCCCGGCACCATCGAGCACCCGCCCGAGCATGCTCATGCCCATGGGCAAGCGGCCACCGTCATCCAGCGGTACCACCCGCGCCCCAGGGGCAATGCCGACGATGCTGCCGACAGGCATGAGGAACACCTTGGAGCCAGCAAAGCCCATGACCTCAGCTTCGACCTGCACCGGGTGGTAGCTGTCATCGTTGATCACCAGGCAGCGGCTACCCACCGCGGCGCGCAGGCCTTCGGCTTCCAGGGTAAGGCCGACCATGCGCAGCAGGCGACCCTCGACAACCGGCTGGGTCGGCAGCTCTATGGTCTCGGCGTAACTGCCCAGGCGCTTTCCGAAACTGGTGCGATCAAGGCGCATCGGGGTGATCCAGGTCGATGGAAACATCCGCCGGTGCCGGGTGCAGCGAATGGTCGTGAAGCTGATCGAACAGCTGCGCCACGGCCTTCTCGATACGCGTTTCCATGCTGGCGTCGATACGGCTATGGGCGGTTTCGATGCGGCAGCCACCTGGCAGCAGGGCTTCGTCTTCGAGCAGCCGCCAGTTTTCCTCGTGGCGCTCGCGCAGGGCCTTGGCCAGCTCGAAGTCCTGGGGATTGAGGTGAATGCGGATGTTGTCCGCGCCCATCGGCAGCAACTTCAGGGCTTCGCGCAGTACATGGGCGATCTGACTGGAATCGCTGCGCAGCTCGCGACCGATCACCTGGCGGGTCATGTGCGCGACCAGGTGCACCACGGTTTTTTCGATCTGCGTGTCCTGCTCGGCGATGGGTTCCATCAGGTTCACCATCAGCCGTTCGAGGCTTTCCAGCTTGGCTGCCAGGGCCTGCTCGGCTTCCTGGCGCACCTTCAGCTGGGTGCTGTGAAAGCCCTCGCGCTCACCGGTGGCGAAACCTTCGTTGTAGGCGTCCTGGCGAATGGCTTCGAGCTCTTCGAGGGTCAGCGGCTGGACTTCTTCCAGCGGCACTTCCTCGATTTCCTCCTCGATGACTTCGGGCTCAGGCTCAGGTTCAGGCTCGGGCTGCGGGTCGAAGCTGGGCAACGCCCAGACATCGACGCCCTCGAGGTCGCGGGCGCGGATCAGGTCGCTGGGGTGATGCTCTTTGCTGGACATGTTCTCAGGTACTCAAAACCCTGTTCGACAGGTAGACGGGCTTGGCCCCTGTGGGAGCGGGCCAGTAGCACTCTGCGGAGCTGCGGCTTAAATCATTTCCTCGGCGCCCTTGCCACCGAGCACGATCTCGCCGGCCTCGGCCATGCGTCGGGCGATGGTGAGGATTTCTTTCTGCGCCGTTTCCACGTCGCTGACCCGCACCGGCCCCTTGGCTTCCAAGTCGTCGCGCAGCAGCTCGGAGGCACGCTTGGACATGTTCTTGAAGATCTTGTCCTTGACCCGCTCGTCGGCGCCCTTGAGCGACACCACCAGCACGTCCGAAGACACTTCGCGCAGCAGCGCCTGGATACCGCGGTCGTCGACATCGGCCAGGTTGTTGAAGACGAACATCAAGTCTTCGATCTGCTCCGACAGGTCGTTGTCAACTTCGCGGATCGAGTCCATCAACGCACCTTCCACGGAGCTGTCGAGGAAGTTCATGATGTCGGCGGCACGCTTGATGCCACCCAAGGTGGTACGCGCGGCATTGGAGTTGCCCGAGAACTGCTTCTCGAGAATCTGGTTCAGCTCTTTGAGCGCCGCCGGCTGCACGGTGTTGAGCGACGACACGCGCAGGATGATGTCCAGGCGCACTTTGTGGTCGAAGTTGCTCAGCACTTCACCGGCCTGGTCAGGGTCCAGGTAGGCCACCACGATGGCCTGGATCTGCGGGTGCTCGTAGCGGATCACATCAGCCACGGCACGCGGCTCCATCCACTTGAGGCTGTCCAGGCCGCTGGTGTTGCCACCCAGCAGGATGCGGTCGATCAGGCCGTTGGCCTTGTCCTCGCCCAGGGCCTGGTTGAGCATCTTGCGGATATAACCGTCGGACCCCACACCCAGGCTGGTCTGATCGCCGACGATGTCGACAAACTCGCTCATCACCTGCTCGACCTGGTCGCGGTGCACGTTGCCCATCTGCGCCATGGCCACGCCCACCCGCTGCACTTCCTTGGGCCCCATGTGCCGCAGTACCTGGGCAGCATCGGTCTCGCCCAGCGAGAGCAACAGGATCGCCGCTTTGTCGACGCGGCTCAGCTTGGCGGTAACGGCTCGGTTATCACTCATCGGCGTTGATCCAGTCTTTCACAACCTGGGCCACGCGGCCCGGGTCTTCGGCCACCAGGCCTTTGATTGCGTTGAGCTGCGCCTCGTAACCCTCGCTCGGGCTTGGCAACAGAATGCTTGTCGGGCCACCCAGACTGACGCGGTCGTTGGCCAGTTCGCCATCCAGACCGATCATGCCGCCCAGCTCCATGTCGCTGTCCGAGGCAGCCTGCTTGCCACCCCCGGTAATGTTGTTGAGCACCGGGCGCAGCACGCCGAACACCAGCACCAGGATGAACACCACGCCCAACACTTGCTTGACGATGTCCCAGAACCACGGCTGCTGATAGAAGGCGATGTCGGCGATCTCTTCGCCACGGTCGGCGGCAAACGGCACGTTGATCACCGTCACGCTGTCGCCACGGCTGGCATCGAAGCCGACCGCGTCCTGCACCAGGCGGGTAAAGCGCGCCAGGTCCTCGGCAGCCCATGGGGCCCGCGTGCTCTCGCCGCTGGTGGGGTCGATCTTAAGCTGGTCGTCGACCACCACCGCCACCGACAGGCGGGTCATGCGGCCCTGTTGCTGACGGGTGTGGCTGATGGAACGGTCCAGTTCGAAGTTCTTGGTGCTCTGCTGACGTTTGTCTGACGGGTACGGCGCGAGCATCGGCTGGCCGCTGGCCGGGTCCATGATCTGTTGGCCGTTGGCATCCACCAGGGGCTGGCCGGGCTGGATGGCGGCGGCCGGGGTAGCAGCAGCGCCGGTGGTTTGCGGCGCGGACGCAGCACCGGGTGGCTGGTTGCTCAACGCGCCCGGCACGCCTTGCGGGCCCTGGCTGCTGGCGCGCTGCTCATCGACCGACTGCTCGCTGCGCAGCGCCGGCTGGTCTGGGTTGAACTGCTCGGAGGTCGATTCGACCGCACTGAAGTCCAGGTCGGCGGACACTTCAGCCTTGTAGCGATCATTACCCAACACCGGTTGCAGGATGTTATGCACGCGCTGGGTGAGCATGCTTTCCATGCGCCGGCTGTAGTCGAACTGCTTGCCCGCCATGGTCAGGGCAGTGTCCTGCAACTGCTCGGACAGCAGGTTGCCCTTCTGGTCGACCACGGTAACCTGCGACTTGTCCAACTCCGGCACGCTGGCGGCGACCAGGTTGACGATCGCCATCACCTGCCCGGCTTCCAATGCGCGGCCAGGGTACAGCTCGACCAGTACCGAGGCACTGGGCTTGCGTTCGTCACGCACGAACACCGAACTTTTCGGGATCGCCAGGTGCACCCGTGCGCCCTTGACGTTGTTTACGCTGGACACCGTACGTGCCAGTTCGCCCTCCAGGCTGCGGCGGTAACGGGTCGCCTCCATGAACTGGCTGGTGCCCAGGCCCTGCTCCTTGTCGAGCAGCTCGAAACCGACATTGCCATCGCTCGGTGCCACGCCTGCGGCCGCGAGCTTCAGGCGCGCACGGGAGAGGTCGTCAGCCTTGACCAGCAGAGCGCCGGAATTGGGCTCGACGTTGTAGGGGATGTCTGCGGCGGCCAGGGTTTCCATGACCTGCTTGGTGTCCATGCCCGACAGGCTGCCGTACAGCGGCCGGTAGTCCGGCTGCTGCGACCACAGCACCACGGCGAAGCCGATCGCCACGCTTGCCGCCAACCCGACCATGAGGCCGACCTGACGCAGCATGGGCATCTGCGAGATGTTTTCCAGAAACGCCATGCCGAACAGCGGCGGCTTGGCCGCTGGCTGGCCGCTCTTAGCGGGGGCGTTATCGACGACTGCTTCAGCCATGGGTTACGTCCGTCCTCAAACCGGCATCTGCATGATGTCTTGGTACGCCTGGACCAGCTTGTTGCGTACCTGGGTGAGTGCCTGCATGGAGACGCTGGCCTTTTGCGAAGCGATCATCACGTCGGTCAGATCGACGCCGCTCTTGCCGATCTCGAAGGCATTGGCCAACTGAGTCGAGGCTTGTTGCGTATCACTCACTTTACCGATGGCCTGGCCGAGCATGTCGGCAAAGCTGCTCTGGCCCGGCGCCAGCTCAGGGGCGGCGGACACTTTGGGCAGCGACATGGCATCGGCCTGCATGGCCCGCATGTCCAGCATCAGACGATTGAATTCAACACCTTGGCTCATGACCTTCTCTCTCCGGCGGCCGCATTTTTTTGACACTCATGCGGCGGATAGCTCGTGTAAAGCAACAAAGGTGCCAGCCTTGCCACCCCTTCTGATTTGACGCGCCTTTATGGGAGCGGCGTTGTGCCGCGAATGGGCCGCACCGACATAACACGCACCTGCGGCTTATCAGCCGAAGAGACTGGCCTCGACATCGAACCCGGCGTCGCGCATCTGCGCCAGCTTGTAACGCAGGGTGCGCGGGCTGATGCCCAGGCGCTCGGCAGCTTCCTTGCGGCGGCCGCGCTCGGCGCGCAAGGTGTCGATGATCATCTGGTACTCATGGCGGCGCATGTCATCACCCAGGGCACTGGCCTCAGCGGCCACCTCGGCCGTAGAAGGCGCCGCACCAGCTGACAATGGAATGGCGCCTGCCAGACAGAAATCCGCCGCCTCGATCACCCCGCCCTGCTGCAGGATCAGCGCCCGCTGCAAGGCGTTGTCCAGTTCGCGCACGTTACCCGGCCAGGCATGCGACTGCAGGCAGGCCTGCGCCTGGGCAGACAAACGCACCGGCGCGTGTTTCATCTTGGCAACGTGACGGGCCAGCAAGCGTTCGGCCAACTGCAGGATGTCGCCGGTCCGCTCGCGCAGCGGGCGCCAGGCCAGGGGGAACACCGACAGTCGGTAATACAGGTCTTCACGAAAGCGCCCAGCCGCTACTTCGCCAGCCAGATCGCGGTTGGTGGTGGCCACCACACGAATGTCCAAGCTGATCGGCTTACGCCCACCCACCCGCTCCACCTCACGCTCCTGCAGCACCCGCAACAGCTTGGCCTGCAGGCCCAGAGGCATCTCGGAAATCTCGTCGAGCAACAAGGTGCCACCCTCGGCCTGCTCGAACTTGCCGACCTGGGCCGCGATAGCGCCGGTGAAGGCGCCTTTCTCGTGACCGAACAGGGTGGCTTCGAGCATGTTGTCGGGGATGGCGGCGCAGTTGATCGCCACAAAGGGCTGGGCTGCCCGCAGCGATTGCTGATGAATGTAGCGTGCCAGCACTTCCTTGCCGGTACCCGACTCGCCAGAGATCAACACGGTCGAGTCACTGCGCGCCACCCGCGCCGCCAGCTCCAGCAACTGTCGGCTGGCTGGCTCGCAGGCCACCGGCCCCTCTTCTTCCGCCGCACTCACAAGCCCGGCGGCGTGGCGCTCCACCAGGCTCAGCAATGCCTTGGGCTCGAAGGGCTTGACCAGGTAATCGGCAGCGCCCTGGCGCATCGCCTCCACAGCACGCTCGACTGCGGCATGCGCCGTCATCAGCAGCACCGGCAGTTGCGGCTGCTGGCGGCGCAATTGCGCCAGCAGCTGATGCCCATCCATGCCGGGCATGTTCACGTCACTGACCACCAGGCTGAACGCCTCGGCCAGCACCGCCTCCAGCGCCTCTTCGGCACTGCCCACGGCGCGGTAGGCAAAACCGCCGATTTCCAGAGTGTCGCCAAGCGCCTGGCGCAATACGCGGTCATCTTCGACCAGCAGCACCTTGATCGCCATCAGCCCGCCTCCGCCAGTTGCCCATCGATCAGCGGCAGCTCCACCCGCACGCAGGTCCCGCGCCCAACCTTCGAGCGCACACTGAGGGTGCCCTGGTGCGCGCGCACCACGGCCTTGACCACGGCCAGGCCCAGCCCAGTGCCGGTGGCCTTGGTGGTCAAGAATGGCTCGCCCAGGCGACTCAGTAAATCGGCGTCGATACCGCTGCCGGCATCACTCACGCACAGGTGCAACACCTGCTCGCGACGGAACACGTGCACCTTGAGCCGGGCCGGTTCTTCGCAGGCTTGCAGGGCATTCTCGATCAGGTTGAGCAAGGCGCCGACCAGGGTGTCGCGGTTGCACAGCAGCTCGCCCAGGTGGCTGTCGCACTGCCAACGCACGGCATGCCCTTGCACGTGCGACTGTGCCGCCTGCTGCAGGGCCTGGAACAATGCTTTTGGGGTCACACGATCGCCCAGCGGCAGCTCGCCGCGGGCGAACACCAACATGTCGCGCACCTGGTGCTCCAGCTCGTGCAGGCGCTCTTTCAAGGTGCCGGCGAAGCGCTGTCGGGTTTCAGCGCTCAAGTCTTGCTCGCTATCGGCCAGGTGGCTGGCGTAGAGCATGGCTGCCGACAGTGGCGTGCGGATCTGATGGGCCAGCGAGGCGACCATGCGCCCCAAGGACGACAAGCGCTCGTGACGCGCCAGCTGGTCTTGCAGGCGACGGGTTTCGGTCAGGTCGTTGAGCAACACCAACTGGCCGGGCTCGGCATCCAGCGAACGGGTAGCGATGGACAGGCGGCGACCGTCACGCAGCGACACCTCGTGGCCGTCATCCTTGCGTGGGGCGAAGCTGCGGGCAATTACCTGGCGCCACAGCTCACCGATCAGCGGCTCGCCGAGCAGTTCGCAGGCGGCCGGGTTGGCTTCACGCACCCTGCCCTGGCCATCAATCACGATCACCCCGCCGGGCAACAGGTCCAGCAGGTTCTGCAGGCGGTTGGCCAGGCGTTCCTTTTCGTTCAGTTCATCCATGCGCTGGGCGCTGACCACAGCCAGCTCGCCCTTGAGCTCGCTGACGCGAGCTTCGAGCAGGCTGTACGACTGGCTTAGCTGGCTGGAAACCTGATTGAACAAGGCGAAAGCCTGCTCGACACCCTGTCGGCTTTCCTGCTCGACCGGGGTATGCCCCTGCAGATCGGGGGCTCGGGAAACGTGGGCGGCCTGGGGCATCGTGCTCTCTCGCGTGGCTGACCGTCATAAAAACGGTGTGGTGCCAGCGATGTAGCAATAGCCGTGCCGAAGATGGGGTTTTATTGCTGGCCTTGAGGTATTGAGTGCCTGGGAGATCGAGCGCGACACAAAACTAAAGCCCTACACCCCCGCAGGCAACACCTCAATCCTCCGCCTGCTCCTCGCCACCCTGACGGCTCATGCCGTACTTGCGCATCTTCTCGACCAGGGTGGTGCGACGGATACGCAAACGTTCAGCCGCGCGCGCAACGATACCATTGGCATCATCCAGCGCCTGCTGGATCAGGCCCTGCTCCAGGCTGCCCAGGTAGTCCTTGAGATCAAGGCCTTCAGGCGGCAGCATAGCCGGGCTGGCGAAGTTCGGCGCATGGCCGTTGATGGCGACGCGCTCTTCGAGATCACTGCGCAGGTGGTCGACCATCTGCTCGTCTTCATCATCGACGTAGCGGAATTTCTTCGGCAGTTCGGACACACCGATCACCCCGTACGGGTGCATGATCGCCATACGCTCGACCAGGTTGGCCAGCTCGCGCACGTTGCCCGGCCAGCCATGCCGACACAGCGACATGATCGAGGCAGAGTTGAAACGGATGGAACCACGCTTCTCGTGCTCCATGCGCGAGATCAGCTCGTTCATCAGCAACGGGATGTCTTCCACCCGCTCACGCAGGGGCGCCATTTCAATGGGGAAGACGTTCAGGCGATAGTACAGGTCTTCGCGGAAGCTCCCATCCTCGATCATGCTTTCGAGGTTTTTGTGGGTCGCGGCGATGATGCGCACATCGATACTCTGAGTCTTGTTGCTACCAACCCGCTCGAAAGTGCGCTCCTGCAACACGCGCAACAGCTTGACCTGCATCGGCAGCGGCATGTCGCCGATCTCGTCGAGGAACAGAGTGCCGCCGTTGGCCAACTCGAAACGCCCGGCACGGCTGGTGATGGCACCGGTAAAGGCCCCCTTCTCATGACCGAACAGTTCGCTTTCCAGCAGCTCAGCCGGAATCGCGCCGCAGTTGACCGGCACGAAGGGCGCATCACGGCGCTTGGAGTGGTAGTGCAGGTTGCGCGCCACCACCTCTTTGCCGGTGCCCGACTCGCCGAGGATCAACACGCTGGCATCGGTGTCCGCCACCTGCTGCATCATCTGCCGCACATGCTGAATGGCGCGGCTGGTGCCGACCAGGCTGCGGAACAGGTTTGGCTCGCGCTGGCGCCCGCGCTCGCGTGCCTGGTCGTACATCTCGCGATAGACCTGGGCACGGTGCAGCGAATCGAGCAACTGGCTGTAGCTCGGCGGCATTTCGAGGTTGGAAAGGACCCGACGGCGAAGCTCTTCCGGGAACTCCGCAGAAGAATTTTCACCCAAAAGCAGCACTGGAAGGAACTCATCCCACCCAGCCACTGTCTTAACGAGCCCAAGGAGATTACCCGGAGCATCCACAGCACCGACAAGCACGCACAGCACTTCCCGGCTCGAAGACAACGATTCCACCGCCTGCCGCCAGTCCTGGCTCGAGCACGCGAGGTTTTCTTCGCCTAGAAAATTCAGGACCACCGCCAGATCGCGGCGGCGAGCGCTGTCGTCATCGATCAGAAGAATCTTGGTTTCACGCCACATGCAATAGCAACTTCCCTAGTCATATCGGCGCCCTTTGGGGCGTGCTCGACATCATTCCGACTGAACGGTCAGCGTTCGGACGTACGAAATTCGAAAACAGCCACTAGTAAAGTCAAAAAACACCATCCAGTCAAATTAATGACGCATGGTTTTTTGCAAGATCTGTGGTCACGAGAACAGATGGTATACCTTTGCGGCGCTTTTCGCCTGACGGATTTTCGTCATTTCATCGACCATTGATTGACGCTCGTCACTTGCGACCTCAATTAATTGCCGATAAACGCCCAGCAACTGCTCCAGACTGCCACGCACCTCGGCCTCATTTTCACGGGCTTCGGCCAGTACATCATCGACGCACAAGCGGCATTCGAGGTCGAGCTCGCCGACTGCATTCCAGTCGCGCGAGGCCAGTGCAGACACCAGCGCCTCACGGGTCTGCTCGATACGCTCGATCACCTCGCTCATACCACTCTCCTAGACTGCTTCGGGTTGCTGATCGGCAATCGCATCCCAACCTTCCTTGACAGTGATCAGCAAACGCGCCACTTCATCAATAATAGCCGGGTCGCCCTTGGCATTTGCCTCGATCAGGCGACGACTCATATAGGTATAGAGGCTGTCGAGGTCGCTCAGGGTGTCGGCATGATTATCCAGGTCCAACCCTTCACGCAGCCCGCCGATGATATCGATGGCCTTACCGATCAGGATGCCCCTCTGCGCCACATCCTTGCGGGCGATAGCACCCTTGGCCTGCGCCAGACGATCCAGGCCGCCTTGCATGAGCATCTGTACCAGGCGGTGCGGGCTGGCCTCGGAAGTCTGCGCCACGCTGTTTACTTTCTGGTACTGACGAAGGGCCAACATCGGATTCATGGTCTACCTCGTTGCTGCGGTAAAGGTTGCGTATACCCGGTTTATCGGTGGCCCGTCAAAAAACTTTAGCGCCAACCCCCAGCAAAAAGCCCGGCACACCTAGGGTGTGGCCGGGCTTTTCGACTGGCATGTGCCAATCAGGACTTCTTGGCTTGAGCGTTGATCGCTTCGAAGATCGAGGTAATCTGGTCCGACTGCGCCTTCATCTTGCCCAGCGCGGTATCCAGGGCTACGTATTTTCGGGTCAACGACTCGGTCAAGGAGCTGGTACGGCGATCAAGCGCGGCCTGCTGATCACTCAGGTTTTTGGCCGCACTGTCCAGGTTAGCCTTCCGATTGGCCAAGCTGCCATCCGCCCCATTGTAAGGATCAATAGCCTTGTTCATACGCTCGAAGACACCATTGGTGCCCGTGAACAGCTCTTGCACCTCAGCCCCCAGCTTCTTGTCGTTCAGCGCAGCCGTGAACTTGGTGCTATTGAACTCCAGCGTGCCGTCTTTCTGGGTATTGATCCCGAGCTGGCCCAAGGTGGTCAGCTGATTCCCAGACCCCACCTCGGCAAGCACTTTGCGAATATCACCTAGCAACGAACGGGTGGTCGGGTCATTGGTCAAGGAACCCAACACCAGGTTGTCATCTTTATCACGCTCGGTCGCCGTGAGGGACGTAATTGCCTTTTGCAGGGTGTTATAAGCGTCGACAAAGGACTGAACCGACGTTTTCAGGCCATCATTGTTAGGTGCCACGGTGACCTTGGCGGCCACTGCAGTCTCGCTCAACAACTCCAGCGTCATACCACTCACTGCATCAGTGAGCTTATTGGTAGCACTGGTGACCTTCAGGCCGTCGATGGTCAGCTCCGCATCATGGGCCACACCCGCAATATGGCCAGCACCGTTATCGCTTTCCGCCATAGACTGGGTGCCGTCGATGATCAACTCAGGAACCCCTGACAAACTCAGGTCCGACCCCTTCCCCGTGACCGTGGACGACAACACCAGGCGCGCACCACCCTCGCCATTGACGATGTTGGCGCTGATGCCGTTAACCCCCAGCTCTTTATTGATCTGGTCACGCACGCTTTGCAGCGTGGAATCCGGGCCTATATCGAGCGTATAGGCCTTACCACCCTTCGCGGGGTCGCCCTGCCCGATAGTCAGCACGCCTTTGCTGATCGCCGAGCTGGGCCCCCCGACAAATTGCTGGCTGGCCACCTTCGAACCCGCTGCCAACTTGGTCACCTGAACATCATAACTGCCAGCGACCGCAGTGTTGCTGGAGGTTACCTTCACGGCCTTGTCATTGGATGAAGTCGCCGCATACGCATTGAACGCCGGCGCATTCTGATCATTGAGCTTCTTCATGGCGCTCTGGAACGCCGTAAGCGCGCTGCGCAGCGCACCCACGCCCGAGATCATCGCACTGTTGTTGCTGGTCTGCCGGGTGATCTGCGCCTGCTTCGCAGCGGTGTCGGACTGGACCAACGCCGTGACGATTTCAGTAATTTTAAGACCAGAACCCAGGCCAGTAGAGGGAAGAATCGGGCTTGCCATGAAGTTTTCCTCTCGTTACAGCGTCAGCCCCACTACCTGCAAGTGCTGACGTGATTACATCCTTGGTGTTCGCCGCCGCTCAGGCCTTGGCGTCGAACAAAATACTGTTGACATCGCTCAGGCTGTGGGCGATCCGCAGGGCCTCTTCGGAGGGTATCTGGCGAATCAGCTCTCCACTGTCACTGGCGATGACCTTGACTACAATCTTGCCGGACTCCTCGTCGGTGGAGAACTGCAGATTTCGTCGAGTTTCGCTCAAAAACTTTTCGATCTCGGCAACGGCGCTTTTAACATCGTCAACGCCTTGAACCTTCACCGGGTCGTCTTTCTTGCTATCAGCAGAAACCCCTATCGACTTGGCAATCGGCTTGTCGGCAAGCTGCTCCGCCGTTCGCGCTGACTGATAAGACAGGTTCAACTTGAGGTTCATGTCCATCTCTGCCACCTCGCAATGAAAAAGCGGGGAAGTGCCACATGTGCACTCCCCCGCTAATGACTGTCAGGCAGATTAGCCCAGCAGCTTCAGAACTGCCGATGGCAGCTGGTTGGCCTGGGCCAGAACCGAGGTCGACGCTTGCTGCAGAGTCTGCTGCTTGGTCAGCTGGGCAGTTTCAGCAGCGAAGTCGGTGTCCTGTACGCGGCCACGGGCCGCTTCGGCGTTTTCGTTGATGTTTTGCAGGTTGTTGATGGTGCTGGTCAGACGGTTCTGCGCCGCACCCAGCTGAGCACGGGTGCTGTTGATGGCCTGCAGCGCGTCATCGATACCGGTGATGACCTTCTGGAACAGGGCGTCGTAGGCAGAAGGAGCCATGCCAGTGCCGGTCATGGCGATACTCGAGTTCGTACCCAGCGCTTTCAGAACACCGCTGGACGAGCTGTTTACGGCTGCACTCAGGGTAATCTGGATCTGGTTACCAGTACCGCCATTGGAACCCACCTGGAAGGTCATGGTACCGGCAGCGCCGCTCAGCAGCTTTTTACCGTTCAACTCGGTGCTGTCAGCAACACGGTTGATTTCTTCCAGCATCGATTGGAACTCGCCATTCAGCGCGTCACGGTCCTTGAAGCTGTTGGAGTCGTTTCGTGCTTGCAGTGCCAGTTCACGCATACGCTGCAGCATGTTGGTCTGCTCTTGCATCGCGCCTTCAGCAGTCTGGGCGATGGAGATACCGTCGTTGGCGTTTTTGATCGCCATGGTCTGACCACGAATCTGCGAAGTCATGCGGGTTGCGATCTGCAGGCCGGCGGCGTCGTCTTTGGCGCTGTTGATTTTCAGGCCGGAGGACAGACGGGTCATCGAGGTGGCCAGTGCGTCGGAAGCACGGTTCAGGTTCTTCTGAACGCCCAGAGAGGTGGTGTTGGTGGTAACAGTCAAAGCCATGACGAATTCCTCGTTGGATTGTGTACTACGGCTTCCGGCCTTGGCAATTCGCCGGGTGCGGCACAGAGAACCTTCGTAGTAGTTATCGTCGTCAGGGCTGTTTGCTTTAGCCGTTTTTGGAAAAAAATTACTGGCACCCTGCCAGCCCAATGAAATCAGTAACTTGACGCCAGAATACAGGCACCCTTTTTTGCATGTATCTGCCTACGACACAGGAGATTTACTGGGCTCAGGGAAGCGCTAATGCCAGGCAGATGCGAGAAACCAAAACGCCGCCAGATGGCGGCGTTCTGTATAGCGGCGGGCGATCAGTCGCAGCGCTCGATAATAGCGGAGCCCCACGACAACCCAACACCGAAGCCACTGAGCGCAACGCGTTTATGGCGCGAACCGAGCACGTGCTTTTCCAGCAGCAAAGGGATGCTGGACGACACGGTATTACCGGTCTCGACCATATCCTTGACGAACTTCTGCTTGTGCTCACCCTCATCGAACCGTGCAGATACAGCATCGACAATCGCAGCACTGCCCTGATGCAAGCAGTACAGGTCGATATCATCGGCACTCAGCTCGCTGACCTCAAGCAACTGCTGCAGGTGCGCGGGCACCTTAACCAGGGCGAAGTTATAGACCTGCCGGCCGTTCATGAAGAACTTGCCATCAGTGGTTCGCAGGTGCTCAGCGCCCGCACCATCACTGCCGAACAGCGACTTGCCCAACTGCCAGTCAGCACCCTCTCCCATCCAAGTAGCCGTCGCGGCATCACCGAACAGCATCGTGGTGTTACGATCCTCGGGGTCGACGATCTTAGAATAGGGGTCGGCGGTAAGCAGCAAACCGTTCTTCAGGCCAGCAGCTTCCATGAAGCCCTTCATTGCGTACAGACCATACACATAGCCCGAGCAACCCAGGGAAATATCAAAGGCAGCAACGGCGGTCGACAGGCCGAGCTTGTGCTGCACAATCGCCGCAGTGTGTGGCAGCCCTTCGGCATCACCGTTCTGGGTAACCACGATCACAGCGTCGATGGATGAAGGGTCCAGCGATGGACTGGCATCGAACAAGTTCCTGGCAGCCTCTACACAGAGGTCGGAAGTTTCCTGGTTGCCGTCCTTGCGCGGCAAGAAGGTCGACCCAATTTTGCCAAAGATGAAGTCCTGATCCTTGCCGAATTTCGCACCTTGGGCGTAGTTGTCTACCCCTTCAGCTGGCACGTAACTGGCGATATTTTTAATGCCAATCATATGGCTTCCCAATTCAGAAAAAGCGAAATGCCTGCTGAGCACCGCGAGTGCCTGTCAGCCAAGACAATACGCCTGGCTACGCGGTCGCTAGCTCAGCCGTTCCGGGTTGAGGCAATCATAACAGTGAAGATGCTTGCCGTGACTCTCGAGTCACGTGCTTTTTGTCGAATCATGGATGAAAGGACCCGCCAGCCAGGCGCCCCTGCGCGGCGCCCGAGGGTGGTGGATTGCTACGCAGACCCGCTAGATGACGACAATGCATCGACATCCAGCAGTAATGCCCGCCCCCTGGTCAGGGTCAGTAGCTTTCCAGCACCTCACGCATCAATGCTTGCTACAAGACGTCAACCGACAACGGCTCTAATTACATACTGCAATGGCAACGCATCCTGAACAGCGAGTTCCGGGTCTTTTCCAGCTGCCGCCGCCATGGCCCGAATAGCCGGGAGAAAATGCTCGCGCTGAGGCTCTTCAAATACCCGCGGCACTCCCGACTCGACCGCAAGCCCTGCCTGAGTAAACATTTCCAGCATGGTGGCAAGCGTGAACCAGCGAATGCGCCCCCTGTCGAAGACACCTGAGTCTTCATAGCGGAAATCCCCGATGCTGAGGCGAGCCTGTACGCTCCAATGCTGGGCATTCGAGATGCACGCCACGACACAGGTGCCCGGCTTACTCGCCTCACGGATTGTGTTCAAAAGCTGCCAAGGGTCATACAGGTGTTCCAGCACATCGCCAAAGACCCAACAATCCGCTGAAAGGTCAGTCGCCAGAAGATCAGCACTGGCTGTTTCAATGTTCATGTCCAGTACGCGATCACAGTGTTCCCGCGCCTGTTGCGCACAACGGGGATCAATTTCGATACCGGTGTAATGCACCTGCGGATTCAGCTTCCTGTACTCATGTGCAAGCGCACCGGAGCTGCAACCCACCTCGATGACACGCTTAGCATTTACAGGCATGAGTTTGAGGAGATCGGGGTTGTAAGAATGCTGGACTGGCATTTGGCTCTGCACGCTTTGCTCCTGGGCGCTTTGATCGAGCTGCTCATCGTACTTGCACAGATAGCGGCGATAACTCTCTCGCCAAACAGGCGTCCCGAATGCACCTGCGCTCTCGTGAACTACGCTTAGCGGCCACGTCCCCATGCGCAGCCCCTTGGCCTCAGCCTGGCGACAGAAATCCATGTCATAGAAATGGAACTCGAACTGTTCATCGAAGCGTACATCAGCCTGGACAAGCCGCTCACTATCAGCAGCAAGCAACAGACCATCCAGCAGTTTGCAAGGCTGTGGGGCAGGCCCGAAGTTCGAGACTACACAAGGGTAGCTGCTACCGTGCCCGACAGCGCCACTCAGGTAACACGGCTGATCCCAAGTGAACTTATCATCGATAAATGCCCACGCCGGCTGCCCTGTAACACGCCGTGTATTCCCCGCAAGGCCGACGACGTCAAAAGCGTCTACCCCTTCTCTCAGCCGCTCCCCCCACCAATAGTCGCAAAGATGGACATCGTCATGGACGAAAACCAGGATCGCAGGGTGTTCCTTGGCCTGTTCGATGGCACGGTTATAAAGGGTCGAAAGCCCTTCTTTGTTCTCGGCAAACAGCACCAACTCCACAGGGTTGGAGTCTTGGTGAATCTGCAAGGATCGCCCCAATGCCGTCTTTGTCGGGAAATCCTCTCGTGACTGGCGGGTTCCACAAACAATGCGAATAGGTTTCATGTGGCAACTTGTTATTGAGTGGTAAAGAGTGCAGCAGACGGCGTGTTACAGCATCTACTGCACGCCGCCTGAACCTGGGCAGGGTGAGAGCAGCCTCGCACTCACCGACACCCGTCATTCATGATGCGAGGCTTACACGGCAGCCAGCCAAGCCAAGCCCGTATCGGGCTTCATATCCTCATCATAGGCGCGCCCATTGAAAGCCTGTGGCCAATGCTCGCTCAGCGCCAGGGCTGCCCCGGTATCACGAGCCGATTCTAGATTGACGAGCACTTGAGCTTGTGGCGTCCAGACAACCAGCAAACCCCTCTCCTGCACACGTAGGGAAAGATCGATATCGCTCCCCGGCCCGCCCTGCAAGCCACCCACTTGCTCGAAGAGTTCCTTTTGCACCATCAGGCAATCACCAGAAACCGCAGAGCAACCGCGAACCGATTGCTGCCACTGGCTATCGGTGCTCACCCATGGCTCATGGATCCGCGGGCCGTCGACCAGTTGATAGCCCGCATGGGCCAGCGCTTCATCCGAGTTGTACAAAGCCCCACCGACGACGCCAACTTCTGGGCGCTGGACTTCATTAAGAAGGCTCTCGAGCCACGCCGGGCTCATTACCTCACTCTCTGCCGAGAACAGGACCAGATACTCGCCTTGTGCTTGGCTGGCGGCCAGGTTCAACAAGTCGTCATGCGAAGCACCAGGCTGGCCAGTCAGCAACCGCACCCGGCTGCCCAACCCGTGCCGCCCCTCTTCTTGAACGCCATCAGTATTACCGCCGCAAGCCACCAACACCTCATAACGAGGGTAGCGGGTACGTTGCTCAATACTGGCCAAGCATCCCTGGAGCGCGGCAATCCCATCCGTGCTAGCAATCAAGATACTGACCAAGGGGGTAGTGCCATGACGAAAATCGATACCCAGGCCTGCGGCGCCTCGCTCACTGACATGGCCGCGATAACCCAGTAGCCGGAGGTGTTTCTCAAGGACCGTAACTGCCTCAACAGTCAAGGTGTCTGACGACTGCTCACCCAGTACCAGATAGTCATCCAGATGGGCCAGGCTTGCCATGCCATGCGCTTGCACCAGACGCAGCAACAGGTCGAACTCCAGCGCGTGGTGTTGGCCCTCGCTGTACCCGCCCAGGTCGAGCACAGCCTGGCGCCTCACCAGCCAGTGGCGCGACATCTGTGCAGGCTGGCTACGCAGCAAGTCCAGATCAGCACCTGGGCGCACCACATTGTGCAGCCGCCCTTGCTCATCACGCTGCACCTCATGGGCACAGATGGCTTGGCAGGCTGGCGCTTCGCCCAACTCGACCAGCAGGTGCAACAGCCCGCTGGCAATCACTTGCTCACCAGCCCGCAACAGCAGCAGCCACTCGCTTGGCAACTGACGGACAACCTGGTTCAAGTGAGCAACCCAGTTGCTGCTCGTCACCTGAACGAAATGCAGGGTGTCACGCGGCGTGGTGATTACCGGTGGTTTGCCGGCCTTGAGCACCAACAACTTGATGTTGCGCGCACCGCTTGCCAACAGGCTGTCGAAAGTGGCTTGCAAAGCAACGTCATCATCGTCCAGGTCCAGCACCACGAACCCGATCTGTGGCGTTGCCGCACTGGCCAAGTGTGCCAGCACCTGCTGACGAGCGACCTCGTCCGGGGAAATGCCATCAAGCAACTCAAGCAAACGGCCCGATGGGGTTGCAGCCAATCCTTGCTCCGCAATAGGCACCTTAGCCAATCGCAGTAGCCAGCCCTCTAGATCGCGCAAATGCTGCGCATCGCTGTCGTCGACCAATGTTTGCGCCAGGCGCTGGCAAACTTCACGGTTGAACAGCCCCACCTCAAGTGCTTGCCAGTAACGCTGCTGCAGGCTTTCAGAGGTATCGTTGGCGTGCACTTGCAACAACTCGCGCTGACGCACCCAGGCGCCTTCCAGGGCTCGGTACTGCGCCGCTCCGGCCGGCCAGGCATGGCAAAGGAATTCGAGCTCGACCAAGCAATCGAACAAGGCAACATTGTAATACGGCAACGCGACGAACTGCTGGGGCTCGAACACGCGCTCAGGCGCTTTGGTGATACTTTTCCAGGGGGAGGTGAACAGCAACTGCTGCCCAGATGCGGCGTACGTGTTGCGCACAAAGCGATTGAGCAACGCGAAGTCATCAAGGCAAAGGCCTGGCCCAGCTGAATCCCAATCACGCAGCGCCCGCACAGCCAGGGTCAAGCGCTCCTCAAGGCGCACTGCAGGCAGTGCACTGTCCACATGCTCGCATACCACATCCGTCTGCTCGAGACGCTCGATCTCGCCATGAGCCAGCAATGCATAAGACAGCGCCACGCGCCACCCAGCAAAGTCCACGGTATCGGGTAGAAGCGGCAGAACGGCCTGCAGGGCCGACACTCGCAATACGGCGCGCCAAGCCGGTTGAGCAGCCTCAGCATAGCGTTGCAGACGGCCGTGGGCGCCCGGCTCGCCCGAAGGCTTCAATGCCGAGCCGACTTTGTGATAAGTCAACTTTCCATCACCAGCGGTGTAGCCTAGCGCATACCCCTGCACACCAATCACTTGCGACGTCACCCGCTGCAAGTGGGCTGCCGCATTGTCCAGGGCCGCTGGAAGCACAAAATCAGCATCCAGGCTTAGTACCACCAAGGGCGTGCTCACTTGATCCAGTGCCTGCTGCAACCGTTCCCGGCAAAGCGCGCCAGAACTGTCCTCTCGCAAAGGCTCCAGCGCCAGACAAGGCAGCACTGCCTGCTCGCAGTAAAACTGCGCACGTGCCCGGGTATCGGCTTGCTCGTGCCCAAGCAGAAAGACCGTTACATCACTGCGAGTTCCGGTAGTGATTACGCTCATAAAGCACCTGTTTCAAATGATAATTCAGCGCCCGGCCCTGCCAGGCGCCAGGATTCAGTCTGCAAGCCAGGCATTGGCCCAATGCTGCAAATGACGCGGCGCAAATACGAAGTCGCGCAATACCGCTTCACGAAGCTCATCCCCCTGGCGGTAACTGGCCTCAGGGTCAGCCAGGTGCATACGAATCGCATCCAGCCACAGCTCAGTCGTGTTGGCTCGAACCCGCGTGCATGGCAGGTATCCACCGTAGGCCTTGGTGTCGGTACAGATCACTGGATAGCCACAAACGCCGTACTCTAGAAGCCGCAGATTACTCTTGCAGTCGTTGAACAAGTTCTGCTCAAGCGGAGCCAGCGCCAGGTCAAGATTGAGGCTGGCCAACTTACGCGGATACTGAGCCAGCGGTACGCCTTTATGGAACTCCTTGACATAGGGACGCAGCACCTCCGGGCACATGCCGAAGAACACCCAGTCGACCTCATCCGCCAAGGCCCGGACAACGCCCAGCATCAACTCCAGATCCCCTCTGTGGCTGGTACCACCTGCCCAGCCCACACGAGGTTTCATGCTGGTCTGGCGCTGGCTGGAAAGACCTGTCCACAGCGAAGCGGCCAACATGTTGGGCACCACACGGATGTCGTGGTGCATGTGCGACAAAGCGTCAGCCAAGGGCTCGGTGGAAACCACCAGCCGATCACAAAGACCAACAGCCTGGCTGAGCAACTCGCCAATGTCTTTCGGCCAATTCCGGGTATGGTCGTTTTTCTCAGGCGGCTGGATTACATAATCGTCAATTTCGAAGATGCGCCGAGCATTGGAGAACTGCCTGATTTCAGTCAACTCCTTCAAATGTTCAGCGGAATACCGAAGCTGCAGGATCATCGCATCAGGCTTCTCACGCTCCGACACAATGGGTTCCGGCATCTGGTACCCGATCCGCCCCTGAATCCAGCCTGCGCCTTCCAGCTCCGTGAACGGCTGAATGACTCGATAATGCCCGACTGCAGACGTATTGAATGGCAACGCCAACACTGACGGCATCGCTCGCCCAACGAAAGGATCCCAACCGCTACGCAACCCCGGTTCAAGCCTGAAGCCCCCCTGTTTGAGGCTCAGGTTCTTGTTGTAGGCCGGATCATTGGCAACAAGACCCAGCCAGCGCTGGTAAAACGCCTGTTGGTCAGCACGCTCCTTGGAGGGCATGCTCGAAGGCAACCGGATAACCCTCGAAAACGGCGTCCAGACCACGAGATAACCCGCCTCACGCACCCTCAGGCAGAGATCTGCATCAAACCAATCTTGTTGAAATGCCTGCGTATCCAAGCCCTGCAGTTCATGGAACAACTCGCGCCGAACCAACAGACAATCCAGGTTGAGCGCACTCCAGTTTTGCACTAGGCGCAACCGATCCAGGTAGCTATCAGCATCTGCCGCATTGCCCGCAAATGGGTTACCAGCAGCCCCCCCCAACCCTAGAACCATTGCACTGCAAGCCGCAGTACCGTCACGTGCGTACAGCTTTGGCCCGACGGCCCCAACCTCCGGGCGCTGGGCCTGGCTCATCAGCGCTTGCAACCAGTGCGCGTCAAACAGGACACACCCGACATCGAGCAACAGCAGGTATTCGCCGCGGGCATATTCACTGCCCATGTTCAGGCATGCAGCCTTCCCTTGAGCCTGCACCTCAAGTATGCGCAACTGGTCGCCGCCCAACCCGCCCATGGCCGCCAACCAGTCACGCACCTCGACCGACTCCTCACCACTGGCGATCAACAACACTTCGTAAATGCCGTAGCGGGTGTACTCGAACAAGGACTCAACACAGCGACGCAGCGCGAGCAGATCACTCCCAACCACGATCAGAATGGACACACTCGCCTGCTGTTCATGCTGATAACACACCTGAGTGGCCATGCTACCCGTAACAGCCTCTACTTCGGCCGCCACACCCACTCGCTTCAAATGCGCCCGCAACACCGCTGCGGCATGCGCTTGCACTGCCGGGTCATGCATCCAGTCGGCATAGGTGTATTGGCTCTGTACCAGCAATTCGGGGATGTGCTCAACCACCTGCAAGCCATGCGCCTCGACCAGCCGCCAGAGCAAATCGTGCGGCGCCAGGCTGGCGAACTGCGAATCAAAACCGCCAACGGCACGCACAGCGTCACATTTGAACGCTAATTGACGGCCTACATAAGGCAGGCTGCGCATCAAATCCAGATTGAAGTCGGGCTTGAAGATCGGCTGGTTCGACTCCCGCCCGTTGTACGCACCTTCATCGCTGTACAGGCACAAACTACCCGTGTTCAAGGCCATGCGTTCGGCCATGATCACCAGTGCATGGGGGTGCAGACGATCCCCTGCGCGCAGCAGGACGATCCAATCGGCCTGGCCGTCCAGCAGCAGTGCATTGACATCACCGAAGCCGTCATCGTGGCGAATCTGATGCTGTACCCCTGCAATGGCCAGCGGCGGCAGATCAGCGGGGCCGAGTAACTGAATACGGCTGGCACCATAGGACTGCGCAGCCAAGCTATCCAGCGTAGCGCGCAGGGCAAGCTCTTCGTCCTCGTTGTAGAACACCACCGGCACGATACGGGGTTGGCATGGCCACTGCTCGATACGCTTGGGCAGCAGGCGCTGCTGGCCTTGCGACAATGAGCGAGACTCCAGCCATTCAGCGTACAACTCCGTGAAGCTAAGGCTGTAAGTACCGACCTGCATCTGGAAGGAAGCGATCTGCCGGGTGGTGAAATTTCGGAAGTCCAGCTCTTGCCACTGCTCATCGATATCGCCGCTGCACGATGCCAGAGGCAAGTAGCGTACCCACCCCTCGGCAGGCTCTTGTTCTCCCGTTCGTGCAGCCAACATCTGATGCAGCCAATCCGTCTCGACCTTGGTCGCCTCTGTCATCGACACGTGATGGCTGAGCCTGCCCGCATGAATACGCTCAATACTCAGCACGTACTCCAGGCTGGCCAGATGCCCACGACGCAGCAAGCAGATATACAGGGCCATATCGAGGCGCGCGGAGAACCCCAGGCCATCCTGAACCAGTGTCGCCAGGTACTCCTCGACCTGAGCACGACGGAACAGGGCATGGCTGATGCCACCAAAAAAGTTGGCAGTACTGTCCGCTATAGAGGCAAGCAGGTCAGTGCCATGAAGCAAGGCGCTGGTGGGAGCGATCACTGCATTAAGCCCGCGAGAGGGCAGAAGAATGTCGTCAGCATCGCAAAGCAGACGCTGGCTATTCACCATGCTCACTTGCTCATGCTCACACATGACCTTCGCCTGACGGCTGATGCACTGCTCCAACAACAGGTCATCATCACAGAGAAACTTGATCAGCTCGCCTGAAGCGTGGCTCAAGCAAGCCAGCAAGTTGCGGGCAAAGCCCAAGCGCTGGGGATTGCGCACGTAACGCACGACCAGCGGGGAAGCCCTGCCTAACTCCTCACAAATCGCCTCGATCTCTTGGCCAGGGCTGTCGTCGCAGATGACCACCTCCAGCCTGGGGTAGTCCTGATTGAGCGCGCTACTCAGCGTGCTGCGAAAGAACTCTGGATTGAACGCTGGAATGGCGATAGTGACGAGGGGCTGTGCGCTCACAGGTTACTCACTTAAGCGGTAAAGCATTTTATGCGGCGAGGGAAGGCAAGATGACCCTTTACATACAGATCACCTCACCCCAAAAAGCCTCGATCAGATGTAATTGACCAACGACAGCCCGGCGATTTTTGCATAGGCCTGCAAGGAAGCCTGCAGCATGTTGGACTGCATGTTCAGGCGCAGCATCACCTCGGCCGGATCGCTTTCGCGAATCGAGCTCTGGGTCTTGGTGTTTTCAGTACTCAACGCCTCGTTGGTTTCTGCTTGCACATCCAGCGCCTGGCCGCGACCGCCGATAGCACTGACCGACGAAGAGACCTGGTTGATGGCGCTAGCGACGTTGCCCATCGCCGAATCCAGCGAGGCCAGGAAGTTCTGCTTTGCTGTCGGATCACCGTCCATCGGCGTGCTCAGCGCGGTGCGCAGTTTGCTGATGGTATCGAGCACGTTCTGGGTCTGGTGAGTGTCCACCTTCACCTTGAATGAATCGTCGGCACTCGGCGCACCCGACAGCTCGAAGCTAACACCCGCAGCCGACGCGGTAGTACCGTTCGGCCCACCCAGCGCACCTTTGGCGACCGGGCGGCTGTCGGCAGTGACAGGCGATGCATACAGCTCGAAGGTATCGCTGCCGGTAAACTTGAGCACGGCGCCGCCTGACGGGAAGGCTGCCTTGTAGAGGTCCGGGTCGGTGATGGTTGCACCGGTGACCTGCTCAGAAGAACTATTACCCGGGCTTCGCGTTCCGGACACCGCATCGGCCTTGGAACTCAAGCTGAACGTATGCCCCGCGATGGCGGCATCTTCGTTACCCTTGTCGCCATCCTTGTAGGTGATGGCCAGGCGCAGATCGACACCGCGGAAGTTGACTGAAGTGTTTTCGCCCTTGGGATCGAATTTACCGCCCTGGCTGGCCTCGAGCGTAACGTCATTACCCTTGGCATCCGTGATCTTGTACTCGGTGCTGCTGACAAACTCGAGCGTGTAAGGCTCGCCACCGCGGAAACGGTCGTTAAACGTCGCGCTACCGGATACCTGGCCGTTGGACAGGCTGACGCGGCCATCGTCCGTAGCAGGCGCGGTCAGCTTGGTCTCGCTGCGGCTGGTGTTGAGTGCCTGCTCGAAGGCATCGTAGCCAGTCTCGTTGGCGGCCAGGCTGAGCATGTCCCCCACCTGCAGGTTCAGTTTGCCTTGGTCGCCTTGGTAGCTGTAGGTGCCATCGGCGTTGCGCTGGTAGGGTGGCGTCTCGCCCTTGGAGCCCGAGAAAATGTACTTTCCGCTCTCATCTTTGCTGTTCATCAGGTTGAACAGTTGGTCTTCCAGCGAAGCCAGTTCATCGGCATTGGCCTTACGGTCAGAGTCGGTGAACGCGCCGTTGCCGGAGCTCACTGCCAACTCGTTGACCCGCTGCAGGACGTTACCAATCGACTTCAACGTGCTTTCCGCAGTGCCCAGGGCATTACGAACATTGACAGTATTGGTGGCGTATTGCTTGAGCATGCTTTGTTGCTGCTCCAACTGCAGCAAGCGTGCGGCACCCACCGGGTCATCCTTTGCAGAACGTACACGGATGCCATCGCTGGCCTCCTGCTGGGTCTTCAGCGAATTGGCGAAATTACGCTGATAGTTTGCACTGGTGGTGTTGTAGTACTGCGAAGTAGAAATGCGTACGCTCACGGTCTACGACTCCTTAAAGGCTGTTGATCAGGGTGGCGAAGGTTTCCTGGGCCGCCTTTATGATCTGCGACGACGCGGTGTAGTACTGCTGAAACTTGACCAAGTTACCGACCTCTTCGTCGACCGATACACCCGACAGGCCGTTGCGGCTGTCCAGTGCCGAGGCGTGCAATGCACTGGTGGCGTCGCCGTCCATCTGGGCCTGGCCAGCCTTGCCGCCAACACCGGATACCAGCTTGGCATAGGCATCGGTGAAGCTGATGCCCTTGCCATTGGCGCCCACATCAATGGTGGATTTGGACTGCAGGTCGATCACCGACAGGGCGTTGCGGTTGTCCGCTGAGCCGGCACCGGTCAAGGCCACGGTATAGCTATCGCCATTCTTCGGTGCGCCGGAAACGCTCATCTCGAAGGTGAAGTTGCTGCCCAACGAGTTGCCATTGCCATCGACCATCGGCACCGACAACTGCAGCTTGTTATCCTGGCCCGGCACAATGGTACCGCTACCGATCTCGGTACCCTTGGCGTCGTAAAGCTTGTAAGCCTGCGGCGAGGCGGTGTCGTCAGCGAACACCAATTTCACCGGGGTCGAGTACTTCAACCCGGCCTGCAGTTGCGAACGCTGGGCAGCGTCATAGATGTCCAGCTCGGAGGTCAGCTTCGGCTGGGTAATCACCCCAGTGCCCTTGTTGCCAGAGCCGCTGGTGGCGGTCAGCGACGACGACAGCGCCAGCCGTTTGGGGTCGGTCAGCACGGTTTCGATGCTGGCCGCGGCATTGCGGGTGGGGGTGATCTTGAAGCTGTCGCCGGCACTCAAACCACCGCCATTAAGCGACAAGGTGAAGCCATCGATCACCGGTGGCGGGCTGTCACTCAAGTCGAAGCTACCCATGTCAGTGCCTTCAGGCAGTTTGCGCACGCTGTAGCCGGTGGCACTGGTGAAGGTCACCTGATAATCGCTGATCGACAGCTTGCCGGTGTCCTTGATGGTGACATCGAGGTTGCCGGAGCCGGCGCTGTTGCCCGACTTGGCAACACTGCGCTCACTGATGGCTTTGGCGCTGTTTATGTCACCGAACAGGGTGGCGCCGAAGTCGCCGTTCCTGTCGATGCCTTGGGCCAACTGGCTGTTGATCGCATCGGCCACCACCAGGGCCACACGCCCCAGTTCATTGAGCGCCGGATCGAGGGTTTCCCTGCGGTAACGCAGCAGGCCGCCCAGCTCGCCACCGGTGGCGCTGCTGGTGATGTCCATCTTGGTCGAGCCGCGGTTGAGGATCAGGCTCGTGCGGGTCGGGTCGGTGGCGCTCGGCTCGACACCCAGGGTCTGGGTGGTTTTGCCCAGCACCAGTGCCTGGCCGTTCTTCAGGTAGATGTCGTAGTTGCCATCACGCTCCACCACATCGGTGCCAATCAATGCGTTCAGTTCGCGTACCGCGCCATCACGCTGGTCAAGCAGGTCGTTGGGCTGGCCGGTGACCGCGCTCACCTTGGCAATCTGATCGTTCAGATCTGCGACGGTCTTGGTCAGGTTGTTAACCTGATCGGCTATTGCTGCCATGTTGCTGCTGATATTGCTGTTCTGCTGGTTCAGCTGCGAAGACAAGGTGTTGAAGCGCTTGGCCAGGGACTGAGCACTGGTCAGCAACAGTTGTCGCGAGGCATCCTCGGTAGGCTTGGCAGCAGCGTCCTGCATGCTACTGAAGAAACTCTGCAGCGCGGCAGTAATGCCGGTGTCGCTGCTGGACAGGGCAGTATCCAGCGGCGTGATCTGCTTCAGATACGAGCCAGCTTCGCTGCTCAGCGAGGTGGTGGTACGCAGCTGGTTCTCGAGGAACGCGTTGTACACCCGGCGCACATCGGCCAAGGTGGTACCGCTGCCGATGAAGACCTGGCCAACCTGTTGGCCGCCTTTGGTCTTCTGCACGTTCTGCTGGCGCGAATAGCTTTCGACATCGGCGTTGGCGATGTTGTTACCGAGGGTGTACATCCCCGACTGCGCGGCGCCAAGCCCCGACATACCAATGTTGATCAGACTCGCCATGGTTGCATGCCCTTAAAGTTTCGTTGTGGTACCGAGCATTGCGTAGCGCTCGTACGACTTCATCTGTCTTGCGATCTGCGAGATCTTGCTGGCGTAGTTCGGGTCGGTGGCGTAACCGGCCTTCTGCAGCTCTCGCACAAACTGTTCGGGTTTATCGGCCACACTCACCGCATCTTGATAGCGCGAATTGTTCTGCAGCAAGCTGACCAGGTCGTGGAAGCTGTCCTGGTAGGAATCGTACGAGCGGAACGCCGCCGTTTCCTTGACGAACTGGCCATCACGGAATTCGCTGGTGATCGCCCTCGCCTGCTCGCCCTGCCAGTTACCACTGGCCTTGATGCCAAACAGGTTGTGGCTGCTGCTGCCATCGGTGTTGCGCATGACCGACTTGCCCCAGCCGGTTTCCAGGGCCGCCTGGGCCACCAGGTAGCGCGGGTCGATACCGATGCGCTTGGCGGCCTGCTCGGCCATCGGCAGCATGGTGGCAACGAACGTGTCGCTGTCAGAGAACGCCTTGTTCGGCGCCAGCGGTGGCTGGGCCACGGCACGCCCGACAATGCGCAGGCCGTTGTCCGGCACGGCAAAGGCCTTGGCCGCCTGCTGGCCATCACGGGGCGGCACGGCAGCGCTGTTGCTGGTTGCGGCCGACGGCACGATGCCGGCCAGCAAGCGGTCGGTCAGCTTGCTCGGCAGCGCCAGGCGCCGCGAATTGAGGGCAGCGACGTCGTTACGGGGCGCGCCCGACTCGGCGGCACGCACAGGCTCCGCCACCTTGTTGCCCCACAGCGCCGGGCCACTGCCCTCGCCGCGCGCAAACGGGCTGCTGGTGCCGGCCGTGCTCTTGCTCTTGGTCAACTGGCGCACCAGTACGTCCTGCAGGCCGATACCGCCGCCCTCGCGGGACATGCTCACGGCCAACTGCTGGTCATACATGTCGCGGTACTGCTTGACCGTCTCGGTGTTCATCGGGTTGTCGTCGGCCAGCACATCGCTGGCCTTGCGCGAGGCCTTGAGCATTTCGCTGATAAACAGCGACTCGAACTCCTGCGCCACCTTGCGCACGTTGCCTTCGCTGTCGCGGTCGCCGTGTTTGAGCGAGCTCAGGCGATTGAGGTCGGTGTAGGCGCCGCTGTCGACGCTGCCGGAAACCAGGCTTTTGCTGTTCATCCGCTGCGTCCTCAGATCACGATCAGGTCGGCTTGCAAGGCGCCGGCCTGTTTCAGGGCTTCGAGGATCGCCATCAGGTCGCTGGGCGCCGCACCGACCTGGTTCACCGCGCGGACGATTTCATCCAGCGTGGTACCCGGGCCAAACTTGAACATCGGCTTGGCTTCCTGCTCGGCGTTGACCCGCGAGCGTGGCACCACGGCGGTCTCGCCATTGGAGAACGCGCCCGGCTGGCTGACGATCGGGTCTTCGGTAATGGTCACGGTCAGGCTGCCGTGGGTCACCGCAGCAGGCGAAACCTTGACGTTCTGGCCAATCACGATGGTGCCGGTACGCGAGTTGATGATGACCTTCGCCACCGCCTGGCCCGGGTCGATCTCGAGGTTTTCAAGGATCGACAGGTAGTCCACCCGCTGGCTCGGGTCCATCGGCGCGCTGACACGCACCGAACCACCATCCACAGCCTGGGCGACACCAGGGCCGAGCAGTTCGTTGACCTTGTCGACGATCCGCTTGGCGGTGGTGAAGTCTGGGCGATTGAGGTTCAGGGTCAGGCTGTTGCCCTGGTTGAACCCACTCGGCACCGCCCGCTCGACGCTGGCGCCACCGGGAATACGCCCGGCCGACGGAACGTTGACGGTGATCTTCGAGCCATCGCGGCCTTCGGCATCGAAGCCGCCCACCACCAGGTTGCCCTGGGCGATGGCGTAGACGTTGCCGTCGATACCCTTGAGCGGGGTCAGCAGCAGGCTGCCACCGCGCAAGCTCTTGGAGTTACCGATCGACGACACCGTAATGTCCACCACCTGGCCGGGCTTGGCGAACGCCGGCAGGTCGGCATGCACCGACACCGCCGCGACGTTTTTCAGCTGCACGTTGCCAGAACCCGCCGGCACCTTGATGCCGAACTGCGACAGCATGTTGTTGAAGGTCTGCAGGGTGAACGGCGTCTGGGTGGTCTGGTCACCCGTGCCGTTGAGCCCCACCACCAGGCCGTAACCGATCAACTGGTTGGAACGCACGCCAGAGATGCTGGCGATGTCCTTCAGGCGCTCGGCCTGGGCCGCGAAGGCGCAGGACAGTAGCAGGGTTGCGGCAATCAGCTGCCTCACGTTGAACATGGTCATCCGTACTCAGAAAGGCCAAAGCGGGCTGATGAAGAAGCGGTCCAGCCACCCGGGCTGGCTGGCATCGGCAAACGAGCCGGTCCCGGAATAGGTGATGCGCGCATCGGCCACACGAGTGGACGGCACGGTGTTATCGGTGGCGATGTCGTCAGCGCGGATCATGCCGGCAATGCGCACCAGCTCTTCGCCGGTATTCAAGGTCAGCCACTTCTCGCCGCGCACGGCGATGATGCCGTTGGGCAGCACTTCGGCCACGGTCACGGTGATCGAACCGGTCAGGGTGTTGCCCTGGGTGGCCTTGCTGTCGCCCTTGGTGGCGCGCTCGCCGCTGTAACCGGCTTCCAGCGACAGGTCACCGCCGCCGAATGGGTTGTTGGTGTTGGGCGTGCTGCCGAACAGCGAGCTCAGGCCGATGTCGGCCTTGCTGTTCTTCTGGATCTGCGAGCCTGCGTTCTTGCTGGCAGAAGTGCGTTCGTTGAGCGTGATGGTGATGATGTCACCCACCCGGAACGCCTTGCGGTCGCTGTACAGGTTCTGCTCGAACCCGGCCTGGTAGATCGAACCGTTGTTGGCCGCCGCCGGCAACGGGGTGCGCGGCAACACCGGCGCATAGTACGGGTCGTTGGGCTTGGGCGTCGGGCCGACGCAACCTGCCAACAACACCGCCCCCCCCAGGGCGAAGACGGACAACAGACGATTCATGACGCTTACCTCACGGTGTAACTGGGCTACGGGGCCAGGTTCAGGGGCTTACAGCTGCTGGGTGACGAACGACAGCATCTGGTCGGCGGTGGAGATGACTTTGGAGTTCATCTCGTAGGCACGCTGAGTGGTGATCATGTTCACCAGCTCTTCCACGGTGCTGACGTTGGAGTTTTCCAAGGTCTGCTGCAGGGTGGTGCCAAAGCCGTTCAGGCCTGGGGTGCCGACTTGCGGCGCGCCGCTGGCGGCGGTTTCCAGGAACAGGTTGTTGCCCATTGCCTGCAGGCCAGCGGGGTTGATGAAGTCGGCGGTCTGAATGTTGCCGATTACCTGCGCCGCCGGGTTGCCCGCGACGGTGATCGACACCGTGCCATCCTGGCCGACGGTGAAGGTCTGTGCGTCATTTGGCACGACGATGGCAGGTTCCAGCGCCATGCCGTCGGCATTGACGATCTGGCCATCGGAGTTCAGGTGGAAGGTGCCGTCGCGGGTGTAGGAAACGGTGCCATCGGGCTGCAGGATCTGGAAGAAGCCACGGCCATTGACCGCCATGTCCAGCGGGTTCTCGGTGGTCTGCAGGCTGCCGGTAGTGAAGTTTTTCTGGGTGCCGACAATGCGCACACCGGTACCTACCTGCAGGCCCGAAGGCAGCTCGCTGTCCTGGGTCGACTGGGCGCCGGGCTGACGCTTGATCTGGTAGAGCAGGTCCTGGAATTCGGCGCGATCACGCTTGAAACCGGTGGTCGAGACGTTGGCCAGGTTGTTGGAAATGACCGTCAGGTTGGTGTCCTGGGCGGACAGGCCGGTTTTAGCGACCCAAAGAGCCGGAAGCATGCTGTTCTCCTCGTGCGCCTGTTTTACGGCACCCGTTCAAATGTGATTAGCCGATTTGCAAAACACGCGCCATGGCTTCGTCGCCTTCCTTGGCCGCGTTCATCATCTTGACGTGCAGTTCGAACTGACGGGACAACGCCAGCACCGAGGTCATTTCCTCGACGGCGTTGACGTTGCTGCCTTCCAGAAAGCCCGACACCACGCGAACGTTGACGTCGGCATCTGCCGGTTGGCCATTGGTGGTGTGAATCATGCCGTCCAGGCCCTTGGTCAGGCCTTTGATGTCGGGGTTGACCAGTTTGATGCGGTCGACCTCGGCCATCACGCGTGGGTCTTCACCCATGGCGCGAATGCTGATAGTGCCGTCAGCACCCACTTCAACTTTCTGCTCCGGCGGAATGGCAATCGGGCCGCCGTTGCCGATCACCGGCATACCGTTGCCGGCACGCAGCACGCCCAAGGCGTCGATGTTCAGGCTGCCGGTGCGCACATAGGCTTCGCTGCCATCCGGGGCCTGCACGGCGATAAAACCCTTGCCGGCCACGGTCACGTCCAGCTCGCGGCCGGTCTCGACCATCGGGCCTTCACTGAAGTCGGTGGCCGGGCGTTCGGTCATGGCGAAGGCGCGCGCCGGAAAGCTGTCGCCAAACACCGGCATCGAGCGCGCCTGCTCCAGGTCGCGCTGAAAGCCGTTGGTGGAAATGTTCGCCAGGTTGTTGGCATGGGCCTTCTGCGCCAGCGCGTTCTGGCTGGCGCCGGTCATGGCCACGTAAAGCATCTTGTCCACAGTTATCCTCCGCTGCAGTGGCGGTCGTTTGCCGCTCGCCGTCGCTATGGAGGCAGTAAGGCAAGTTCCGAACCAACTTCATGAAATCATGAAAAAGCCCGTGGATACGGGCTCTTGCGGGAACCACCCACACGCTGAACGTCGGTTATCCGGCGCCGGATTGCCGATAACGGCAAAGCGACCGCTAGCGTTCACGACACCCACCATTGTTGTAAGGCCCCGCGAACCGCTTCCACCCTTCCCCTGGCGACCACTGGGAACACACCAAGCGCCCATCCACTTGGCTCTCCCAGCGCCACCACGGCGCGGTACCTGCCTGCGCGTGATAGAGGCAGAACGCTGCCAGCCAAGCGACAAGCTGCTTTTTCATGAGCCCTCCTACAAAACGACAAACCCCTTCACAAGAAAGGGGTTTATCTACACACCATCAAAAAGCGTCCATCAGGCCATCTGGATGATGGTCTGCATGATGGTGCTTTCAGTCGAAATGGTCTTGGCGTTCGCCTGGTAGTTGCTTTGTGCCTTGATCAGCTCCACCAGCTCCTGAGTCAGGTTGACGTTCGACCCTTCCAGCGCATTGGACTCGATAGCACCCAGGGTACCTGTCTTCGGCGCATCGATACCGGGAATGCCGGAGTTGTAGGTTTCAGTCCAACGAGTACCACCGATCTGCTGAAGGCCCTGCTCGTTAGCGAAACTGGCCAACGCCACCTGGCCAATGGCACGGGACTGCCCATTGCTGAAGCTGGCGAACAGCACGCCTGTCGCATCGATGCTCAAGTTCGACAAAATACCGGTGGCATAGCCATCCTGAGATTGCGACATACGTGCAGTCTCAGTGTTGTAGGAGGTCGTGCTGGCCATCGACAGCTTCATGCCAGTGGCATTGCCCACCGCGCCATTGGCACCCCAGTTACCCGAAGCCCCCTGGGACGCCGGCACCCAACCCACCATGCTGAAGGTATTGTTGGCAACAGTGAACGACGTACCGACAGGCAGGCCGGTGTTGTCCGCCGTCATTGAGTTGACCGAGCCATCGCTATTGAAATTGATGGTGCCCACCAGCGGCTGGGTGCTGCTTGGATCGAACGGGTTACGCCCATCGACCAGGGTGTACATGGTCCACTCGTTGGTGCCAGTTTTGCGATAGAACTGCTCCAGGGTGTGCTCGTTGCCTTGGCTGTCATACACCTTGGTTGGGAATGAACGGTTATAAGTGGCTTCGTCGGCCGGATCGAACGGTTTGTTCGCAACCAAGGCTGGCGAAGTGACGCCCAGCGTTTGAGCAGCACCGGTAGCACCGCTGGCGGCCCAGTCACCATTGGCATCCTGCATGGCAGGCACCCAGCCGGTCATGTTGAAGTTACCGTTGCTTACGGTGAACGACGCCCCGCTCGGCACGCCATTGCTGTCAGCAAGCATGCCACTGATGGACCCATCGCTGTTGTAGTCGATGACACCCGCCACCGGGGTTGTGCTGGTCGGATCGAACGGATTGCGCCCATCGACCAAGGTGTACATGGTCCACTCATTGGTACCGGTCTTTCGGTAGTACTGCTCCACGGTGTGGTCGACACCGTCACTGTCTTGCACAGTGCTGGACGTCGAACGCTGATAGGTACTTGCATCCGCCGGGTTGAACGCACCCATGGTCGGCGGCGTGGTGTTGTCATAGACCTGGAATGGAATCGATTTTGCCGACGAGTTCAGGTTGATGCCCTGATCAATCAGCGAAGTCGCCTTGGGCTGCAATGCCGAGGTATCAATCTTCAGGTCAGTCAGCCCACTCTTCTGGATCTTGCCGCTCGCGTCGGCCGCATAACCCTGCAGCCGCAGGCCATCCGAGGTAATCACAAAGTTGTCTTTACTGGGCTGGAAGGCGCCCGCTCGGGTGTAGACATGCGAGCCATTGTCAGACAGCACAAAGAACCCCTGCCCTTGAATGCCCATGTCCAGCGCATTCCCGGTGGTGTTGACATCGCCCTGGGCAAACCGCTGGGAAACAGCAGCCAAGCGCACGCCGTTACCGATCTGGTTCTTGCCTACGCCCAGGCGGTTGGAACCTGCATAGACGTCTGCAAATTCGGCACGAGACGATTTGAACCCGGTGGTATTGACGTTTGCAATATTGTTGCCGGTGACATCAAGCTGCTTGTTCGCTGCGTACAGACCACTAAGGCCGATATTGAAAGACATAAGGACACTCCATTTGCCGTATTGACCGGCCTTAGATACCGATGGTTTGTACGTCAGACAGGGAAACCTTGCCCACACCAGCAAGGTTCAACACCATCTCGCCAGCGGCGCTGAAGCTGACGCTGGTGACCTTTGCCGGGAGCAACGTGCTCATCTGCACCGACTTGCCATCCACGGTGGTACTGGCGGTAAAGGTGTAGGTACCTGGGTCGACTTTTTCGCCGCTGGCATTGGTGCCATCCCAGATGAAGTCCGCATAACCGGCTTTCTGCTCACCCAATTCAATGGTCTTGACGGTGTTACCGTCCTTGTCCTTGATGGTGATCTTCGCTTCGCTGATCGCCTGCGGCACAACGAACTGCGCGTTGAAGCTTTCAGTGGTGTCGACCACCGCCTTGTTGTTCTGTACCACCACCGAGCGCCCGACAAGCGAAGAGGCCTGCAGGGCCTGGGACGAGCCCAGGGAACTGGTGATCGCGCTGACCGAGTCATTCAGCGATGTAATCCCTTCCAGGCTGCTGAACTGCGCCAACTGAGCAACGAACTCGCCGTTGTCCTGCGGGTCTAGCGGGTTCTGGTGCTGCATCTGGGTGACCAGCAATTGCAGGAACGCGTCCTTGCCAAGCGAGTCGTTGCCAGTTTTGGATGCCGTGTCCGCAGCCTTCTTGGCAGCAGTACCGACACCCGACGCTGCGAGTACGTCTTTGAGATTAACGCCAGTAGTATCGATTGCCATGGTCTGAATTCCTTATCACTGACCCAGGGTCAGGACCTTCTGCATCATGGCCTTGGCCGTATTCATCAGCTCGGCGTTGGTCTGGAACGCACGGCTGGCAGAGATCATGTCAGCCATCTCCTCGACCACGTTGACGTTTGGGTAGTAGACGTAGCCGTCCTTGTTCGCCGCCGGGTGGTTTGGCTCGTAGCGCGCCTCCAGGTTGCTCTGGTCCTCGACGATGCCTTTGACCTGCACACCCTGCCCGGCTTCGCCCTGATCCTCGAACAGCGACTGGCTGGTACCGCCCTGCGCATTCTGGAAGGTGGTGGCGAACACCGGGTGACGGGCGCGGTAGGTCTGGTCGATGCTCGACGACACGGTCTCGGCGTTGGCGATGTTCGAGGCCACAGTGTTGAGGCGGGTGTTCTGCGCGCTCATGCCGCTACCGGCAATGTTGAAGACACTGGAAAGGGACATGATTACTCTCCGCGCAGGGCCGAAACCAGCCCTTTGAATTTACTGTTGAGCAAGGTGAAGCTTGCCTGGAATCCGATGGCGTTTTCGGTGTAGTTCGATTGCTCTAGATGAGCGTCGACGGTGTTCTGGTCGATCGATGGCTGCATCGGGGTGCGGTATTTGAGCGTGTCGTCGGCGATGGCCAGGCCGTCGGCCTCGATGTGCCGGCTGTTGGTACGGTCCAGGGCGAAGCGGCCGCTTTGCTGTTTTTCACTCTCGGCAGCGAGCACCGAGGAGAAGTCCATGTCACGCGCCTTGTAGTTGGGCGTATCGGCGTTGGCGATGTTGTTGGCCAGCACTTCAGCGCGCTGGGCGCGGAAGCCCAGAGCCTTTTCGTGAATGCCAAGCGCCTTGTCGAAGCTGATGCTCATGTCGGGGAAACCTTCAAAGGTTGACCGGAGTGTCGTTGAGCAAGGTATAGCAAGGGCTGTGCCAACCACCGGAAAGGCCGGAAACACGGGGTTGCGAGGGATGAACTGGCAGGCTTGATGCCAGAAAAGCGGCAAAGTGCTTCCGCCTGGGGAGGGAAAAGCGGCAATTGCCGGGCGGCAAAAGCGGCAAAACAAAATATTGACGTCAGGGTTTGACGATAGCGATTTGGCGCTTGTGAGATCGAGCGCCGCCCGCGCGGCGCATCGCGACGCAAGGCCGCTCCCACATTTGTTTCGGGCCAATTAGTCCTGGGACATGGGCGCGCGGCCCCTTGGAGCATGGCGAAATATCAAGTCGGACAAACAAAGCGGTCGCGCGCAAATCTCACAGGCCTCACTGGCCCGAGACAAATGTGGGAGCGGCCTTGCGTCGCGATGCGCCGCGCGGGCGGCGCTCGATCTCACAGGCACCACAACCCTCAAGGCATACCCACCTGGCCTTACTTGGCCTGGTAGATAATCCCCGGGCTGCACTGCACCATCTGGTAATGGTCCGGCAACCCATTCAACGCCTCCGAAGCCCCAAGGAACAGGTAACCCCCAGGCTTGAGCGTGCTGTGGATGCGCAGCAGGATGTCCTTCTTCACCTGGGCCGAAAAATAGATCAGCACGTTGCGGCAGAACACGATGTCGAACTTGCCCAGGCTGGCGTAGCTGTCGAGCAGGTTGAACGAGCGGAACTCGACGCGGCTGCGAATGGCCGGCTTGACCGCCCAACGCCCCGGCCCCTTGGGGTCGAAGTAACGCTGCAGGCGTTCTTGGGACAAGCCGCGGGCAATCGCCAGGCTGTCGTATTCGCCGGTCTTGCAGTTGGTCAGCATGGTCCCGGACAGGTCGGTGGCGACGATCTGCGCCCCCATCTTCAACTGGCCCAGGTTGCTGCGCTCGAACTCGTCGATGGCCATCGAGATGGAGTAAGGCTCCTGCCCCGATGAGCAGGCCGCCGACCACATGCGCAGGCGCTGGCCCGGGTTATTCTTGATGAACTCGGGGATGACCTTGTTCTTCAGCACCTCGAAGGGGTAGGTATCGCGGAACCACAGAGTCTCGTTGGTCGTCATCGCGTCGACCACCTGTTCGCGCAAGCCGCTGCGCGGCTGGGTCTGGATGCGCTGCACCAGCTCACCCAGACTCTTGATGCCCTGTTGCTCCATCAGCTTGTTGAGACGGCTGGAGACCAGGTACTGCTTATTCTCGCCCAGCAGGATGCCACAGGCTTTCTCCAGGAAGACCCGGAACTGTTCGAAATCCAAATTACCCGTAGACACTCTTGCCGCCTCTTTTCAATCGCTGGTGCCGGGAGCGGGCTCCCGGCTGCTTCAATGCGTTGCTTTGATCCGATCAACCACGCGCTGGGCCAGGTCGTCCGGTTTGAACTTGGCCAAAAAATCATCGGCGCCGACTTTCTTGACCATCGCCTGGTTAAATACCCCAGAGAGCGAAGTATGCAGGACGATGTGCAATTTTTGCATGCGCGGATCGCTGCGGATCTCCGCCGTGAGCGTGTAACCGTCCATTTCTGGCATTTCAATGTCCGAGATCATCATCAGGAACTCTTCTTCCGGACGCTTGCCCTCCTCCACCAGCTGGCGCAGGTAGTTGAGCGCCTGGCGGCCGTCGTTCAGCGCCACCACCTCGACACCGACGGTTTGCAGGCAGCGGCTGACCTGCTTGCGCGCCACCGACGAATCGTCGACGGTCAACACCCGCAGCAGCACGGCCTTGTCCTGCACTTCGGCATCGACCACCCCGGCAGACACCTGCTCGGACGACGGCGCCACTTCGGCCAGCACCTTCTCTACGTCGATGATCTCGACCATGCGATTGTCCACCCGGGTGACGGCAGTCAGGTAGTGGTCGCGGCCGGTGCCCTTGGGTGGCGGATGGATTTCTTCCCAGTTCATGTTGACGATGCGCTCGACCGAGTGCACCAGGAAGCCCTGGGTCTTGGTGTTGTACTCAGTGATGATCACGAAACTGTTGCGCGTGTCTTCCTGCAGCGGCGCCAGCCCGGTGGCCATCGACAGGTCGAGGATCGGGATGGTCGCCCCACGAATGTTGGCCACGCCGCGCACCACCGGGTGGGACTTGGGCAGCAAGGTCAGCGCAGGGCACTGCAGTACTTCTCTGACCTTGAACACGTTGATGCCGTAGAGCTGCCCGCCATTGAGGCGAAACAGCAACAATTCCAAGCGATTCTGCCCCACCAGCTGTGTACGCTGGTTGACCGAATCCATAACACCCGCCATGCCAGACTCCTTTACGTTTCAGCCTTTCGTTGCAAATCAGGTACCGAGTCGGCACGGGCTTTGCTTTTTTGAGCGCCATGTACACGAAAACGACATTTTTCCGACGATTGACGCACCTGCTGACTGGCTCGCTGGCCACGCTGTGCCTGCTGGTGCCCGGCGTTCGCACGCTGGCGGACGCGTTTACCTTGCCTGAACAGCTTATCGGTGTCACCCAAGGGTTTCTTGAATTCACCGTAGAAGATTATCTGGCCACCACCCAGACCGTCGGCCGTTACGAGATCCAGGTCAGCACGCTCGACCCTCGTTTGCGCATGCCACTGTGCAGCCAGCCGCTGGACGCGTCACTGGAAAGCCCCTCGCAGCCACTAGGCCGGGTCACCGTGCGGGTACGCTGCGACAGTGCCGCGCCATGGACCGTGTTCGTGCCGGCAACGGTGCGGTTGTTCCGCGATGTGGTGGTGGTTACCCGCCCGCTCAAGCGCGACAACGTGGTAGGCGAAGGCGACGTGGCCCTGCGCGAGCGCGATGTCGGCACCCTCGGCCAGGGTTTTCTCAGCGAACTCGACCAGGCGGTGGGCATGAAGATGCTACGGCCCACCGTCATCGACCAGGTGCTCACCCCGCAGCACCTTGAGCAGGCCGAGGTGGTGCGCAAGGGCGACCAGGTGGTAATCATCGCCCGCAGCGGCAGCCTGAGCGTGCGCATGCCGGGCGAAGCGTTGAGCAAGGGTGGCCTGAGCGAACAGATCCGGGTGCGCAACCTGAATTCCAAACGCGTGATCAAGGCCAGAGTGACCGGCCCCGGCCAGGTCGAGGTGACGATGTAGCAGGATTGCGCTGGCAGTGTGGAACGGCTTTTCCTAAACTGTGTCAGAAAACGGGTTCGCGAGCTTGCTGACAGGCGGCTAAGCATTTGTGCCTAAAGTTTCTATCGGGTTGGCCGAAAACAAGGCAAGCGTCCAAATACCCAGGGGTTTCTGATCATGGTCATCGACTTCAGTCGTTTGAATAACTCTCCGTCCGTCACGGGCGGCGTTCGTGGCTCTGCCGCGTCCGGCACCGCCGAAAAGCCCGGCGCGAGCCAGGAAGCGCCAAAAAGCACCGTCGCCAGCGGAGAAGCAGTACACCTCAGCCAAGAGGCACAGCAGTTGCAAAAAGTCAGCGACACGCTGCGCGAGCAGCCCGTCGTCAACAGTGCCCGCGTGGCCCAGTTGAAACAGGCGATCGCCGATGGCAGCTACCAGGTCGATGCCGGCCGGGTCGCCAGCAAACTGCTCGATTTCGAAGCCCAGCGCTGACCGTTCGGCGCGCTGACTTCATGGACGCTTACTGAAGCCAAGAGTTAGCCATGCACGACATCACTTTGCTGCAACTGATCGAAGATGACATTGCCCCGATGCAGGAGCTGCTTGACCTTCTTCAACAGGAAGCAGTCGCCTTGCATGGGCGCGACATGGCGCCACTGGAGGGCATCCTGGCCCGCAAGCAGTCGCTGATCGTGTTGCTCGAACAGCAAGGCCAGCGGCGCAACAACTTGCTTGCCGGCCTCGGCCTGAGTGCCAACCGCGCCGGAATACAGGCCGTGGCCGCACAGTCAGCGAATGGTGAAGTGCTCATGCAGCAACTCGACGTGCTGACCCAGCTAATGGACACCTGCCGGCAGGTCAACGAGACTAACGGCCGGATCATCCAGGTTCAGCAACACGTCACCAACAACCAGATCAGAATCCTCATGGGTGGCGATTCTCCGTCGCTCTACGACAGCCGGGGCAGCACCTCGCTGCTGGCCAAGCCGCGCGCACTCAGCCAAGTGTGATACTTCTATCAAGGCACAGAACATACTGGCAAAATGCCGTTACTTGCGTGTGTCGTTTTTGCCTGGAGATTGATTAGCCGTGTTCAATGAAGCCGATGCCCCGCAGCCGCCAAAGGTGCTCAGTACGCCTTTGGAGATCGCGGCCAACCTGCGACAGCTGCAGGAAAGTCATGACCCCCTGATCATCACCTTCCATGATCGCAGCCAGCGCTTTCAGAGCTACGTGGTACATGTCGACCGCGACAGCAAAACCCTGGCACTGGACGAGATGATCCCCCGCGACGGCGAAAAATTCATCGAGAACGGCGAATCGTTTCGCGTCGAAGGCTTCCACGATGGTGTGCGCATCGCCTGGGAATGCAATGCCCCGCTGACCATCAGTGAAGTCAACGGCCACCGCTGCTACCGCGGCGCGATGCCGGAAGAAATGACCTACCACCAGCGCCGCAACGCATTCCGCGCCGCACTCAAGCTGTCACAGCTGGTCGACATCACCCTCGACGGCACTCACCTCAAGGGCAACGGCGCCCTGCGCGGCAAGCTGCTGGACATCTCGGCCACCGGTTGCAAGCTGCGCTTCGAAGGCAATGTCGAGGACCGCCTGCAACTGGGCCAGGTGTACGAGCGCTTCAAGGCTGGCAACCCACTGGGCCTGGGCGATACCATGGTCGAACTGCGCCACCTGCACTTCGAAGAGCGTATCAACACCACCTTCGCTGGCGTACGCTTCCATAACCTCAGCGGCCAGGCGCAGCGCAAGATCGAGAGCTTTGTCTACCAACTGCAGCGTGAGGCGCGGCGGTTCGATAAAGACGACTATTGATAGCGCCGCTTCAGGCCTGAACGCCACCCAATCGGGTGGCGTTTTCGTTTGGCGCCTGCCCACCTCGGGCGCTTCGCGGAGCATGCCCTTTATGATTCATTGCACATTCACCGCCGAGCTGCATTGCCAATTCGGCCAGATTGGCGTGGTTGATACGCCGCTGGGCGACCATCCTTTTTTTTCGGCTCTGGCTGAGTACCGATGACAAGCGAGGAGTGACTCACTCAGCTCTGTTCATCGGGGGGAGCGGGTCAAACCGACCGCTGCATCTCAGCTTCAGGCTTGACGCCCTCGGCGCTCGACGCCTGATCCTGCTCGGTATCTTCCGCCGCCACCGGTGCCTGCATCACGTCCTGCACGGTTTGTTCATCGACCCGTGGGTCCAGCGCCGCCGACAACGGCGAACCGGCTGCAGGCATCGCCACGTGGCCCAACGGTGCGTCCTGCACCTGGTGCAGCCCGGTGACCGCTTTCGGCCGAATCCGCCACACCAGCACCAGCGCGAAGAACACGAAGAAGGCATAGAGCATCTGCGAGCCCAGCACCTTCATCAATACCCCGGCTGCCAGCGGGCCGATACAGGCGCCCACGCCATAAGTGACCAGCAACATGGCCGTCAGCGATACGCGGCGCTCGCTCTCCACATGGTCATTAGAGAACGCCACCGCCAACGGATACAGGCAGAACTGCAGCAACGAGATGACAAAGCCGATGCCGAACAGCAACTCCAGCGGCACGCTGGGTAAAATCGCCAACGGCGCCGAGGCCAGCGCCAGGCCGACTGCGGCACTGCGAATCAGCACCGCGCGGTCGTAGCGGTCGGACAGCCAGCCCAACGGCCACTGCACCAATAACCCGGCAAAGATGCAGCTGCCCATGAACAGACCGATCTGCTCGGTGGACAGCCCTTGGCTAGAAGCATACAGCGGCGCCAGGCCGTAGAACGAACCGACGATCAGCCCCGAACCGAGTACCGTGCTCAGCGACTGGGGCACCCGCTTGATGAAGAACTTGGGCTCCATCGGTGCCGGGCGCAAAGGCGCCGGGTGAATGCGCCGGGTCATCGCCACGGGCACCAGGCACAGGGCGAAGCACATGGCGACCAACATCAGCAGTTCAGGGCCGAGCTCGGGGTGCACCACCAGGATCAGCTGGCCGAGCACCAGGCCCAGGTAAGAGGCGATCATGTAGCCGCTGAACACCGCGCCACGGTGCTTGGCGTCGGCTTGTTCATTGAGCCAGCTCTCGATGACCATGTACTGGCACATCATCCCCAAGCCGACCACCATCCGCAGCCCGACCCAAGCCGGCAGCCAGTTGGTCATGCCATGGCCGAGCACCGCCGCGCAGACGATGCCCGCGCAGGTCGCATAGGCGCGGATGTGCCCTACCCGGCCGATCAGCCGGTGGCCGACCTTGCCGCCCACGGCCAGGCCGAAGTAGTTGGCCGCCATCAACGCACCGACCC